>JANXWV010000135.1 GCA_025350965.1 Rhizobacter sp.
AGTCCTCGTAGAACACATCCGACGGCGTCACCTGGGCCGGTGTCAGCGTGGAGCCGTAGCCGGTGGTGAAGGGCAAGCTGACGGCACCGTAAGACGTGACTTTGGTCAGCACGTTGGCCGAATGGGCGAGCGGGGTGGCCAACAGCAGAGTCGTTGGTAGAGCAGCGACCCAGGCCAGGGAAAAAATACGGGTGCGCATTGTGAGAGTCCTCGGGTACGGTTTGAAAACACGTGCGGGGCGGGCGAAGACAACCCCTTACACATTTAAGTGTGGCGCTCCGCTGTGTCACAGGCGTTGGCCCATCCAGGCGGGAACGTAGTCCGTGCAGCCCATCGGCGTCTGTTCATTCCTCGTTCGACGAACTGCCCAGCAGGTTCATGCTCATTGCACGGGCCACGGCCTGGGCGCGGTTCGTGGCACCGAGTTTGCGAAGGATCTTCTGCACGTGGTTCTTCACCGTGAGCGGGCTGATCGTCAGCTTCTCGCCGATCTGCTGGTTGCTCATGCCTTCACGCACCCAGCTCAGAATTTGCTCTTCGCGTGCCGTGATGGTGGCGCGCGAATAGCCGGGCTGTTGGGCGGGCGGCGCCACCTTGTCGTTGATCTCGCGCTCGTGGTACTGCACGCGCAGGTAGGTGCGGTGCAGGTGCGGCAACAGCAGTTCGATGTAGGTGCGGTGCTGCTCGGTGACGTGCTGGCGCGGTGAGGTCAGGATGAAGAAGCTTTCGATCTCGCTCGTGCGCTGCGGCCGCGAGACACCGTGAACCAGGAGTTCGGTGAAGCCGGCCTCTTGCAACGCGTCGCGCGCCGAGCTGGTGTTGCGCCCGCCGAAGGCGTCGACCTTCACGGTCAGCGGCTTGCCCCGGTTGTCGCTCCACGCGCCGAGCACGCCCTGCATGAAGGCCGACTGCCCGTCGGTCAGAAAGCCCATGATCGACGGTGCCACCGAAATGCTGTTGAATGCTTCGAGCTGCACCTGCTTGCGGCTGCGCTCGTAGGCGCCACAAATGGCCAGCGTGTGGGGCAGCAGCGACTGGAAGTTGCTCTGCGTCCAGACGAAGAACTGGTACCGGCGGCGCACCTCCACAGCGGTTTCGATCACCCGCACCAGCGCCTCGGCGTGGCGGTCGCTCACCTCCCACGGCGTAGGGCTCTGATCAGTCTGCATGGCAATGTTTGAAAGCACGCGAAAGCATATCGGCGCACAGTGACGGTTCGCACCGTGCGCGGTGTCGGCATGGGCCGAACAGACTATGGATCGGGATCATTCGGTCGCGTCCGGTGGCATCGGCGGAGCAGTTGCGGCGCGAGCAGCGCCAGCGGCGCGGGCAGGCGCCGTCGAAGGCGTGACGGCGGCCACCGTGAACGCGAAGACAAGGTCCGACACCAGCGGCTGACGCAGCCCGACACCGACGGGCAGGCCGCGTGTGTTCATCAGCGGCACGGCGGCGCGGCTGCGCACGCCCAGCAGGCCGCCGCCAGGCTCTTGCACGATGAATTGCCAGTCGGCCCGGCTGGTGAACGGGTCGGTGTAGGGGCGGCGCAGGTGGCGCTGCAATTCACCGCTGCGCCGGTCTTCGAGCAGGTCTTGCAGGCTGCGCGGCAAGGCGTGGCCCTCGGGTGCGGACGCGGCCCAATACGACGCGACGGCGCGCTCGATGGCGTGGCCCCGGAAGTCGAGCTCGGCCTCGCGTGCGCGGTGCAGCGTGCTGCTCCAGCGCTGCCCTGTCGCACCCAGGCCGGCGCCGATGAGGGCCAGCAGCAGCAGCAGCCCGACATAGGTGAAGCCCGTCGCGCCCCAACGCCGGTGGCGCTGCGGCGGTGGGGTGACGTGCGCTTTACCAATCGGCATACAAACGCCCGTCCGGCGCGCGGCCGGCCATGCCGCTGCGAACGTCGTGTACGCGGCCCTTGAACAATGCACTGGGCGGTGGCGCGACCGCAACCCAGCTCGTGGTGCTGTTCGTGAGTGGGTCTTCCGGCACCGCGCGCAGGTAGTTCTCTGCGACCAGCTCAGCCAGCGTGTCGGGGTAACGTGCTTTGTCGGCCGCGAACTGGTCGATGGCGTCGCGCATCACGTTCAGCGAGGTCTGCAATGTGTTCTCTTTCGCTCGGTCCACACTGCGAAAGTAGCGCGGCGCAGCGATCGAGGCGAGCAGCGCAACGATGGCCATCACGACGATCAGCTCGATCAGCGTGAAGCCGCGCGCGGCCGGGGGTCGGTGCTGCACCGCTACCACTCCCGCACGGCGCTGCCGTCGAGGCCACGCTGGTCCGAATCGACATACACGTCGAACACATCGCGCCCGGGGCGCGGCGCGTCGGGTGGGCTCTCGTAAGCGCGCAGCGCCCAGGTCTGCGCGGCGGGCAGGGCCGCATCGGCGAGCGGGTTGCGGGGCATTCGGCGCAGGAAGTAGACCTTGCTGACGGCGGTACCTGGGGCCGCACCTGGGGCCGCGCCCGAAGTCGTGCCCGAGCCCGCCCCCGAGGCGCTGGTGGCTACACCCTCGACGAGCGCTTCGAGCGACGGTGGGTAGCCGCTGGCACCGGCCGGTACCGTGATGCGGCCTTCGCTGACCGCTGCCTTGTGCGCGTCGATGGCGCTGCGCAGTGCGCGCAGGTTCTGGCGCAGCGTGAGCTCCTGCTGGCGGCGCACTGACAACGCCAGCAGCGGCTGTGCCGCCGCCGCGAGGATGCCGACGATGGCGACCACCACGACCATCTCGACCAGCGTGAATCCGCGCGCATCGCGCGACCACCGTGTTCGTCGCAAGCCGTGCATGGCTCACCGCGCGACGACGCGAATGCCGGTCTGGCCGACGCTGCGCACGGACGGGTCGCCGCCCTTGACGCCGCTGGCCGCCAAGCCTTGCAACGCTACGTCGGTGCTCTTGCCGGCGGCCGTGGGCATGGCGCGCAGCACCACCACCGCGTTGCCGCGCGGCTCGAGCTGGAACGCCACGCGGCCACCGACCGAGCCGTCGGTGGCTTGCAGCAGGTCGGCGTCGAACTGCAACTCCCCGGTGATGGTGGCGACGGACTGGTTCTGCAAGGTCACGCTCACGGTCTCGCCGGCGGCCACGTCGCCGCTGGTCGAGACTTCGACCACGGCCTCGCCTGCGGTCGCTGCAGGCGTCGCAGGCGCCGATGCCGCACCGCCCGCACCCGCGACCGCCACCTTCGACGCCGAGCGCAGCCGCATCGCCGCTGCACCCGGGTTCGCATCGACACCGGCGTCGAGCGTGAGCGTGGCCGCGTCGGGCAGGCCGAGGTTGCGCACCACGTGCGGTGTGATCAGCAGCACCACCTCGGTCTTGTTCGTGGTGTCACCGTGCACGCCGAACAGGCGCCCGACGACGGGCAGCTCGGACACTCCGGGCACACCGGCCACGCTCTTGCGATCTTCGTTGTTGATGAGGCCGGCGAGCACCTGCGTCTCGCCGTCGCGCAGGCGCAGCGAGGTGGTGGCGTTGCGCGTGCCCACGCGGTACGCGATCGAGCCTTGCGGGCCGTTGACCTGGCCGATCAGGTTGCTGACCTCGAGGTTGACCTTCATCACCACGTCGTTGTCGAGCTGCACGCTCGGCTCGACCTCGAGCTTCAGGCCGACATCGATGTAGCTCACCGACGCGCTCACGCCCACGTTGGCGGTCGAGGTCGTCGTGAACACCGGCAGCTTCTCGCCGATCTGCACGCGCGCCTTTTCGCGGTTGCGGGCGCGCAGCCGCGGGTTGGCGATGAGCGATGCGTTGCCCGAGGTGCCGCGCAAGGTGGCCAGCACGGCCGGGTTGGCGATGCTGGCGCGGAACTCACCGCGCTGCGACCACAGCGCGCTGGCTGGCGCGCCGGTGACGCCACCGAACGCATCCACACCGCCCGGAATGCCGTAGCTGATTTCGGTGGGCCACTGCAGCCCGAGTTCGTTGAAGCGGTTGGTGGCGATCTCCATCACCTCGACCTCGAGCAGCACCTCGGGCTCGGCCAGGTCGATGGAGGCGATCAGCCGCTCGGTCAGGCGCACCACCTCGGGCGTGTCGCGAACGATCATCAGGTTCAGGCGCTCGTCGATGAACACGTCGCGCGTCTTGGCCATCGTCTTGATGAGCAGTTGCGCCTGCTTCACGTCGGCGTTGACGAGGTAGAAGCTGCGCGTCACCAGCTCCTGGTATTCGCGCTGCTTGTTCGGGGTGCCGGGGTAGATGAAGACCGAGCTGTCGTTGAGCAGCTTGCGGTCGAGCTGCTGGGTGGCGAGGATCACGCGCATCGCTTCGTCGAGCGACACGTTCTTCAGCGAGATGCTGATGCGCACGTCGGTGCGCACGTCCTTGTCGAATGCGAAGTTCACGCCCGATGAGCGGCCGAGCGTCTCGAACACGCTGCGAAGCGTGGCATCACGGAACTCCAGCGACACCGGCTTCTGGAACTCGGCCGACAACAGGCTGGGCGCGGGCGGCGGGGGCGCCAGGCGGGCCAGCTGCTGCTGCAGTTCGCGCGCGGCCGGATGGCCGGGCTGCTCGGCCAGGATGTTGCGCAGGGCGGCTTGCGCATCGGCCGCGCGGTTGGTGGCGAGCGCGCGCTGGGCATCGGTGGTGAGCACGGCGAGGCGCGCGGCGCGGTCGAGTTCACGGGCCAGGCCCAGGGTGCGCGGGTGCGTCGGGTCGATGGCCTGCAGGCGCGCCAGCGCGGCGCGTGCGGCCGGCAACTGGCCGGCGGTGCGGGCACTGTCGCCCTGGTTCGCGAGCTGCGTGATCGCGAGTTCGCGTTCGCGCAGCAGCGCAGTGCGCAGCGCGTTGTCGGCCGGGTCGGTGCGCGCCGCGCTGTCGAGCACGGCGAGCGACTGCTCGTGCTGCCCCGCCAGCGCGAGCTGTTGCGCGCTGCGCAGTGCGGGGTTGGCACAGCCGGCCAGCAGCAGCGCGGCCATGGCCAGGGCGGTCGCAGCGTGAGCGGTTCGGGGCAGGTCAAAGCAGGGGGGCATGGACAGGCGCAAGGGCATCGGGAACGGTGGACGTGTCAGGAAGGCTTGAAGCCGAGGGTCTGGCGCTGCCCACCGGGCAGCCAGGTGAGGGTGATGCTTTGCGCTTGAACAGCGTCGATGCGCCACTGACCGTCCACCACCTCGCCTGCACCGACGGCGAGCGAACGCAACGGGCCGGTCAGCAAGGCCTGCGGGCGGCCGTCGTCGAGCTGGCCGATCAGCGTGTATGGGAAGGGCGGTGCACGCGGCGCCTCGGGCTCTGCGGGCGGGGCCTTCATTGACGGCGCAGCGGCAACACGGGTCGGCGGCGGTGGCGGCGGCGGCAGGCCCCAGGACTCGGCGGCAGCAATGCCGGCGGCAGGCCATGCGGTGCGTGGGGCGGTGCTTGCGTCTGCAGTCGCTGCCGTTGGGGTTGCGGTTGGGGATGCGGTTGCGGTCACGCGCTCTGGCCTGAATCGGGTCGCGGGGGTGGACAGCGTTGACGTGGGTGCCGCCGCTGCGGTGGTGCGTGGCGGCGGCGGGCGCGCGATGGCGGTGTCTTCGTCCGGTTGCAGGGCCAGCCATGCGGTCGCAGCCATGGTCGCGGCAAGCACCGCTCCGAGCACCTGGTGGCGCCTGGTGGTGGCGACGCGCGTCATGGCTGCACGTTGCCGGCTGGCTGCACGGCGGGCTCGGCGCGCATGTGAAAAGACCACACCAGTTCGGCGTCGATCAGGGTGGCAGTGGCGGACGCACGCCGCAGTTGCAGGCGGTCGAGGCTCAGGGCCGCGTCTGCCCGCAAGGCCGCTTCGATGAAACCGCGCACGGCGGCATACCGGCCGCTCACCGGCAGGGTGACGCTGTACTGCAGCTGCGCGGCAGCGGGTTCGCGCACGACCTTGAACTCGGCGCTGCGCGTTGCCACGCCCGCCTCGGCCGCGCACGTCAGCAGGGCAGCCACGCGCTCCTGGCGGGTGCCCGCGTCCGGCAAGGTGGCTGCGAGCCGGTGACCGGGTGGGCCAGCCGCATCGGCGCTGCGCGCGCGCACCGCATCGCGTGCGGCGAGCTGCGTGGCGTTGGCGGTGCGCCGCGCCAGATCGGCCAACGCGCGCTGCTGGGCGGGCACAACGGCGAACGCCAGCACGGCCGCTGCCGCCAGGCACAACGCGCCCATCGCACCCGGCCATCCCCAACGCGCCGCGCTCTCGCGCCAGGCCATGCCGGCGAGGGCGCGGCGCCAGGCGGCGATGTGTGCCAGCGAGCTTGGCGCGCCGACCGTTGCCACAGTGGCATTCATCGGGGTCATGGCGCTCTCGCCCGCCCTGGGGCCGATGGCGAGGTGGGCACTGCAAGCCGGGCCGGCGTGTCGAACTGCGCCTCGACCTCGAACAGCGCGGGTGTGCCGCCCATGCTGGCTTCGATTGCCGTGCTGGCCGAGTTGACCCGGTTCACCGGGTTCATGGCCGCGCCGCCGAGCGGCTCGCGAAGTGTGAGCTTGCGCAGCACCACGTCGGACCAGCCTGCCCAAGCTGCCAGCGCATCCACGAGCGCCAGCGCTTGGGCTGCATCGCGGGCCTGCCCGGCAAGCCGCAGGTCGGCCCGGTCGGTGCCGTGGTCGAGTGCGAGCCATTGCACCCCGGTCGGGGTGGCCTCTTCCAGCGTGGTGAAGAGCTGCTGCCAAGGGTAGGCGAGGCGGCGCAGCACGCGCGATTCCGCGTCGGCGGCTCGGGTGTCGGGCGGCGCAGCGGCAGGCGCGTGCGCGGTGCGGTTCGGTGCGGTCTGCGCGTGGACCTGGGCTGCCGCAAGGCGCTGCTGCTGCTGTGCGATGCCGCTCTGCAGGCCCAGCACGTCGGCCACGCCGACCGCCAGCACCAGCGCGCCGGTGCCGGCAGCGGCCCAGGCCAGCAGGCCGGGCCGGGGCGCGTGGGCCAGGAAGTCGGGGCGGGGCAGCCGCGTCATTGGCGTGCGCTCGCCGCAGCCGCGACCCAATGCCATGCGGGCGTTGTGTCGGCGAGTGAGCCCAGAGTCTGGAAGGGCAGTGCCGCCTCATCAATGCGCGTGGCGAGTGCATCGTTCAGCCCGTAGCCCAGCACCACGGGCTGCTGTTCGAGCAACCCGAGCAAGCTGAACTCGGCGGTCAGCTCGGCCAGCAGCGCGGTCAGGGCCGCCGTGGTCGGGGTGTGCAGAAAGCGTTCGCGCAGGCCCACCAGCGTGCCGCCGTGCAGCGCCATCCAGGTGACCAGCGTGCCTTCGACCAGCACGACGGCGCAGCGCCCGCGGGCAAGCGCAGGCACCTGATGTCGGGCCGATTGCAACGCCACCGCCCATGCGGGCAGCATGCAGCGCAGGCGCACGTCATGCGCCTCGGCCTGGGCGCGCAAGGCCGTGAGGTCGATGCCGTGCAGCGCGCAGGCCACCCGCTGATGCGCGTCCTGCCAAACGGCCAGCGGCCACGCCTGCGCTTGGCCGCCGTGGTAGTGGCTGAACTGCTGTTGTGCGTAGGCGCGCAAGGCTGCCGCATCGGTCAGCGGCAGCGCCGTGCTCACGTGCAGGCTGAACAGCAGGTGGCCGGAGACGACCAGGGCGGCGGCCTGCCCGGGGTGTGCAGCGCACCACTCGGCGGTGCTGATGTGCAACGCGCTGTGCGCGCGGGATGCGTCGGCCTCGGCCTGCGCCACCGGGCCCCATGCGATCACGCCGCCGGCCTGCACGAACAGCGTGTACGCGGCACTGCGGCCCGTGGCGCGCCGAAGCCGCCGAAGCACGCGTTCGGGCCAGGCGCCAGCGCGTGCGCCGCTTGCAAGCGTGGCTGGCGCGGCAGGTGGTGCGCAAGGCGACGGGTCAGTCGGCGAGGGTGACACGGTCCAGCTCCTCCAGCGTGCTCGCGCCCTGGCACACGAGCGCCACGGCCGCGTCGCGCAGCGTGCGCATGCCGCGCTCGCGCGCGAACAGCTTGACACTGCCCATCGGCGCGCGGCTGGCGATCAGGTCGCGCAGTTCGTCGTCGAGCAGCAGCAGCTCGGCCACCGCCTGGCGGCCCTTGTAGCCCGTGCCCCGGCAGTGCGTGCAACCTGCGCCGGCACGGAACCGGTGGGCGGTCGACGGCTCGATGCCCAGCTGCACGAGCAACTCGCGCGCCGGCTCCACGGGCCGTGCGCAGTGCGTGCAGTTGATGCGCATGAGCCGCTGCGCCACCACGCCGTTCAAGGCCGACAGCACGTTGTAGAGGTCCAGCCCCATGTGCATGAAGCGGCCGACCACGTCGAATGCGTTGTTGGCATGCACGGTGCTGAACACCAGGTGGCCGGTCAAGGCCGCCTGCACCGCGATCTGCGCCGTCTCGGCATCGCGGATCTCGCCGACCATCACGCGGTCGGGGTCGTGGCGCAGCACCGAGCGCAGGCCGCGCGCGAATGTCAGGCCCTTCTTCTCGTTCACCGGGATCTGCACCACGCCAGCGAGTTCGTACTCGACCGGGTCTTCGATCGTGATGATCTTGTCGCGCCCGGTGTTCACCTCGGAGATCGCGGCGTAGAGCGTGGTCGTCTTGCCGCTGCCGGTCGGGCCGGTCACGAGCAGCATGCCGTAGGGCTGGCGCGCCAGCGCGCGAATGGTGTCGCGCGCGTCGGCGGGGAAGCCGAGCGCATCGAGCGTCAGCTGGCCTTGCTTCGCGATCTGCGCCCGGTCGAGCACGCGCACCACCGCGTCTTCACCGAACACGCTGGGCATGATGGACAGGCGGAAGTCGATGTCGCGGCCGTTCATGCGCAGCTTGAAGCGGCCGTCCTGCGGCAGGCGGCGCTCGCCGATGTCGAGCTCGGCCATGACCTTCAGGCGCGAGACGATCTGCTCGGCCACTGCGGTGCCGTCAACGTTGCGCACATCGAGCATCACGCCGTCGATGCGGTACTTGATGCGCAGGCCCTGCGCGGTGCACTCGATGTGGATGTCGCTGGCGCCGTCCTGCAGCGCGTCGTAGAGGGTCGAGTCGAGCAGGCGCACCAGCGGGCTGGCCTGTTCGGCCAAGTGCAGTGCTGACAACTCGGTGGTCTGGCTCGCGCCGCCGGCCGTGCTGAAGCCGTCGTCGATCTGCGCCAGCGCGCGAAAGCCCACTGCGCCGGCGCCGAGCCAGGCGTCGATGGCCGGTGCCGTGCAGACCACCCAACGCACGCCACGCTGCAAACGCTGCTCGACGCGCTGGCGCAGCAGTGCGTCGGGCGCGTGGTCGGCCAGCAGCGCATACGTGCCGTGTGCGGACTCGGCCAGCACCGCGCGCCAACGCTGCGCCTCGGCTTGCGGCCAGCGCTCGAAGCACGGCCGCCACGGCGCGGCGTCAGCCGGCAGCCAATGCGCCAGGTCGGTCGGCGACGTTTCCGCAGGGCCGGGGGCCGGCGTGGGCTGATTCACGCCGCCCTGCGCCGTGGGCTGATTCACGCCGCCCTGCGCCGTGAAGGCCAGCACCGCCGCCGTCATGGCACCTGCTCCACGAGCTGGAAGATCGGCAGGTACATCAGCACCACGATGCCGCCGATCACCAGGCCCATCACGAGCATCAGCAACGGGTTCACGAGGCGCGTGACCAGGTCGGTCAGGTGCGCGATCTCGTCGTCGTGAAACGCGGCCGCCTGACCGAGCATCTGCGCCAGCTCACCGCTGCGTTCGCCGACGCGCAGCATGCGCAGCGCAACCGGCGTGGTCAGGCCTTGCTGTTCGAGTGCGGCAGACAGGCGCTCGCCTTGCGTCACGGTTTGCGTGGCTGCGTCGAGCGCGGGCCGCAGGCGCGCTGCGATCACACCGCGCGCGGCGTGCAGTGCGGGCACCAGAGGCACGCCTGCGCCGAGCAGCATGCTGCCGGTGCGGTAGAACTGCGCGAGCGCCAGCAAGTGCAGCTTCGGGCCGAGAAGGGGCAGGCGCCAGAGCCGGCCGGTGAGCGCGTTGCGCACACGCTCGTCGCGCCATGCGAGCACCGGGGCACACAGCAGCGCCACGCCGAGCGCGATGGTGGCCCACGGGTGGGCGCCGCTCGCACGGCCGATGTCGATCAGCCAGCGTGATGCAGCGGGAAGATCACGCGCCCCACCGGCCGTGCCTTCCAGCAGGCCCGCGAAGCGCGGCATCACGAACAGCAGAAGGAACAGCACCACGGCCGTGCCGGCAACGATCAGCATGGCAGGGTAGATGCTCGCGCTGACGAGCTTGCTGCGCAGGTCTTCGACGGAAGCCAGGTACGCAGCGTGCTCGCGCAGCGCCCGTTCGGTCTGCCCGGTGCGCTCGGCCGACTCGACCACCGCGATGAACAGCGCGTCGAACGCCTGCGGCTGCGAGCGCAACGCGGCCGACAAGGGCTGGCCGGTCTGCAAGGCGGCCACCACCGCGCCGAGCGTGGCCGCGACCGTGGGCGACGATTCCTTCTCGCGCAAGGTGACGAGCCCTTCGAGCAGCGGAATGCCGGCATGCAGCAGCACCGCCAACTCGCGGCTGAACAGGCGCAGCGGGAAGCGCCGGGTTCGCGTCGATCCGTGGGCGCTGCGGTCGGCCGCGAAGTTCGCACTTGAAGCCGCCTGCGCAGCGCCTTCGAGCTCCACCGACAACACCTGCGCCGGCACCACCCCAGCCGCGCGCACGGCGGCATGGCGGTCGACGGCCGCGACCCGAAGCGACACGCTGCCGCGGTTCGCATCGGCGATGCGCAGGTGAAAATTGGGCATGGTGGCGGATGCGGGCCGACGCGTCACCAGCTCACGAGGTCAGCGTCTTCGCCGCTGCCGCCCGGGCGGCCATCGTGCCCGTACGAGAGCAGGTCGTAGTCGCCATGCTCGCCGGGCGACACATACCGGTAGGCGTTGCCCCACGGGTCCAGTGGCACGCTCTTGGCGAGGTAGGGGCCTGCCCAGCGCGGCTCGTCGGCAGGCTTCAGTACCAGCGCGTCCAGGCCTTGCTGGGTGCTCGGGTAGCGGCCGATGTCGATGCGGTACTGGTCGAGCGACTTGGCCAGGCCTTCGATCTGCGCCCGAGCCACCTTGACCTCCGACTTGCCGATCTGCCCGAACAGCTTCGGCCCCACGTAGCCGGCGAGCAGGCCGATGATGACCATGACCACCAGCAGCTCCAGCAAGGTGAAGCCGCCGAGGGTGCGGGCGACGGCAGGGTGCCGCTTGGAATGAGTCATGGCGACAATGGAGGTGGGGCGGGTGAAAGACGGTGGATCGTAGGAAGCCGATGTGTCCCTGCCGTGAATGACAGAACGTCATCGCGAATAGTCCGTTCGGCTCACGACACGCGGGGTCTTCGTCAATCGAAAGACTTGTTGCGACCTGACACCCAATCGACGCGGGCTCGTCATGCGGCTTGTCATGGCGGCGTGATAGGTTCATGGGCACCGCATCGCTGATGCACCCAACGACGCCCCCATGACGCACGCCACACGCCCCGCACGCCCTTTGCAATCGAGCCTCTCTGCGCGCTGCATCCTGCGCGCATTGACAGCCGCCGCCGCTGCCGCCCTGACTGCCTGCGGCGGCGGTGGTGGCTCTAACGACGTTCCCAACGCCGTTGGAACAGGCCCGAGCGTGGCCTCGGTCGCGGTGACCGCGGGCACCCTGAAGTACGGCCAGCGCGTGCTCCTCACCGTCACCGGCAGCCGGCTCGACGCGGGCAGCATCGCCATCAGCCCTGCCACCTGCAGCAACGCCGTGTTGAGCACCACCGCGCCGAACGTGAGCACCACCACCACGGCGTACTACCAATGCACGGTGGCCGCCACCGGCAGCGCGAAGATCGCAGTCACCGCCACCGCCACTGGTGCGGCTCTGGGCTCGGTCGACGTCAGCGTGGCGGTTCCGCAGGTGACGATGACGGTGAGCAACGGCGCCGGTGTCAGCGGCGTGATCGTGATGACGCTTGCACCGGACAAGGCGCCGATCACGGTCGCCAACTTCCTGGCCTACGTGAACAGCGGCTTCTATGACGGCACGGTGTTCCACCGCGTGTCGCCGGGCTTCGTGGTGCAGGCGGGTGGCTATGCGGCACCGGTGGCCACAGTCGTGCCCACGCCGAAGGCGACCTCTGCCCCCATCACGCTGGAGGCCAACAAGGGCTTGAGCAACACACAGTGGACGGTCGCGATGGCGCGCACCGGCGTGGTCGATTCGGCCACGTCGCAGTTCTTCATCAACCTCGCCGACAACAGCACGGTGCTCGACCCGAGCGCCATCAACGGTGCAGGCTACGCGGTGTTCGGCAGCGTCACCGGCTCGACGCTGGCGGTGTCGGCCATCGCCACGGCACCCTGCGCCGTGATCCCGTTCTTCCTGCCCAGCGGCGATTGCACGCCCACGCCGAACGTGGTGATCTCGTCGGCGGTGCAAACGCAGTAAACCGCGCCACGGCAGGCCGGTGCCGACGCATCGGCCCATGCAATGAGCGCGTGGCAGTCACGCGCAAGTCACGCCCGCCGCAGATAGTCATGTCACCCGAGCCGCGTTCGCAGCGGCTCGAAACCTCGACACGACATCCGGAGAGCGACCCATGCGCCACCCCCACCTCTCGAAGCGCCGCGCGCGCACCACGCTGGCCTTCGCGGCCCTGCTTGCCGCTGCAGCCACGCCGGCATTCGCGACCGACGTTGCGCTTGCGACAACCAGCGGCCAGGCGGGTTACGGCCAGTGGCAGCGCTTCGACGTGAGCGATCTCGACGCCGTGTCCGGCGGCACCGAATGGATCGACGACAGCAACTCGCTGGCGGCTGCGTTCGGCACGCCGCTGAGCTTCAGCTTCACCATCGGCGCGGGCCAGGTCGGCCAGCTCACCGTGGTGGACGCGGGCTTTGCCGGTGACACGTTCCTGCTCTTCAACGCGGGCGCGTCCATCGGTTCGACCGGCCCGGTCGCCGTCACCAGCATCGACACGGCGGCCTACCTCGGTGAAGGCTTTGACGCGGCGCTTGCCAACGCATCGTTCAGCCACGCCGTGCTGACGCTCGGCGCCGGCGCTTACCAGATCAGCGGTCGGCTCGACCAGTCGGTGCAAGCGGCCGGGCTGCCGTTGAACTCGACCGTCGGCGCGGTGCAGCTGACGGTCAGCGCCGTGCCCGAGCCCGCCACCGGACTGGCCATGCTGGCCGGCCTGGGCCTGATGGGCCTGCGCCTGCGCAACCGCTCGCTGCATGCGCGCTGACGCGCCGCTCTTGCATCGTCACGCGCTCCCAATCCGATTCGAAGGAACGATCATGAAACCTCATTCCATCAAGCCGCTCCGGCCGCTCTTGAAGGCGCGCAAGGCTTGCGCACTTGGCGCGTTCGCCGCCATCGCGGCTTGCGCCAGCGTGGCCTCCCACGCCGCGCCGATCACCGTCAAGCTCATCGGCTTCAATGACTTCCACGGCACGCTGCAAACGCCCGGCACCTTCGGCATCAACACCACGTTTCCGTCGGCGCAACGGCCGGCCGTGGGCGGCGCCGAGTACCTGGCCGCCTACGTTGCGCGCATGAAGGCCACCAACCCGCTCAACGTGGTCGTGGGCGCGGGTGACTTCATCGGCGCTTCGCCGTTGATCTCGGCGCTGTTCTTCGACGAGCCGGCGGTCGAGGTGATGAACCGCATCGGCCTGGAGTTCAACGCGGTCGGCAACCACGAATTCGACAAGGGCTCGGCCGAACTGAAGCGCCTGCAGAGCGGCGGTTGCAAGCTCACGAACGGCGTGCCCGATGCGAACAGCTGCAAGGGCCTGGGCTCCGGTGCACCGGGCACCTTCGACGGCGCTCGCTTCAAGTGGCTGTCGGCGAACGTGGTCGAGTCGGCCACCGGCAAGACGCTGTTCGCCCCCTACGGCATCAAGACCTTCAACGGCGTGCGGGTCGCGTTCATCGGCATGACGCTCAAGGGCACGCCCAGCATCGTCACACCGACCGGCGTGGCCGGGTTGTCGTTCCGCGACGAGGCCGACACGGTCAACGCATTGGTGCCGCAACTGCGCGCCCGCGGCATCGAAGCCATCGTCGTGCTCGTGCACCAGGGCGGCTTCCAGACCAGCCCGAATGTGGGCGACATCAATGGCTGCGACGGCAACCTGAAGAACAGCGACGGCAGCGAGTCCGACCTCGGCGCCATCGTCAAGCGGCTCGACAACGCGGTCGATCTGGTCATCAGCGGGCACACGCACGCGGCCTACAACTGCTCGGCGAACACGGTCGACGTGAAGCTCGTGAGCGGTGTGGCCGTGAGCACGCCACGCCCGACCGGCCTGGCCAACAGCACCGGCCGCCTGGTACCTGTGACGAGCGCCAGCGCCTTTGGCCGCGTGCTGACCGACATCGACCTCACGCTCGATTCAGTCACCCGCGACGTGACGGCCGTGAGTGCCACGAACCGGCTCGTGGACCGCACCGACGCGGGCATCAACGCCGCCATCACCGCCGACCCGAGCGTCAAGAACGTGGTCGACGGCTACAACGCGCTCGTCTCGCCGCTGGCGAATGCCGTGATCGGCAGCATCACCACCGCCTTGCCCAACAGTGGCAATGCGGCCGGTGAAATGCCGGCTGGCAGCCTGATCGCCGATGCCCAACTGGCAGCCACTCAGCCCGCGAGTCTGGGCGGTGCGGTGGCGGCCTTCATGAACCCGGGCGGCGTGCGCACTCCGGGCTTCGTGGGCACGGCCTACCCGTACGACGTGACCTACGGCAACGCCTTCACCGTGCAGCCCTTCGGCAACAGCCTGGTCACGCTCACGCTCACCGCACAGCAGTTGAAGAACCTGCTGGAGCAGCAGTTCGTCGGCTGCCTGGGCCAGGGCACGCAGCGCATCCTGCAGGTCTCGAACGGCATGCGTTATTCGTGGAGCGCGGGTGCGGCGGCGTGCTCGAAGATTCGGGAGCTGGTGCTCACGCCGACGGACGTGACCGTGGTGCCGCCGGTGGCGACGGCCGCCCCCGAGATCGTGGTGACGAACGGCGTGGTGCTGAACCCGACCCGCACCTACCGCGTCACGGTGAACAACTTTCTTGCCACCGGGGGCGATGGCTTCACGGTGCTCACTGGCGGCGCCAGTGCGCTCGGTGGCGCGCAAGACATCGACGCGCTCGTGGCCTACCTGAGCGCTGGCTACAAGTCGCCGAACCTGCCCTATGACTCAGCGTTGCCTGCGCTGAACATTCCGCGCATCACGAAGCTGCCTTGAAGGTCGCCAGCCCGGCCTGCCGGCGCTGGGTGCTGAACTCGGCGTTGGCAGTCACTGTGCTGTCTTGCTGCGGCGCCCAAGCGCTTGCGCAGCCCACCACAGCCGCCGCTCGGACCAACGACGTGCGCGAGGCCGAGGCGCGCCGCGCGCCGGCCCGGCTGGCCCTGCTGATGCAGGCCGAGGCCGCGCTCGAACGTGGCGATGCGCAAGCCGCCACAGCGCCGCTGGAAGCCGCGGCGATGCTGCTGCACGCGGGCGACACCGAGATGACGCAGGTGCGCGCGCTGATGCAGGCCGGCCAGTACCGGCAAGCACTGGCGTTCGCGGCACATGCCGCTGGCGGCCACGACGACGAGCCCGCCGCCAGCGGCCTCTATGCGTGGCTGCTGCAGACCGGTGGGCAGCGCACTGCGGCGCAACAAGTGATCGACCGTGCGCTTGAACGCGCGCCAGCCGACAAGGTGTTGGCGTTGACCCGGCTCGAACTGAGCACCGGCGCGCCGCAAGCCCGCGGTGTGTTGCTCGATCTACCGCACCGCATGGCGCCCCACGCCAGCGGTAGCGCGCCCGACATGGCCGGCCTGGACGCGGCGCGGCGTGTCGGCACGGCGGTGCTGTTCAACGCCGGGCGCAGCGCACTGGCAACGGCCGGGCCGCTGGCCGGGCAGCGCCGGATCTGGCTGCGCAACGGGGTGGGTCAGACCGTTCGCGCGCATGTGGTGGAGCCACTCGACGGGCTCGGCCTCGTCGTTCTCGAAGTCGCCACGCCGCTGCCGGCCGACCCGGCCTTCGAGGCAGCGCAGCGCGACCCGTTCGCGGGCAGCCCCGGCTACGTGGTGGACTACGCCGAGGGCGCCGATGCACTGCCGCAGTGGCCGCGGCTTCACCCCGGCTTCGTGGGCGCGGTGCGTGCCGATGCGTCGGCGCCGCGTCTCGGCATCCCTGGCTCGGCGGGCGCGCGGGGTGGCGCAGTGTTCGACGCTGCGGGCCGATTCGCCGGCATCGCCCTCGGCGGTGCAGACGCGCCGTGGGTCACGCTGGCGGCCTTGCGCGCGGCCGCTCCGGCTGTGGCGATGCGGCTGCCCACGGCGCTGCAGGCAGGCGCACGAGTGGGGGTCGACGAGGTGTACGAGCGGGCCCTCCGCTCGGTGCTGCAAGTGCTGGCAGCGGCGGAGGGCGGCGAACGATGAATTTTTCGCTTCTGGCTTCCTTGGCTGTTCCAGTTGCGCAAGACGTTCAAGTGACCCCAGCCACCAGACGATGATTTGAAGACGTCCCAGAACGTCCCGCAAAGTCTCAAAGCCCCCAAGTAGATCAACGACTTGGGGGTCTTTTATTGGAACGTCTCAGGACGCCCACTTGACTGCCGGCAGCCTGCTCCGCGCAATACCCCATGTCACCCCCGTGTCACCCCTGCGCGCTTGTCTGCCGCGCGCTGTGCGCCGCATGCTGCGAGTCAGCAAATCAGCAATGGGGAGCAGGGCATGAATCGAATCGACATCGGCCACAACGGCGCTGTGCCGACACGCGTGGCGCCTTGGAGGCCAGGCTCGGCGCCTAGGGCGCCTAGGGCGCCTAGGGCGTCTAGGGCGCGGATGGCGCTGATGCTTTTGGTCGTCGTCGGGCTCGCGACCTGGGCGTTGTGGCGTTCGCCGAGCGGCCCCACGCCGACAACGGCAATCGCTGCACCTGTTTCCGCACCGACCGCCGCAGCGCTGCGCGCAGTCAAAGCCCGTGACGCTGCGGCCCAGTACCTGCAGTTCGAGCCGAACCGCGGCCAGGCCGCGAAGGCCGTGCGCTACGTGTCGCGCGGCCCGCGGCACAGCGTCGAGGTGTTCGATGACGGCATCGCGCTGGCGGCGCTGAGCGCGACGGGCCGTGCCGGCGCGCCGACAGTGCCCGAGCCTGCTTCCATCACCACGGCCAGCACCACCGCACGCGCGCAACTGCGCTTCGTCGGTGCGCACGCCGGTGGCCGCTTCGAAGAGCGCGAGCCCGCACCGGGGCAGGCGAGTTACCTCGTGGGCGCCGACGCGTCCCGCTGGGTTCGCGGCGTGCCGCGCTTTCGGCAGTTGCGCTACGCCGGGCTGTACCCCGGCATCGACCTCGTCTACTACAGCCGCCAGGGCGAGCTGGAGTTCGACCTCGTCGTGCAGCCCGGTGCCGACGCGTCGCGCGTCCGGCTGCATGTAGGCGGGGCCAACGCACCGGCCATTGCCGACAACGGCGACCTGCTGCTCGACGGCGCGAACGGTGTGCTGCGCTTGCACCGGCCGGTGCTCTACCAGAACATCCACGGCCAGAAGAAGGTGCTCGACGGGCGTTACGTGCTCGACGGCGCGCGCGAGTTGAGCTTTGCGCTGCCCGAGTACGACAAGCGCCACCCGCTGGTCATCGACCCGGTGTTCAAGCTGCTCTACTCGACCTTGCTCGGCGGCGTGCACGACGACCAGGTCGGTGCCATGGCGCTCGATGCCCAGGGCAACGCCTATGTCGCCGGCCAGTCCGGCTCGGAAGACTGGCCGGTCTCGGGCAATGCCTGGCAGGCCACGCGCAAGAACCTCGGCCGCTACGTGCGCAACCTGGTCGTGACGAAGTTCGACGCGTCGGGAACCTTGATCTACTCGACCTTCATCGGCGGCAGTGTCAACGACTACGCCACCGGCATTGCGGTCGATGCGGCCGGCAACGCCTACATCACGGGCAGCACCAACTCGCCCGACTTCCCGGTCACGGCCGGCGCCGCGCAGAGCACGTTCAAAGGCGCGGGGAGCGCCTACCTGGCGGTCCTGTCGCCCGACGGCTCGGCGCTGCGCCATTCCACGTTCTTCGGTGGCACCGGTTCGGCCGAGGCCCAGGCCATTGCGCTCGACGCGAACGGCGCACCGGTGCTGGCCGGCACGGCGGGCCCGGGGCTGCCGACCACGGCCGGTGCGTACAAGGCGACGCTGGCCACCGGCCGGGCCGCCTTCGTGGCACGCTTCAGCCCGCTCGCCCAGGGCGCGCCGCAGCTGGTGGCAGCAAGCTACTACGGTGTCGACAACCCACAGGCGAATGCCTCGACGCAAGGCAACACGGCGTTGGGCATGGCGCTCGATGCGAGCGGCGCCGCCTGGATCACGGGCCAGGCATTCACCACCAACCTGCCGACCACAAGCGCGGCCCTGCAAGCGGCGCCCACGGCCATGTCGGCCAGCTGCGCGGCGGGGCCGGCGCCGCTGAACAGCTTTGCTTACGTCGCGAGGCTCAGTGCCGACCTGGGCACGCTCGGCTATGCCTCGTACGTGAGTGGCAAGTCCGAAGCGGTCGGCGCCTCGGCGTGCGCGGAGTTCAGCCGCAGCGTTGCGCTGGACGCGGCCGGCAACGTGTACCTGGCCGGTGGCACCGCGTCGGCCACGTTCCCGGTCACGGCTGGTGCGCTGCAATCGTCGCTGCCCATCGGCAACGACTTCGGAAGCTACAGCGGCTTCGTCAGCAAGCTCTCGCCCGATGGTCGCACGCTGCTGTGGAGCACCTACTTCGGCGGCAATGTGGGCAGCACCTTCCCAGGCGCCTCGCTGGTCGCGCATGCCGGCACCGGTTCGCTGTGGATGACCGTGGTGACCGGTGGCGGCAGCAACTACCCCGTCACCGGTGACGCGCTGCAACCCGCGCTCGGCGGCGGCACCGACGCAGGTGTCGTGCAGTTCAACGCGACCACCGGTGCGCTGACGTACTCGACCTTCCTCGGCGGCAGCGGCAACGACGCGGGCCTCGCGATGGCGGTCGATGCCAGCGGCAACGCGTTCGTCGCGGGTGCCACGACCAGTGCGAACTTCCCCGTCACCGCGAACGCGTTTCAGCCGAAGGTCACGGCCGGCGCGTACGACGGCAGCGACTGGTTCTTCAGCATCGTCGGGTCGGGCACCATCGGCACGGTGTCGCGTTCCACAGCCGGCAATGCCGGTGATGCAACGGTGTTCGTGAGCGCCTCGGGCGTCACGGCCGGCGCGGTCGGGCGCCTGGTGTCGGCCGATGGCGGCACCACCCTCACCGCACGCGGCGTTGCCACGGCAGACGCGTTGGGCCGGTGGCCGTTCACGTTCGCGCTCGACGGCGTGGCCACAGGCGCCTACGACCTGGTGGTGCGCAACGCAGACGGCAGCGAAGTGCGCAAGACGGCGGCCTTGACCGTGTCGGCTGGCCAGGGGCCGAAGCTCTCGATGGCCATCGTCGGGCGCGCGGCCGTGCGCATCGGCACGCCCGCGAAGTACCAGTTGACGGTGACGAATTCAGGCGACACCGACGCCTACTACGCGGTCGTGCGGGTCGGGCTGCCCGCCGCCGTGCAAGCGAAGTTCGGCTTCGGGCCTTCGGTGCCGCAGTTCGCCGGCGACACCACCGACTACAACGCCAACACCGCCACCGCCGTGCAGGCCGGCGTGGCCTACACGCTCGTGTACTTCCCGGTGGTGCCGGTGGGAACGAGCGCGTCGGTGGACGTGGATCTGACGGCCACGGACGGCACGCCGATCAACCTGGAGGCGATCCTGCTGCCGTCGTACCTGCCGTCGATCGACGCGTTGAAGCGAGCGGTCGGCCTGCTGCAGGCCGACCGCTCGCATGCGCTCGGTCTGCTCGGAAGCGACCGCTCGCATGGGCTCCCGGCCGGGCTGTCGCAGCCGCTGGCGGCGGGCCGCGCGCAACCGCTGCTCACGCGCCAACAGGCGAGCAAGTGCGCGAGCGACGTCATCTTGCTGGTGGCAGCGGCGGCAGCCACGGCAAGCGGCCTGGGCGCGGCCGGCGCCGTCGGTGCGAGCATGGCGGTGCTGACCGGCGTGGTGGCGAGTTCGCTCGTCAACGGGCCGCAAGGGCAATCGATGCAAGGGCAGGGCTACGAGGCCGCGCAGAACGCGGCGCAGAGCTTCCTGCCGAACGCCATGCAGAACATCGCCGGTGCGTTCAACATCGTCAACGACTGCGATCCCGATGGCTCGCTGCGTGACCGCTTGCTGCACGCCATCACACCGCACGCCAGCATCGACCCGAATGACAAGACCGGCCCGGCCGGCGACGGCTCTGCCGCGCACTTCGTGCGATCAACCGCCGCACTGCCGTACCAGATCGCGTTCGAGAATCAGGCCACGGCCGGCCTGGCCGCGGCCCAGGTCGTCGTGACCGACCAGCTCGACACCCGCAAGTTCGACCTTGCCAGCGTGTCGCTCGGCAGCATCGCGTTTGGTACGCACCGCATCAGCGTGCCGGCCGGGCTGAAGAGCTACGCCACCGTCTACAACATCGACACCACGATGTCGGTGCGCGTCCAGGGCAGCCTGGACAGTGGCACCGGCGTGCTGAAGTGGACCTTCACGACCATCGACCCCGTGACCCGGCTCGCCCCCAGCGACCCGACGCTCGGCTTCCTTCCGCCCGACACCGACGGGGTGAAGGGGCAGGGTTACGTGAGCTTCACGGTGGCGCCCAAGGCGGGCTTGCCCGAGGGCACCGCGTGGTCGAACCAGGCCTTGATCGTGTTCGATGCGAATGCCCCGATCAACACGCCGACCTTCGTCAACACGCTCGACACGACCGCACCGCTCGGCCGCGTTGCATCGGCCACGCAGAAGAGCGCGAGCAACGATGTCGACGTGGCCTGGGGCGCAAGCGACAGCGGCTCGGGCACGCGCAGCTACACGGTCTTCGTGGCCGACAACGGCGGGCCGTATACGCCTTGGCAGGCCGGCGTTGCGTCGACTTCCGCCGTGTTCCCCGGCACGCTCGGTCACAGCTACGGCTTCTACGTGATCGCGACCGATGGCGCCGGCAACACCGAGGCACCGAAGAGTGCTGCCGAGGCGAGCGTGACTGTTGCCGCTGCACCGGCTGCCGGCAATGGGAGCAGTGGCGGTGGCGGTGGCTGCACCATCGGCGGCGCAGGTCAGCGTGACGCGTCGCTCGTGCTGCTGATGCTGGCCGCGCTGACCCTGCTACGGCGTAACTTCAGATGCCGCGTTGTGCCCAGCTCGCGGCGTACAGCGCCACGTTGAACCCCACGTGCAAGGCGGCCGGCACCCACAGCCGGCCGCTGCGCTCCAGGCTCGCGCCCAACAGCAACGAGACCGGGAACACGCCCAGCGCTTGCAGCGGCGCGCGCGACAAAAGGTGCGCTGCGCTGAACACGACGCTGGTCACTGCGTTGGCAGCGCTTACACCGAGGAGGCGCCGTGCCATCACAGGCTTGGTCGCGAGCCAGCTCTGCAGCCCGCCCCGGAACACCACTTCTTCCGCCACGGCCAGCAGGGCCAGCAGCGGCAGGTCGCGCAGCGGCTCCACAGTCGGCATGCCGTACCCGAAGCGCGCCAGCAGCCAAGCGACCGGCGCGGCGCCTGCGGCGGCGGCTGCGCTCACGCCCAGCCACCCGCGCACGCCGGATGTCATGCCTTGAAGGGCGTGCGCAGCAACGCAACGGTGGCCGGCCAGCGCGGGTCGTCGCGAAGTGCAGCGAAGCTCGGGTCGTGGCCGATCTGCATTGCATTCGGGTCGCGCTCGCGAACCGCGCGTTCGAGCAGCGCAAACGCGGCGTCCGGCTGGCCGCGGCGGTTGGCGAAGATCGCAAGCACATAGGGCGAAATCAGCTGGTTGTCGAAGCGTGCCAGCGTCTCGGCCATCAACGCATCGGCCTCGGCCTGCCGGCCGGCAACAGCCTTTGCCCCAGCCAGCGCAATGAAGCAACCGGGGTACCCGGGCATCAGTTCGCAGCAGCGTTCATAGAGCGTGATCGCGGCCGCCGACTCGCCGCGCAGCAGCGCGATCAACGCGAACAAGCCGCTGATCGCCATGGTTTCGGGGGCAACGTCGCGCACGGCTTCGGTCTCTGCCACGGCGTCGTCGAGCCGGCCTTGGGCGATGCGCAGGTTGATCATGTGGATGCGCGTGTTCACGTACTGTGGGTCGAGCCGCCGCGCCAGGTTGAGTTCGCGCTCGGCGTCGTCGAGCAGGTGGTGAATGAACAGGTGGCAGCCGTAAGCCGAGTGCACGAACGCGGTGTCGGGCGCCAGCGCCAGCGCCCGCTCGAAGCTGCGGCGCGCGGCCGGCCAGTCGCGCTCGAACTGGTGCTGAATGGCACCGAGCAGCACGTGGGCGATGGCGTTGTCGGCATCGATCTCGAGCGCCCGGCGCAACGCCTCGGCCGCGTGTTCGCAGGCAACTGCGGGCTCCACGTACCAGCCGGTGGCCAGGTTGAGCCAGGCGCGGCCGAGGCCGACGTACGCGGGCGCCTGGCCGGGCGATTCGCGCAGCGCGGCATCGAAACGGTCCACCGCCTGTTCGAGCGTTGCCTTCGAGAGCGCCTGGCGCAGGAAGTGGTCCCCGCGCTCGACCAGGTCGCGTGCCCGCCGCGATGCGCCTTCCGCATGCCGGGCAGGCTCGCGCAGGGCGATCAGCGGCACGTAGCTGCCGACCGGCAATTCGATGCGCAGCGCGGTGTCGCGGCCGTCGGCGCGGTAGTAGTTGCTCAGGCGGGCGCGCAGCCGGCGCGCCTCGACGCGCACGATCGTGTCCAGCTTGGGGTCGAAACTGGCCGCCGGGCGGCCGAACACCTCGATCGCGATCACGCTTTCCTTGAGCGCGGCCGTGTCGTTGCCGAGCACCCGCGCGACCATGTGACGCAGCAACGCACGGTGCCGCGGCGACGCGCGGAACGCGGCGCTGCTTTCGATGCGCGCCAATGCCAGCTCGACCAGTTCGGCCGGTGGCGACAGCAGGCCATGGGCGGCGGGCTCGCGGTTCATGGGTCGGACTCTACGGGATCGCCCCCGCAGCCGCTGCCCCGCGAGCGCGGGGCAGCGTGACCAGGCTGCTGCCAGCCACCCGGCGCGCTCCGGTCTGCGCTGGCGCACAGACGATGCCGCGCGGGTTGGGTACATTGAGCAGCATGCATATCGTCTCTCCTCTCTTTCCGTTCGATCCCCCGTCGGCTTGACTCGTGCCACTTGACTACGCCAGAAACCTGGTCGGGCGCGAGCGGTCGGCGCACGGTGACCGGCGGCTGGGCTACACGCTCACCTTCGTCGCCGGCGCCACCAACGCGGGTGGCTTCCTCGCGGTGGCGCAATACACCTCGCACATGACGGGCATCGTGTCGGCCATGGCCGACCACGTGGCACTGGCCGAGTACACGCTCGCGCTCGGCGGCGCCGGTGCGCTGCTGTCGTTCCTGACCGGCGCGGCGTGCTCGGCGTTGCTGGTCAACTTCGCGCGCGGCCGCCAACTGCAAAGCGAGTACGCGTTGCCTCTGTTGCTGGAGGCCGCGCTGCTGCTCGTGTTCGGCCTGCTCGGCGCGCGCCTGGCGTTGATCGACACGCTGCGGGTGCCGCTGGCGGTGCTGCTGCTGTGCTTCATCATGGGCTTGCAGAACGCGGTGATCTCGAAGCTGTCGCGCGCCGAGATCCGCACGACGCATGTCACCGGCATGGCGACCGACCTCGGCATCGAACTCGGCAAGCTGGCCTACCGCAACGGCGCTGCGGCGGCGGGTCGGCCGAAGGTCATGGCCGATCGCTCGCGGCTTTGGGTTCTGGGCCTGATGCTGCTGTGCTTCTTCGGTGGTGGCGTGGTCGGCGCCGTCGGGTTCAAGCACATCGGCTTTGCCTCGACCCTGCCGCTCGCGCTGGCCCTCGTTCTGCTGGCGGGCATCCCGGCAGCAGACGACCTGGCCGAGGCGTTTCGCAATCGCCACGACACTTGAAACGCCGCCGACCTGATTGAAGAGGTGACGCGGCTTCGGCGCCAACGGGTGGCGCTGGGCGTCGAGCCGGCGTAGCCGGAACCAGCGCACGGCTCGGCTGCGGCAAGATCGGCGCTTCGAAGAACGGAGCCTGTCATGAAGATCTGCATCATCGGCGCCGGCGCTATCGGCGGGTTCATCGGCACGCGGCTTGCCGCAGCCGGCCAGGCAGAGGTCAGCGCACTGGCGCGCGGTGCCACGCTGGCCGCGCTGCGTCAACACGGCTGGCGGCTGCGCGCAGCCGACGGCTCCAGCGTGCTGACTGCGCGCGTGGCGAGCGCCTCCGACCGCGCCGAAGACCTGGGCGCGCAAGACCTCGTCGTCATCGCCGTCAAGGGCCCGGCGCTGGCGGCGGTGGCGCGCGGCATGGCGCCGCTGCTCGGGCCGAACACGCTCGTGCTGCCAGCCATGAACGGCGTGCCGTGGTGGTTCTGTGCCGGGCAGCCGGGGTCGGTGGGCGCAACGCCACTCGTCAGCGTGGACGCGGGGGGCGTGATCGAACGCGCCATTCCGCTGGCCCAGGTGGTGGGCTGCGTGGTGCATGCCAGCACCTCGCAGCCCGAGCCCGGCGTGGTGCAGCACCGCGCGGGGCAGGGCCTGATCGTCGGCGAGCCGGCCGGTGGCCACAGCGCACGGGTGCAAGGCCTGGCCGAGTTGTTGACCCGCGCCGGTTTCGAGACCACGCATTCGAGCGATGTGCGCCATGACATCTGGTACAAGTTGTGGGGCAACATGACGATGAACCCGGTGGCGGCGATCACCGGCGCCACCATTGATCGCGTGCTCGCCGACCCGCTGGTGCTGGCCTTCTGTTCTGCCGCCATGCTGGAGGCGGCGGCCATCGGCTCGCGCATCGGCTGCCCGGTGGCGCAGAGCCCGCATGACCGCCATGCAGTGACGGCCAAGCTCGGCGCGTTCGCGCCCTCGATGCTGCAAGACGTGCAGGCAGGGCGCGAGATCGAACTCGACAGCGTGGTGGCCGCCGTGCGCGAGATCGGCCAGCGCCTGGGCTTGGCCACGCCGAACATCGACGCGCTGTTCGGCCTCGCGCGCCTGTTCGGCCGGGTGCACGGGCTCTACCCATTGGCGCCCGTGGGATTCGTCGCCACCGCAGCACCGGCCTGACCGGCGTGGGTTTGTCCCGCCCTTTGCTGCCGAGCGCCTCCCGTACGATGCCGGGCCGATTGACCCCCCGCCGCCAAAGGATGCGACCGTGACCGTGACTTCCCAAAACCCCGCCGCACGCGCCCACGTGCTCACCGTGGCGAACCTGTCACCGCTGTTGACGGCGGCGCTGAACGAGGCGTTCGTGGTGCACCACCGCACCCATGAGACCGACCCGGCCGGCTTCGCGCAGGCCGCGCCTGGCATCCAGGCCATCGCGGCCAGCGGCGAGTCCAAGGTCGGCGCGGTGCTGATGGACCAGTTGCCTGCGCTGCGCATCATCTCGGTCATGGGCGTGGGCTACGACGGCATCGACGTGGCGGCCGCCAAGGCGCGTGGGGTGGTCGTCACCCACACGCCTGGTGTGCTCAACGACGACGTGGCCGACCTGGCCCTGGCGCTGATTCTCGGCGTGGCGCGGCGCACTGCCGCAGCCGACCGATATGTGCGCGCCGGGCGCTGGCCTTCTGGGCCGATGCCGCTGGCGCGCAAGGTGTCGGGTGCGCGGCTCGGCCTGGTGGGCATGGGGCGCATCGGCCAGGCGATAGCCGACCGGGCGCTGGCCTTCAGCATGAGCGTGGCCTACACCGCGCGCAGCGCGAAGGCCGAGCTGCCCTACCGCTTTTGGCCATCAGCACGCGCGCTCGCCGCCGAGTGCGACTTCCTCGTGGTCATCACGCCCGGCGGTGCGGGCACCCGCCAGCTGATCGACGCCGATGTGCTGGCCGCGCTCGGTGCGAACGGCTACCTCGTCAACGTGGCGCGCGGCTCGGTGGTCGATCAAGCCGCGTTGATCGATGCGCTGCAGCGCGGCGTGATCGCTGGTGCCGGCCTCGACGTGTTCGAGAACGAACCCGAGGTGCCGGCGGCGCTGTGGGCCATGGACAACGTGCTGCTCACACCGCACATCGGCAGTGCCACGACGCAAACGCGCGCTGCGATGGCCGACCTCGCATTCCGCAACCTGCAAGCCTTGTTCGCCGGCGCAGCGCTGCCGTCGCCGGTACCTGAGTGCGGTTGAGCGGCTCTGCGGTAAAGCATTCGAATGGTGCGGGCCCGCGCACGGCCCCTCGGGTTAGTCCTGTCTGTGCCTGTTGCTAATCATCATACGATTGGCAAACGGGGCGTGTTCGAGACCCCGAACCCACGACAGGAGACAAGCCGATGAAACTCAAATCACTGATCACCAGTGCACTGGTGGCGGCCGGCGTGCTGGCCACGGGCCAGGCCTTCGCACAAGAGAAGCTCACCGTGTGGTGGGGCAAGGGCTACTACAAGTCGGAAGACGACGCGCTGTATTCGGCCATCAAGAAGTTCGAGGCCAAGCACCCGAAGATCAAGGTCGACCTGTCTCTGTACGCGCCACAGGAAGCCATCCCCAAGACCGTGGCCGCGCTCGATTCGGGCAACCCGCCCGACGTGGCCTATGGCGACGTCTACGACTTCCAGGTCACGGCCAAATGGGCCTACGAGGGCCGGTTAGAGGACGTGTCCAGCATCATTGACCCGATGCGTGCCAAGTTCGAAGCGGCTGCGCTGGCCACCACCTTCCTGTACAACAACACGACCCAGAGCCGCGCGTACTACGCCTTCCCGATCAAGCAGCAGACCATGCACATCCAGTACTGGAAAGACATGCTGGCTGAGGCGGGGTTCACCGAGAAAGACATCCCGACCGACTGGAAAGGCTACTGGAACTTCTGGTGCGAAAAGGTGCAAACCGGCTACCGCGCCAAGAGCGGCACGCGGGCCTTCGGCACCGGCTTTCCGATGGGCGTGGATTCGAGCGATTCGTTCTTCTCGTTCCTGACTTTCATGGATGCGTACAACGTCAAGCTCGTCAGTGACTCGGGCAAGGTGCTGGTCGATGACCCGGCCGTGCGCCAGGGGCTGATCAATGCGGTCACCGACTACACCTCGGTCTATGTCAAGGGCTGCACGCCGCCGTCGAGCACGAGCTGGAAGGACCCGGACAACAACGTCGCCTTCCACAACAAGACGATCGCGATGACGCACAACGCCACGATCTCCATCGCGGCCAAGTGGCTCGACGACTCGACCAACGCCACGCTGACCGACGCGCAGCGCGCCATCGCGAAGAAGAACTACACCGAACTCATCGCGACCTCGGGCTTCCCGACCAAGCCCGACGGCACCAAGATGACCTACCGCGCGGCGGTCAAGACGGGTGTGATCTTCAAGGAGTCGAAGAACAAGGCTGCGGCCAAGCTGTTCGTGGCCTTCCTGCTCGAAGATGCCAACCTGACGCCCTACGTCGAAGGCTCCCTCGGCCGCTGGTTCCCGGTCACGAAGGCGGCGCAGCAAAGCGCCTTCTGGAAGAGCGACCCGCACCGCATCGCCGTCTACAACCAGTTCATGGCCGGCACCACGCCGTTTGAATTCACGAAGAACTACAAGTTCACCGTGCTCAACAACGAGAACGTCTGGGCCAAGGCGATGAACCGGGTGCTGAACGAAAAGGTGCCCGTCGACAAGGCGGTCGACGAGATGATCGCCCGCATCAAGGTCGTCGCGAACTGAGCCTGCGCAAAGGCAAATGACCACCGCCACCCTCACCGCCCCGAAGGCACGCAAGCCGCTCAGCCCCTGGGAGTTCTGGGGCCGGATGCTCGTGCTGCCCTACCTGCTGGTGTTCGTGGTGTTCGTCCTCTACCCGGTGGGCTACGGCCTGTGGCTGGCGCGGCACCCGCAGAGCTACGTCAAGCTCTTCGAAGACCCGATCTTCTTCCGCACCGCGATCAACACCGTCATCTTCCTCGTGGTGGCGATCAACCTGAAGATGGTCGTCGCACTCGGCCTGTCGGGTTTCTTCGTGCGCACCAACGGGTGGATCAAGGCGCTGTCGGTGCTGTTCATCCTGCCGTGGGCCGTGCCGTCGATACCGACCATTCTGTCGGTGCGCTTCATGCTCAACCCCGAGTGGGGCGTGATCAACACGACGATCTACAAGCTGACCGGCCTGGACGGGCCGAACTGGCTCAACGACCCGACGCTGGCGCTGAGCTTCTCGATGCTGATGCACATCTGGAAGTCGCTGCCGTTCTGGACCCTCATTCTCATCGCCGGGCGCCTGGCGATCCCTGGTGAGCAGTACGAGGCCGCAAGCGTGGACGGCGCCACCACCTGGCAGAAGTTCCGCTTCATCACCTGGCCGTCGATGAAGGGCCTGTACCTCACCTCCACCATCCTGTCGATGATCTGGACGCTCGGCGACTTCAACAGCGTCTACCTGCTCACCGGCGGCGGCCCGGCCGACCTGACGCACGTGCTGGCAACGCTCGGCATCCGCTACCTGCGCCTGGACCAGATCGATCTCGCCATGGCGTCCATCGTGGTGGCATTGCCGCTCGTTCTGCCGCTGGTCTACGTGATGATGAAGAGGCTGTCGAAATGACGACCCCCGCTCGCGGAGTACCGCTCCCCGCCCCCCGAGGGGGCCTCGCCCGCCTTCGGGCGGCCGTGCGCCGGGCTCGCGTTGCATGGATGAAAGCAAGCTGATGGCTAAGCGCATGAGCTGGAAGAAGGTCAGCAACGAGGCCAAGCTGTTGCTGATCGGCATTCCGGTGTTCCTGTGGACCATCATTCCGGTCTACCACCTGTTCCTGTTCGCGATCTCGGGGCGCGACTCGGCCACGTCCGGGCGCTTGTGGCCGAAGGAGCCGACGCTGCAGAACTTCGAGACGGTGTTCATGCAGAAGCACTACTACCTGAACCACTTCTGGCTGCAGCTCGGCAACTCGCTGATGATCGCCGTGGCGGTCGGCGTGATCACGCTGTTCGTTGCCACGACCGCCGCGTTCGCCATCAGCCGCCTGAAGGTGCGCGGCGGCCGCACGGTGATGAACATGGCGCTGTTCACCTACTTCATTCCGGCAGCGTTCCTGGCTGTGCCGATGTACCGCACGATGGCAACCTACGGGCTGCTGAACAACCGCTGGTCGCTGGTGCTGGCGATGGTGACCATCGCCTCGCCCTATTGCATCTGGGTGCTCAAGCAGGCGTCCGACAAGCTGCCCTGGGAACTCGACGAAGCCGCGCGCATCGACGGCGCCACGCCGCTGCAACTGTTCAGGCTGGTCTATGTGCCGCTGATGGTGCCGTCGCTGGTGGCGGTGGGCACCTATTCGCTGCTGCTGGCGTGGAATGAATACCTCTACGGCTTCCTGCTCCTGTCGAACGAGACCGACCTGACGTTGGCGGTGGTGCTGGGCAACTTCCTCGCCGCCGACGACTCGCCTTGGGAGCTGCTGATGGCCACCGGCCTCATCTATGCGCTGCCGCCGGCGGCGATCTACTACGCGTTCAAGCGCTACATGGTCGGCGGCCTCACGGCCGGCGCCGTGAAGAGCTAACCCAGAGTCTGCAAGATGGCATCCGTCGCGTTCCGAAACATCGAGAAGGCCTATGGCAAGGTCAAGGTCATTCACGGCATCGGCTTCGACATTCACGACGGCGAGTTCGTCGTGCTCGTCGGCCCGTCGGGCTGCGGCAAGAGCACGCTGCTGCGCATGCTCGCCGGGCTGGAAGAAATCAGCGGGGGCCAGATCCTGATCGACGGCAAGGTCGTCAACGAACTCGAAAGCAAGGACCGCGACATCGCGATGGTGTTCCAGAGCTACGCGCTCTACCCGCACATGACGGTCGGCGAGAACATGGCTTTCAGCCTGCGCCTGCGCAAGGCCGACAAGGCCACCACCGACGAGCGCGTCAACAAGGCGGCAAAAATCTTGAACCTCGACCCGCTGCTCGGCCGCTACCCGCGCGAGTTGTCGGGCGGCCAGCGCCAGCGCGTGGCGATGGGCCGCGCCATCGTGCGCGACCCCAAGGTGTTCCTGTTCGACGAGCCCTTGAGCAACCTCGACGCCAAGCTGCGCGTGGCCATGCGCGCCGAGATCAAGGCGCTGCACCAGCGCCTCAAGACGACCACCGTCTACGTCACGCACGACCAGATCGAAGCCATGACCATGGCCGACCGCATCGTCGTGATGCACGACGGCATCATCGAACAGATCGGCACGCCGCTGGAACTGTTCGACCGGCCCGCCAACCTGTTCGTGGCCCAGTTCATCGGCTCGCCGTCGATGAACGTGGTGCAGGGCGTGCTGCGCAACTCGGGTGGCAGCACTCATGTCGATGCGCTCGGCGCGCAGTGGCCGGCGCCAGCCGGCGGGCGCGACGGCCTGGCGGTGCACTACGGCATCCGCCCGACCGACATTGCGCTCTCGGCCGACGACCAGGGCATTGCCGCCCGCGTGATCGTGGTCGAGCCGACCGGTGCCGAGACCGAGTTGCTGCTGCAGATCGGTGATGCGCAGTTTGTTGTGGTCACGCATGGCCGCACCAGCGTGCAGCCCGACGACACCGTGCACCTGAAGGTCGAGGCCCGGCACGCGCATGTGTTCGATGCGGCCAGCGGCCAGCGCGTGGCGTGAGGGCTCCCCCCATGCAGACCTTCACCCAGACCATTCTCTTCACCGACGCCGATGGCCGCGCTCGCTTTCGCGACGAGCCGCTGGCACTCGGCGAAGGCACGCCGGCAGCGATGCTCTCGGCGCTGGCGCCCAGCGGCGGCTACCAGCTGCGCCACAGTCCGGTCGGCTTTCGCAGCAGCTTCCATTGCACGACCACGCCGCAGTGGGTGTTCATCCTCGAAGGGCTGATGGAGATCGGCCTGCAAGACGGCAGTTCGCGCACCTTCGGCCCAGGGCAGCACTTCTACTCGGCCGACACCGCGCCCGCCGGCGCGGCCTTCGACGCTGAACTGCACGGCCACTGGAGCCGCCAGGTCGGCGACCACCCGCTCGTCACCTTGTTCGTGCGCGCTTGAGCGGGCGGCCCGCCCGCTCCGCGATCAGCGCCCCGATGGCCAAGAACGTCCACGGCAACACGGTCGACTTGCTCGGCGCCGCCATCGTTGCCGGCCGCTATCCGGTGGGTGCATCGCTGCCGCCCGAACCACTGCTGTGCGCCGAGCTGGGCGTGAGCCGCACCGTGGTGCGCGAAGCCGTCAAGTCGCTCATCGCCAAGGGCTTGCTCGTGACCGGCCCGAAGGTCGGCACGCGTGTCTTGCCCGAAGAGCAGTGGAACTGTTTCGATGCCGACGTGGTCGCCTGGCAACTCAAGGCCGGCCTGACGCGCGAATACCTGCGTGACCTGCAGGAGCTGCGCCGCATGGTCGAGCCCGCTGCCGTTCGCCTGGCGGCCGAGCGCGCCACCGCGCACGACATCCAGGAGATCGAGCTCGCCTACGCCGGCATGAAGCAGGCCGTTGACCATGGCGGTGACTACGTCAGCCATGACCTGCGCTTTCACCAGGGCTTGCTGCGGGCCTGCCACAACCGCATGGTGATCGAGATGAGCAAGGCGCTGGGCGCATTGCTGCGCACCAGCTTCGAGATCTCGACCTCCCGGCCGCACGGGCCGGCGTCGTCGCTGCCACTGCACCGCGCCGTGCTCGACGCCGTGATCGCGCGCGCGCCGCAGAAGGCCGAGCGCGCCATCCTCGTGCTGATCGACGGCGCGAACGACGACATCGAATCCGTGCTCGCCACGCGCCGGAAGTTGCCCGTGCTGAGCCAGCCGGCATTGCCGTTGAAGGCGTTGCGCAAGCTGGCTGTGCCGCGCTGAGCTGCACCGGTCAGCAGCTATCCTCGCTCCACGGTGGCTGGCACCGAAGGAGCGACTGTGTTCAAAGCAACGGGGCGGGTAGCGAATTGGGTGGCAGCGTTGACTTCGGCCATGGCACTCGGGGTGGCAATGCCGGTGAGCGCTGCCCCCGAGCCTGTCGAGCACTTCACACGGCCTGCCGCGATCGACGGCGTCGTTATCTCGCCTTCTGGCAAGCGCCTTGCCGTGCTCACGTTCGGCCCGAACGGCCGCCGGCGTCTGGCCGTGATGAACCTCGACCCGGTCGGCGAGCCGCAGGTGATCGGCGGCTTCGCCGACGCCGACGTGACTTCGGTGCACTGGGTCAACGAGAACCGCCTCGTCTACGAGGCGTTTCAATCCGACCACACCATTCGTGAAGGGGGCGCGGCCACCTTTGCCGTCAACCAAGACGGGAGCGGAGAGCGAAAACTGATTGCATGGAAGTCGGTCACCGACGATACGACTGGCTCGCGCATCCGCGAGCGGGTGCTGCCTTACGGGTGGTCGTTTCATTCGGCCATCGACGATGGCGGCAGCGATATTCACGTGTACCGCCGCGTGAATGACAACCGCGGCGAGCCGCGCCACATCGAGTTGGCACGACTGAACACGCTCAATGCCGAACTCAAGCAACTGAGCTTCGGCCTACCCGACGGCACCCAGCGCTGGGTGCTGGACTCAAAGGGCGAGCCCCGCATGCTCACGGCGTTCGTTGGCGGGCGCAACAAGGTCTACTGGCGCAAGCCAGGGGGCCAAACATGGGAAGAGGTGGCCGATTTCAACCCGTTCAGCGAGCCTGGCTTCGAGCCGAGCTATGTCGTTGGTGCCAACGAAGTGATCGTGTCGGCGCGTGCGGGCGGCGACACCACCGGGCTGTATCGCTTCGACCCCGTCACCCGCCGCGTGGACCCTGCGCCGCTCGTGAGCATCAAGGGTTTCGACCTCGTCGAGGAGGCCGAAGTCGACTCGAAGACGGGGCAGTTGCTCGGTCTGCACTTCAGCGCCGACCGCCCGATGAGCCTGTGGTTCGACGACGCGCTGCAGCGTGTCCAGAAGGGGGTGGACGCAGCGCTGCCGGCCGGGCGCAGCAACCGGCTGTACTGCGGGCGCTGCGAAGCGACGGAGTTCTTCGTCGTCAAGTCCAGCTCCGACCGGCAGCCGGGCGAGTATTTCCTCTTCGACCGCCGCCGCTCGTCGATCCAGAAGATCGGCGCGGCCCGGCCCTGGATCGATGAGGCGCAGCAGGGGCGGCGCAGCTTTCACCGCATCGCCGCGCGCGACGGCCTGAGCATGCCGCTCTATGTCACGCACCCGAACGGCGCCGCTGCTGACCAGCCCTTGCCGGCGGTCGTGCTCGTGCACGGTGGCCCGAACGTCAGAGGCAGCGACCTTCGTTGGGACGAAGAGGCGCAGTTCCTCGCGTCGCGCGGCTACCGTGTGTTGCAGCCGGAGTTTCGAGGCAGCGAAGGCTATGGCTTCGCCCACTTTCGCGCCGGCTGGAAGCAGTGGGGCCGCGCAATGCAAGACGACTTGGCTGACAGCGTTGCGTGGGCCGCCAAGCAGGGCCTGATCGACCCGACACGCGTGTGCATCGTCGGCGCCAGCTACGGAGGCTATGCGGCGCTGATGGGGCCGATTGCCAGCCCCGGCGTGTACCGCTGCGCCGCCAGCTTTGCCGGCGTGGCCGACATCGGGCTGATGTACAGCAGCAACTGGAGCGACCTGTCGGAGGCGTCGCGCCGCTACTCGATGCCGGTGCTGATCGGCGACCCCGACAAGCCCGCCGACCGTGTCGAGACTGTCTCGCCGCTCAAGCGCGTGGCCGAGATCAAGGTGCCCTTGCTGGTGGCCCACGGAGGCGAAGACCGGCGCGTGCCGATAGAACACAGCCGCAAGTTCATCGCCGCCGCGAAGCAGGCCGGAGTGGCGGTCGAGAAGGTCGAATACCTCGACGAAGGGCACGGCTTCACCCTTCCCGCGAATCGCACCGATTACTACCGGCGCCTCGAACAGTTCCTCGACACATCGCTGCGTGCCAAGGCTTCGCCATGACCCCCTCATACGACATCCGCAAGAGCGTCATCAGCATCGAGACCATCCACCACGACGGCGGGCCGCGCGCCGCCGTGCCGCTGCGCGTGGGCACGGTCGCGACCGTGATCGCCAACCCGTTCGCAGGCCGCTACGAGCCCGACCTGTTGCCGTTCATGGAAACGCTCAAGCCGCTCGCGACCCTGATGTCGAAGGACTTGCTCGACGCCATGAACGCCACGACGAGCGAGATCGAAGTCTTCGGCAAGGGCGCCATCGTGGGCACCGACGGCGAACTGGAGCACGCTGCCATGTGGCATGCCTGCGGCCACGGCATGCGCGCCATGCTGGGGGCGACCGGCTTCGTCACCAGCGGCAAGATGATGGGCGCGCTCGGTGCGCGGCTGCAGGTGCCGCTGGTGTACGTGAATTCGACCTGGGTGCGCAGCCACTTCAACAACGTCGAGGTGACCGTGTACGACGCGCCCAAGCCGCGCGAACTGGTGTTCATCCTGGCCATGGGAACTGGCGGGCGCCTGCATGCGCGGGTCGGCGGCATCACGCGGGCCGAGGCCGATGCGGGGGCTGTGCCGAAGGGGTAGGCAGGGGTCGCCCGCAAACGGCCGGCCCTGGCCATCAGGTCGGCCCGAGCGCAGTGCTCAGGTAGTCGATGAAGCTGCGCACCTTGGCTGTCATGTATTTGCGGCTCGTGTAGGCCGCGTACAGCGTGGCTGCCGGCGCGGTGAACGCGGGGAGCACGCGCTTCAGGTCGCCGCGCTTCAGGTCGTCGGCCACGAGCCAGTCAGGCAGGTAGGCCATGCCGATGCCGGCGTGCACCGCGTGGTAGCTCAGCGTGGTGTCGTCGGACTTCATCGCGGCCTTCAGGTGCAGTGTCTCGCGCCCGGCCGGGCCGGCAAACGTCATCGCGTCGAGGTTCACGTAGGTCGGCAGCACGGCGTCCAGCGCCGCCGCGTCAGTCAGGGTCTTCGGGCGCCCCTCGCGCTTCAGGAAGGTGGGTGTGGCGACCAGGTGGAACTGCACGCTGCACAAGGGCCGCACGATCAGCGCCGGCGACGGGTCGGCGCGTGACACGCGCAGCGCCAGGTCGTAGCCTTCTTCGGCCAGGTCGACACGGCGGTTCTCCAGGCGGATGTCGAGCACCACCTCGGGGTGCAGGCGCTGATAGCCGGCCAGCACTTCGGCGAAGCGGCGGTTCGCGCACCACACCGGCGCCGTTACCTTCAGCACCCCGCGCGGCACTTCAAACGCGCGGCCCAGCGCGGCCTGGCCGGCCTGCAGCGAGTCGAGCGCCTCGCGGCACTGTTCCAGGTAGGTGGCGCCGGCTTCGGTCAGGCTCAGGTGGCGGCTGGTGCGGTTCAGCAGCCGCGCACCCACCTCGCGTTCGAGGTGGGCCACGTGCTTGCTGGCCATCGCCGTGGACAGGTTCAACCGCCCCGCAGCCGCCACGAAGCTGCCGCTGTCCACCACTTCGCGGAAGACGCGCAGGCTCAGCAACGTGTCCATTGATGATCTCCTGATGAGAAACAATGCATCAACTGTAGCGCTGTAGATCAATCGATACGAAACGACTATTCTTGGCTGGTTCGATCTTTTGTAGAGCCATTCGATGAGCACCCTCACACCCCATCCCACCACGCGCCTGCCCACCTTTTACCTGCCGCACGGCGGCGGCCCGTGTTTCTTCATGGACAACCCCCGCGGCACGGCCGACATGTGGGCCCCAATGGCCGCATTCCTGCGCGGCCTGATCGCCACGCTGCCTGCCAAGCCGCGCGCCGTGGTGGTGGTGTCGGGCCATTGGGAAGAGGCCGCGTTCACCGTGAACAGCGCTGCGCAACCGCCGCTGCTGTTCGACTACTACGGCTTTCCCGAGCACACCTACCAGCTCAAGTACCCCGCGCCGGGCTCGCCCGAACTCGCGCACCGCGTGCGCGGCCTGCTCGAAGTGGCGGGCATGGCCACCGGCGAAGACGCACAGCGCGGCCTCGACCACGGTGTGTTCATCCCGTTCATGTTGCTGCTACCAGGTGCCGACGTGCCGGTGGTCGAGGTCTCGTTGCGGGCCGACCTCGACTCTGCGGCGCACCTGCGTGCCGGCCAGGCGCTGGCAACGCTGCGCGACGAAGGCGTGCTGATCGTGGGCACCGGCATGAGTTATCACAACATGCGAGGTTTCGGCCCCGCTGCGGCCGAGCCGTCCAGGCAGTTCGACACCTGGCTCAGCGCCGCCGTCACGGCGCCCAGCGCGCAGCAGCGCAACGACGCGCTGACCGTGTGGGAGCGTGCGCCTGCGGCGCGGGCGTCGCACCCGCGCGAAGAGCACCTGTTGCCGCTGATGGTGGCGGCCGGCGCGGCCGGCACTGACCTGGGCCACAAGATCTTCGAAGGCCAGGTGCTCGGCGCCACGGTCTCGGGGTTTCAGTTCGGCTGAATCCCGACCCATTCACTCACTCACTCCTTGAAAGACTTCCAGATGTCATCGACCCTGATCTCCGCCACCACCACCACGCGCGCGCTCTCGCTGCTGCGCATCGTCACCGCATTCCTGTTCCTGCAGCACGGCACGGCCAAGCTCTTCGGTTCGCCCCACGTGGCCATGTTCGACGGCCTGCAACTCGCTTCGTTGATGGGTGTCGCCGGTGTGCTCGAACTCGTCGGTGGCGCGCTGCTGCTGGTCGGCCTCTTCAGCCGCCCGGTGGCCTTCGTGCTGTCGGGTTTCATGGCCGCGGCCTACTTCATGGCGCATGCGTCACAAGGCCATGTGTTCGTGCCCATCCTCAACCAGGGCGAGCTGGCGATCATGTTCTGCTTCGTGTTCCTGTTCATCGCGGCTGCCGGTGGCGGCGCCTGGAGCGCAGACGCGGCGCGCGGCAAGGCGGCCTGACCAGCAAAGGCCCGCCAGGGCGCGCCGTTGCCGCGCCGAGTTGTGCACACCTCGTGCCGCTCCGCATCACGCGCCGAAGAGTTGCCCCAGCAGTTCGTGCAGCACGTTGCGCACGTCAACGAACCCGGCCGCGCTCGGTATCCAGCTCAGCGTGCGGTGTTCGGTGCGCTGGGCCAGGCCCATCGGTGCAGGCTCGATGCGCATGTCGGGCGCCGCCTCGCGGAAGGCGCGCAGCGCGCGTGGCATGTGCCAGCCGTTCGTCACCAGAACCACGTGCCTGATGCCTTGCGGCCGGAGCATGGCGGTGGTGTAGGCCGCGTTCTCGCGCGTGTCGCGCGCGTTGTCTTCGACCCACTTCAGCGGCCGGTTGAATTCGGCCGCGGCGATGCGTGCGGCGACCTGCGCCTCGGGCTTGCCGTCGCGCTGGGCCCAGCCCACGCCGCCGCTGAACCCCAGCGGCAAGCCGGTCTCGCGCGCCAGCCACGCACCGTAGCGCAGCCGCTCCACCGACACCGGCTGCAGGTTGCTCACGCCGTACTCGGGCGCGAACGGCTCCATGCCACTGCCCAGCACCATCACCGCAATGGGCTGTTTCGCGGTCGCCTCGACCTTCAGCTCGCGCAGGCGCTCGGCGGTCAGCGCGAGCGGCGGGCGCAACGCGAACTGCGACAACAGCATCGCCGTTCCGGTGCAGGCCGTGAGCCAGAGCAGCGCCACGCTCGTCAGCACCACGAACCAGCCCAGGCCACGGCGCGGCAGCAACAGCCGCGCCCCGACCAGCAGCAGCACCAGTAGGGGAACCGGCGGCAGCAGCAGCGCCGACAACACGGGTTTCCAGGACTCGATCTGAAGCAGGGCGAATAGGCTGTTCACGGGTGCGGCGGGTCGGTGGGGGGACGCCGGATTGTGCGGGATGCCGGCACCCGGTTCGGCCGCGCCAAGTGCCAAGCTGTTCGCGCGCCTGCACCTTGAAACAGACGATGCACGGCTCTTGCGCAGCGAACACCGCCAACGCGCGAACGGGTGTGACACGATGACAGCCGGCCCCGGCCCTGCCCGGGCGGAGGAACGACGATGGTGTGGTTGCGGCGCGTGGCGTGGGGAGTGGCGGGCCTGCTGGCCGTCTGGGCGCTGGCGTGGCTGGCGGTGCCACCGCTGCTCAAGTCGCAGGCGCAGACGCGGCTCTCGGCCTTGCTCGGGCGCGAGGTGCTGATCGGCGAGGTCGCGTTCAAGCCGTGGTCGCTCGACCTGACGTTGCGCCAGCTTCGCATCGGCGGCGTGGCCGGCGCGAGCGAGCCCCTGCTGCAGCTCGCGCAAGCGCATGTGGACTTGTCGATCAACTCGCTGTTCCGGCGCGCGCCCGTGATCGAAGCGCTCGAGCTCGACGGCCTTCGGCTGCGCGTGGCGCGCACGTCGGCCGGCCACTACGACATCGACGATCTGATCGAACGCTTCACACCGCGCGCTGATGCGCCGCCGTCCGAGCCCGCGCGGTTCGCGCTCTACAACGTGCAACTGCGTGATGCGCAGCTGCGCTTCGACGACCGGCCCGTGGCGCGCGTGCAGCAGGTTGATGCGCTGCAACTCGCGTTGCCTTTCCTGTCGAACCTGCCCGGCGAGCTGGACGTGAAGGTCGAGCCGCGCCTGGCCTTCAAGCTCAACGGCACGCCGTTCGACAGCGGTGCCCAGGCCACACCGTTTGCGCAGACGCGCAGCGCCACGCTCAAGCTCACCGTGGCCGGGCTCGACCTCGTGCCTTACCTGGGCTATTTGCCTGACGCGCTGCCGGTGCGCGTGGCGCGCGGTGCAGTCTCGGCCGACCTGGCGTTTCAGTTCACGCAGCCGCCGGGTGCGGCGCCGAACGTGGTGCTGTCGGGCAGCGTCGGCGCGCGCGACCTCGCGGTGAACGACGCCGCCGGTGCGCCCTTGCTCGCGTGGCGCGAGCTGCAACTCGGCCTGCGTGATGTGCAACCGCTGGCGCGGCGCCTCGCCTTCGGCGCGCTGCGCCTCGACGGGGTGCAGGTGCATGCCGCGCGTGACGCGGCAGGGCAGATCAACCTGATGCGCTTGGCACCGGTGAATGCACCGGTGAATGCAGCGGTGAATGCACCGGCGAAGGCGCCGCCCAACGCGTTGCCGAACCCATCGCCTGCGCCGCGCCCCGAGAGCAGCGCCTGGCAAGTCGCGCTGGACACGCTCGACGTGGTCGATGCCCGGGTGCTGTGGAACGACGCCGCTGTGCAGCCTGCGGTCGCCTTGCAGCTCGACGCTATCGGCCTGGGTGCGAAGCAACTGCAGTGGCCTGTGGTGCAAGCCGTGCCGATCACGTTCAGCGGCGTGGTTCGGGCACAGGGCCCTGGCGCCGCCGGGGCCGGCCAGATCGATGTTCAGGCGACTGCCACCGACCGCGCGGCCAAGGCCACGCTGGTGCTCAAGGCGCTGTCGTTCGAGGCGTTCGCGCCCTACATCGCCCAGTTCTTCGTTCCGAATGTGCAAGGCAGCGTGTCGGGCGAGGCGCGGCTTGACTGGTCGGCCGCCGCCGATGCGCCGCGCCTCGCGCTCGTGCTGCCCAGCGCCAGTGTCGATGCCCTGCGCCTGAGCGAAGGCACCGGCCGCAGCGTGCGCGATGCCGGGTCGTTGAAACAGTTGGCGGTGGCCGACGTTCGCGTGGACCTGCTCGCGCGCAGCGTGCAGGTCGGCCAGGTGCGCGTGGTGCAACCGGCCGCTGTCGTATCGCGCGCCGCCGATGGCCGCCTGAACCTTGAACGCTGGCAGGTCGATGCATCGAAGCCGCACCCCGTGCCGGTCGTGCCGGTCGCGCCGCAAGCGGCGTCCCACACGCCTGCGGCGGCGTGGCATGTGCAAGTGGCGAGCTTCGCGCTCGAAGGCGGGCAGCTGCAGTGGGCCGATGAAGGCCTGCCCCAAACAGGCGAGCCGCTGCGAGCCGAGCTGACGGGCCTGCGCGTGGCGGTGCAAGGCATCGACTGGCAAGGCGAGCGCGCGGTGCCGGCGGCGCGGGTGCAGGTGGCAGCCCGCGTGGGCACGCCGCGCAGCGCACCGGGAAAGAACGGCGAGACCGTGGCGACCGGCGTGCTCGACTACAAGGGCCAGCTCGGCCTGCAGCCGCTCAACGCCAGCGGCGCGCTGCGCATCGCGCGGCTGCCGGTGCACCTGTTCATGCCGTATGCGGGTGACCGCCTTCCGGTGCGCATCACCCGCGCCGAGGTCGGCTACACGGGCAAGCTGGCTTTGCACCAGCTTGCCGGCGGGCTCGACGTGAACGCGGCCGGCGACGTGTTGCTCGCCGACGTTCTGGTCACCGCCTTGCCCGATGCCAAGCTCGCCAACCTGGCCACACCGGACGAGTTGCTGAGCTGGCAATCGTTCGCATTGAAGGGCGTGACGTTCGCGATGAAGCCCGGTTCCAGGCCGCAAGTCGAAGTGGCCGAGGCCGCGCTGAGCGACTTCTATTCGCGCCTCGTCATCACCGAGCAGGGCCGCTTCAACCTGCAAGACGTGGGCGCACCGGCCGGCGCCACGCCGGCAGCGCCGGCCACATTGACAGCCTCGGCAGCACCGGCCACGTTGACAGCCTCGGCAGCCTCGGCAGCACCGGCCGCATCGGCAGCATCGCCAGCCTCGGTCGCTGCGTCGGCCGAGCCGGCACCGTTGCCGCTCGACATCAAGGTCGGCATCACCCGCCTGGCCAATGGCCGGGTCGATTTCAGCGACCGTTTCGTGCGCCCCAACTACAGCGCGGCGCTGACCGAATTGAACGGCCAGCTCGGTGCGTTCAGCTCGAACCGCCGCGACATGGCCACGCTTGCGTTGCGGGGCCGCGCCGCTGGCACGGCGCTGCTCGAGATCAGCGGCCAGGTCAACCCGACCGCCCGGCCGCTGGCGCTCGACATCCAGGCCAAGGCGACCGACCTGGAACTCGCACCGCTCTCGCCCTATGCGGGCAAGTACGCCGGCTATGCGATCAAACGCGGCAAGCTGAGCATGGAGGTGGCCTACAAGATCGACGCCGATGGCAAGCTCGACGCACGCAACCAGGTGGTGCTCAACCAGCTCACGTTCGGCGACAAGATCGATTCACCCGAAGCGACGAAGCTGCCCGTGCTGCTGGCGGTGGCGCTGCTGAAAGACCGCAATGGCGTGATCGACATCAACCTGCCCGTGAGTGGCAGCCTGAACGACCCGAAGTTCAGCGTCGGCGGCATCATCGTCAAGGTCATCGTCAACATCCTCACCAAGGCGTTCACCGCGCCCTTCGCGCTGCTCGCGGGTGGCGGCACCGATGACCTGAGCCTGGTCGAATTCCAGCCCGGCACCGCGCTGCTCACGGCCAGTGGTGCGGGCGCGGTCGACAAGGTCGCCAAGGCCTTGACCGACCGCCCCGCGCTGAAGATGACCGTGACCGGCGCAGCCGACCCGGTGGCCGAGCGCGACGCGTTCCAGCAGGCCGTGCTCGAAGCGCGCCTGCGCAGCGAACAGCGCCGCGAAGCGCAGCGGGCCGGCGCACCTGCCATTGCACCTGTCATCGCACCAGCGAGCACCCCCGCAAGCGCACCTGCAGGCGCGGTGACAAGCGCGGCAACAAGCGCGGCAGCCCCCACCGCCCTGCGCGCCGACGAGCGCGCCGCGCTGCTCAAGAGCATTTACAAGCAGACCGACCTGCCCGACAAGCCGCGCAACGCCATCGGCTTCGCGAAGGACCTGGCGCCGGCCGAGATGGAGAGCCTGCTGAAGCGCCATGTGCTGGTCACGGCAGAGGCCGCGCGCGAGCTGGCGCTGCAGCGCGGCATCGCGGTGCGCGACGCCCTGATCGCCAAAGGCCTGCCGAGCGAAAGGCTGTTCCTGGCCGCGCCGAAGCTGCGTGCCTCCGGCGACGAAGATGCAGCCTGGACGCCGCGCGTTCAACTCGCGTTGACGATGAACTGACCCGCTCGACCACGACCCGACCACCCCTCGAACCACCTGAAACCGGAGCATCACGCATGAACCCACCCGTCATCGACACCATCACCCTCGGCGGCGGCTGCTTCTGGTGCGTGGAGGCGGTGTACGAACGCGTGCGCGGCATCACGGCGGTCGAGTCGGGCTATTGCAACGGTGCAGTCCTGAACCCCACCTACGAGCAGGTCTGCAGCGGCAACACCGGTCACGCCGAAGTGGTGAGGGTGAGTTTCGATACCGCCCAGATCAGCCTGCGCGAGGTGCTCGAGATCTTCTTCGTCGTTCACGACCCGACCACGCTGAACCGCCAGGGCAACGACGCCGGCACCCAGTACCGCTCGGGCATCTACTTTCGCAACACCGCCCAGGAGGCGGTGGCGCGCGAGGTGCTGGCCGAAGTCGATGCGCACCACAACGGCCGTGCCGTGACCGAGGTGCTCGCTGAAGCCAACTACACGCGCGCCGAGAGCTACCACCAGCACTACTTCGCGAACCACCCGAACCAGGGCTATTGCGCGATGGTCGTGGCGCCGAAGGTCGAGAAGTTCAAGAAGACGTTCGCGAGCCGCGTCCTGCCGGCTTAAGCCATTGCCGACCAGCGCCGGCCACGGACTACCTCCAAGGTAAATACGCCCTTCAAGTGGCGCACGCTTGGGCCGATACTGCCGAGACAGGGCAGGCGGCGCCCTGTGGAAGGGCGATCACGATGGATCGAGTTTGGCTGGCAGCCCCCAGCCCGGCGCTGCGGCTTCGGGCGGGCGCGGGCACGGCCCTCTACCAGGCCAACACAGCGGCGCTGGCCTGGGCCTTGCGCGCGGGTTTGCCGCCAGCCGGGCTCGACATGCTGGCGCAAGCCTTGCACGACGCGCTTCGGTCCACCCCAGACGGTGCCAGTGGACCGCACAGCGCACTGGACGGCGCACCGGACGGCGAACCGCGCGGTGTCCTGGCCAGCTTCGGTGTCAGGTGGAGCGCTGTGGCGCTGGAAGACGGCTGGCTCGTCTGGTTGCACCCGTCGACAGCGCCGGCCGGCCCGGCCGAAGGAGTTGCTTCGGAGCCCCAGCAGCGGGTGACGACACAGCTCTCGCGGGCCTTGCGGTTGGCACAAGTGACCGTGTCTCACATCGACCTCGCCACCGAGCGGATCTACTTCAACGATGTCGGCTATGAGGTCAACGGGTTCGCTGCGGACACCGACGGCATCGACCTGGCGACGATCCTGGCACGCACCCATCCCGACGACCGCAAATTCATTCAACGAGCCACCGAACAGGCAATGGCCAGTGACCGTGCCGTCGACATTGCGGTGCGCTATCACGTCCCCGGCGAGCCGGAGCGCCACATCGCGCTGCGCCGGGTGGCCGAACGCGATGCGAACGCGAAGGTGATCGGCTTGCTGACGGTGTCGATCGACCAGACTGCGGCCGCCCGTGCGCGCAACCGCAGCGCCAGCCTGATGCGCCGCCTCGAGGTGGTGGCCGAAGCCGCAGGGCTGGGTGTGTGGAGCGTCGACCTGCAGACCCATGTCGTGGACTGGAATGCGCAGATGCTGCGCTTGTACGGCCTGCCCGAAGGCGCGCCGGCACCGACCTACACGGCCTGGCTGTACGACATGGTGCACCCGGACGACCAGGCTGCGGTGGAGGCAGTCTGGCTGCGTGCCAGCACCGGTGGTGACACCGTGTTCGAGGCCCAGTTCCGCACCGTGTGGCCGGACGGTACGCTGCGCTGGTTGGTGTCACGTGCGCGCCGCGAATCACTGGAAGGCCGGGATTGTGTGGTCGGCGTGTTGCTCGACGTGACCGAGCTGACCTTGCAACGCGAGCTTGCCGAGCAAGCACTCGGCGCCAAGCTGACTGCCGAGCGGGCGAGCCGCGCCAAGTCGCAGCTGCTGGCCCGCGTCAGCCATGAACTGCGCACACCGCTGAATGCCGTGCTCGGCTTCGCGCAACTCATCGAGCATGACGGTGCAGGCGGTAGAACCGACGCCGCTGCGGCCCTGCAACTGGCGCGTGCGCAGCACATCCGTTCGGCGGGCGAGCACCTGCGCTCACTCATCGACGACCTGCTCGACCTGGCCTCGATCGAGGCCGGTACGCTGGCGCTGCACGCCGCGCCCGTGGCGTTGGCCGATGCGTTGGGCGATGTTGTGAAGTGGGCCGCGCTGCAGGCGCAAGAGGCCGGCGTGGCTTTGCACGTGCAGCCGGGCGAGGGCTGGGTACTGGCCGATGCGCGGCGCTTGCGGCAACTGCTCAGCAACCTGCTGAGCAGTGCGGTCAAGGCCAGCCGTGCGGGCGGTGTCGTCGGCCTCGGCGCGCGTGAAGTCCTCTGCGCCGTCGGCGCGGGCTGGCAGATCAGCGTTCACAACGACCCGCCTGTTCTCGATGGGTACGACCTGGCGGATCGGTCCGAGCCAGGCTCCGAGGCCAGTGCGCAGGCCGATGCGGCCGACCTCACGGGCCTGGGGCTGGCCACGGCGCGCCGGCTGGCTGAGCTGATGGGCGGTCGACTGGGCGTGTTCGGCGAGCCAGGGCAGGGCTGCGAGTTCCGGGTGTGGTTGCCCGCCTGGAAGGCCTCCGATGGCACAGCCGACGCACTGCCGTTGCAGCCGCAACCGCAACCGCAACCGCAACCGCAACCGCAACCGCAACCGCAACCGCAACCGCAACCGTGTGCGCCGGGTGCGGTGCCACAGGTCGCGATGGCACCGCCCGCAGCGCTGTCGTTGGTCTACATCGAAGACAACGCCGTCAACGTGATCCTGGTCCAGCAATTGGTCGCCATGCGTCCAGCGACCGTGCTGACCTGCGCACCCGACGGCGCGAGCGGCGTGGCGCAGGCGCTGAAGTCGTTGCCCGACCTGGTTCTGATCGACATGCACCTGCCCGACATGGACGGAACCGAGGTGCTGCGCCGCCTGCGTGCCGCGCCTTCGATGGCACGCACCAGGATGATCGCCTTGTCGGCCAATGGGGTCGCCGACGACATCGCCGCTGCGCTGGCCGCGGGCTTCGACGACTACTGGACCAAACCGATCGACTTCAGGCAGTTCCTGGCCGGGCTCGACGCGTTGGCACAAGGCTCGCAGAGCGCGCGGCAGTTTTGACGCGGCCTCAAGGAGCCAGTCGTTCGCGCAGCCACTGCGCGCCATCGTTCCGGTAGCGCAGGCGGTCGTGCAGGCGTGACTTGCGGCCTTGCCAGAACTCCCAGGTGTCGGGCAGCAGCCGGTACCCGCCCCAGTGTGGTGGGCGCGGTGGGTTCAGGGCATAGCGTGCGCCGACCTTCGCCGCATTGCCCAGCAGCACAGCGCGCGACGAAATCACCTGGCTTTGCGGCGAGGCCCAGGCGCCAATGCGCGAATCGAGCGGGCGCGATGCGAAGTACGCGTCCGACTCCGCGCCCGAGACCTTCTCGACCGCACCTTCGATGCGCACCACGCGCTCCAGCTCGACCCAGTGAAACTGCAGCGCCGCGAACGGGTGAGCTTGCAGTTCCGTGCCCTTGCGGCTGTCGTAGTTGGTGTACCAGGTGATGCCTCGCGCGTCGAAGCCCTTGATGAGCACCACGCGCGTCGACGGGCGGCCCGCAGCGCCGACGGTGGCCAGCGTCATCGCGTTCGGTTCGGGCAACTGCCCGTCGATGGCCTGCTGCAGCCACAGCGAGAACTGCTGCATAGGGTCGGCATGGCAGGCCGCCTCATCAAGCTCGGCGCGCTCGTAGCTCTTGCGCAGGTTGGCAATGTCGTCCATCGGCGGAGTATAGAAACCCGAAGACCCGTGTCGGCACTTACGGGGAATGCCTTAGGTACACGCACCACTGGCCCAAACCGGCAGCGGCACCCATTCTTGGTGCCAGGGAAGAACAACATGGAATGGACAAGCGGATGGCATCGAGCCCGGCAGTGATCGTGTTGGCAGCGGGCAAGGGCGCGCGCTTCGAGGGCATGCAACACAAGCTCGAGCAAAGCCTGGACGGCTCGACCGTGCTCGGCAGAACGCTGCGCCAGGTGATCGCCAGCCAGATCAACGTGGTCGTCGTCACCACGGCGAGGCTCGCCGCTGTGGCGCGGGCCCATGTGGCCGCGCGCGATGTGGTCGTGCTGCCCGAGGTCGGCAGCGCGGGCAGCGATGGGCTCGGCATGGGTTACTCGATCGGAGCCGGCGTCAGCGCCCGGCCCGACGCAACGGGCTGGCTCGTGTTGCCCGGCGACATGCCGCTGGTGCAGCCCGCCACGCTGCTTTCGGTGGCGCGCGAGCTGGCGCACCACGCGGTGGTGTATGCGCAGCACAAGGGGCGGCGCGGCCACCCGGTCGGGTTCTCGGCCGAGCTGTATTCCGAACTGGTGGCGCTGGAGGGCGACGAAGGCGCGCGCCGGCTGGTCGCACGCTATGCGGCGTTCGGCGTCGAGGTGGACGACCCCGGCGTGCTGATCGATGTGGACACGCAGGCCGACCTCGAATCGACGCGCCGGCTCGTCAGCAAGGCCCGCGTCAGCTGACGCGGGCCGGGCCTTGCGGCTGCTCCGCGAGCGGCTGGGCCCAGGCCGTCAGCGTGTCAGCGCATGGCCTCGCGCCAGCGCCACCAGGCGCTCGACGTCGCGGTCGCGAATGCCACACGCGTTCAATGACCTGGCGGTGTCGAGCAGGTAGTCGAGCGTGCTGCCGAACCGGCCGCGCGCGCTGCGCAGCACGTCGATCATCTGCTCGTCGGGCAAGGCGCCGGTGTGCGCAGGGCTGTTGCGGTTCAGTGTGAACGCCAGTGCGTTCACGCGGCCGAGCGGGGTGCGGCAGGCCAGCCACTTCGGGTCGTACACGCCGGTGGGCATCTCGCGGGCCCACAGGCGCTCGAGTTCCGCCGCAGCGCGGCTGCGCTCGATCCGGTACACCATGCCCCGGCACGAGCCACCCGGCACGAGCGCGAACACCAGGCCCGGGCATTCGGGCGTGCCACGGTTGATGCGCGAGCGCATGGCGAGCGACCGGTGCCAGCCATGCACCACAGCGCCGCGCTGCTCGTCGGCGTCGAACTCCGGGCGCCAGATCAACGAAGCGTAGCCGAACACCCACAGGTCGCCCGCGCCGCCCCAGGCCGCAACCGTGCTGGCAAGCATCGCCTGCGGGTCGCGCACGCACATCGCCTCGAAGGGAAAGCTCATGCGCCCACTCTAAAATGAAAGGCTTCGCAGAGGAAACCTGAATGAACGACCAGAACGATGATTCGCAAAGTTATGCACTGATGGTGTTGGCCGGTGTGGTGGCACTGGTGATCGCGGGGGTCATTGCACTGGCCGTCTCGACCACGATGCCGACCACGATGGGCTCCCCCGCCGCCCGGCCCGCCGCGCCAGCTGCCGCGATGGCTAGCAAGGCGGATGCCGGCCAGGCCGACGGCCGCGTCTACTTCGACCTGGGCTCGGCCGCTTTGCCCGCCGACGCCGCCGCTGAGCTGGACCGTGTGGCCACGGCGGCGCGCGCCGGCACCAACGCCACGGTGCTGATCTCGGGCTACCACGACGCGACCGGCGATGCCGCCCAGAACGCCGAACTTGCCAAGGAACGCGCCCAGGCCGTGCGCCACGCGCTCGAAGCCAACGGCGTGGCGCCCGACCGCCTGGTGATGGCCAAACCGGTCGTCGCCGAAGGCGGCACCGATCCGCGCGAAGCCCGCCGCGTGGAACTGCGCCTGCGCTGACAGCGCTGCAGGCGTCGCCCTGGTGCCGACGCGCGATTGATTTGACGGTGTAACCAAGTTACAGAATAATCGAACCCAGCGTTACAGGCCCATCGCGCCTGTCGAAGGTCGAGCCATGAAGCAAGCCGTCGTCGAAGTCACCCAGCGCATCCGCGAGCGCAGCGCGGCCACGCGCAGCCGCTACCTGGCGCGTGTCGAGGCCGCCGTCAACCGCCCGCGCGGCGCCGACCGCATGGGGTGCGCCAATGTGGCGCACGCGTTCGCGGCGCTGCCCGCGAACGACAAGTTCCGCATCGTTGCCGAGCGCGCGCCGAACATCGGCGTGGTCACCGCCTACAACGACATGCTGTCCGCGCACCAGCCCTACGAAGGCTTCCCGGCGGTCATTCGCCATGAGGCCGCGAAGCACGGCGCCACCGTGCAGGTGGCGGGGGGCGTGCCGGCCATGTGCGACGGCGTCACGCAAGGCCTGCCCGGCATGGAGTTGAGCCTGTTCTCTCGTGACAACATCGCAATGGGCACCGCCATCGCACTGACCCACGATGTGTTCGATGCCGCCTTGCTGCTCGGCGTGTGCGACAAGATCGTGCCCGGGCTGTTGATCGGTGCGCTGCACTTCGGTCACCTGCCCTGCGTGTTCGTGCCGGCGGGGCCGATGAGCACCGGCATGTCGAACACCGCCAAGTCGCGGGTGCGGGAGCAGTACGCGCAGGGCCAGGTCAGCCGCGACGAGCTGCTCAAGGCCGAGTCGGCCGCGTACCACGGCGCTGGCACCTGCACGTTCTACGGCACCGCCAACAGCAACCAGATGCTGCTCGAAGCCATGGGCCTGCACGTGCCGGGCGCGGCCTTCGTTCACCCGCACGCGCAGCTGCGCGAAGCGCTGACGCGCGAGGCGGTGCGCACGGTGCTCGACATCGCGGCCGGGCCGCGTCTCGACGGCCGGCCGGGCGGCGATCGGTTCCTGCCGATCGGCCGGCTGGTCGACGAGCGCGTGATCGTCAACGCCATGGTCGCGCTGCTGGCCACCGGCGGGTCGACCAACCACCTGATCCACTGGGTCGCGGTGGCGCGCTCGGCCGGTATCCAGATCGACTGGACCGACTTCTCCGACCTGTCGCACGCCACGCCCTTGCTGGCCCGCGTGTACCCGAACGGCGTGGCCGACGTGAACCAGTTCCAGGCCGCCGGCGGCCCGGGCTTCGTGATCCGCGAGTTGATCGACAGCGGCGTGATGCACGGCGACGTGGCCACCGTGGCGGCGGGTGGCTTGCGGGCCTACGGCGCGGTGCCGGAGGTCGATGGCAGTGGCAGCGGCCAGGCTGGTTCCATGGCGCTGCGCTGGAGCGCACTGCCGGCCGCGCCCATCGACGATGCCGTCGTGCGCACTGCGGCCGCGCCGTTCAGCGAGGAGGGCGGTTTGAAGCTGCTGACCGGCAACCTGGGCCGCGCCGTCATCAAGGTCTCGGCGGTGCCCACCGACCGGCACATCGTCGAGGCGCCGGTCATCCTCTTCGACACGCAAGAGCAGTTGCTCGCCGCCTACAAGGCCGGCGAACTGGAGCGTGACTTCATCGCCGTGGTGCGCTTCCAGGGCCCGGCCGCTTGCGGCATGCCCGAGTTGCACAAGCTCACCCCGCCGCTCGGCGTGCTGCAAGGCAAGGGCTTCAAGGTGGCGCTCGTGACCGACGGGCGCATGAGCGGTGCGTCCGGCAAGGTGCCGGCCGCCATCCACGTGAGCCCCGAAGTGCTGCACGGTGGGCCACTGGGCAAGCTGCGGCATGGCGACGTGGTCCGCCTCGACGCCGTGGCAGGCACGCTCGATGCATTGGTCGACGCCGACACCTGGGCCAGGCGCGTCTGCGCAGAGCTGCCGGCGGAGCAGGCCGACGTGAATGGCCACGGCCTGGGCCGCGAACTCTTCGCCGGCATGCGGCGCAACGTGCTCACGGCCGAGCAGGGCGCGTGCAGCTGGTTGTGATTGCGCTGCCTGCCCGGATTCTGTAACGCGGTTGTGTGACCCCATCGATTCGACTGGAGCGAAGAACATGAACAACACCCTGGACCTCGTGGCCTACGGCCCGGTCATCCCGGTCATCGTGATCGACCGATTGGAAGACGCCGTGCCGATCGCGCAGGCCCTCGTCGACGGCGGCGTGCGCGTGCTCGAAGTGACGCTGCGCACACCGGTTGCGCTGCACTGCATGGAGGCCATTGCGCGCGCGGTGCCCGGCGCCGTCCTGGGTGCCGGGACGGTGCGCAGCGTGGCCGACGCACAGGCCGCCAAGAATGCAGGCTGCGTGTTCGCGGTGAGCCCTGGCTACACCAGCCAGATCGGCAACGCCTGTCGCGAGATCGGCCTGCCGCTCTTGCCCGGTACCGCCACCGGCAGCGAGGTGATGCAAGCGAATGCCGACGGCTACCACTTCCTGAAGTTCTTCCCCGCGACGCAGGCCGGCGGCATCCCGATGCTGAAGGCGCTGGCCGGGCCCTTCACTGACGTGGTGTTCTGCCCCACGGGCGGCATCACGCTCGCCACCGCACCGCAGTTCCTGGCGCTGCCCAACGTCAAGGTCTGCGGCGGCTCCTGGCTCACCCCGGCCGACGCCGTGGCGGCGAAAGACTGGGCGCGCATCACGCAGCTTGCGAAAGAGGCGAGTGCCTTGCCGCGAGGTTGAGGTGAATGGCGCCCTCCCTTTGGGAGAGGGACTACGGCTTCGCTACTCGGCGCGCTGAATGAGTTCGATCTTGTAGCCATCCGGGTCGGTGACGAACGCGATCACGGTGGTGCCGCCCTTCACCGGGCCGGCTTCGCGGGTCACCGCACCGCCGCTGGCGCGGATCTTGTCGCAGGCGGCATAGGCGTCCGGCACGCCGATGGCGATGTGGCCGTAGGCCGTGCCCATGTCGTATGACTCGACGCCGTGGTTGTAGGTCAGCTCCAGTTCGGCATGCTCGGGGTTCCTGCCATAGCCCAGGAACGCGAGGCTGTAGTTCTGCGTCGGGTTCTCGGACTGGCGCAGCAGGCTCATGCCCATCACGCTCGTGTAGAAGTCGATCGAGCGTTGCAGGTTGCCCACGCGCAGCATGGTGTGCAGCAGTCTCATTCAAAAGCCTTTCAAGGGGTGTCGAAGACGAAGCAAGTCGTAGACGCGTGAGCGTACAGCTTGCCGTCCGGCCCCACCAGGCGGCCGTCGGCAGTGGCCATGCGGCCGCCGAGGTGAATCACCTTGCCTTCGGCGCGCACCAGCTGCACCTGGGTGGTCACGGCGCGCACGTAGTTGACCTTCAGCTCCACGGTGGTGTAGCCCTTGCCGGCCGGTAGCGCCGAGTGCACGGCGCAGCCGACGCACGAGTCGAGCAACGTGGCGATCCAGCCGCCGTGCACGGTGCCGAGCGGGTTGTAGTGTGCTGCCTTCGGCTGGCCCTGGAACACGGCGCGACCGGGCTCGATCTCGACAGCGAGCATGTCCACCGTCTCGCTGATCGGCACGCTCGGCAGCAGGCCGTTGAACATGGCCTCGAACACCTGCATGCCGGACAGGCCGGCCACCTGGTCGGGCCGCGAGATGCCGGGCGGTGCCATGCGGCTGCGCACCTCGGCGGCACGTGCGTGCCACTGGGCCAGCACGGCGGCGGTGTCGGCAAGTTCTTGTTTCATTCGGTTCTCCTTGAGGTTGTAGCTGCAACGATTGTAGATACAATCACTGCGTGAAATTAAAACCCCAGTCGAGTGCCGCAGCATTGCCCCAGGTGCCGCGCGGCTGCACCAGCTTCAAGCTGCGCCAGTTGTCGCGCCGCGTCAGCGCACACTACGACCGCGCGGTCATCGGGGCGGGGCTGAAGACCACGCAGTACTCGCTGCTGTCGCATCTGGTGAAGCTCGCGCCCATCCGCCCCGGCGAGCTGGCAGTGGCGATGGAAATGGACGCATCGACCCTCACGCGCAACCTGCAGGTGCTGGTTGCGCAAGGGTGGGCCACGGTCGATGCGGGCACCGATTCCCGCAGCCGCTTCGTCAACCCCACCGCCGCCGGCCGCGCCAAGCGCGCCGAGGCCCAACGCGCCTGGAAGCGCGCCCAGCTGAGCTTGAACGAACGCCTGGGTGCCGCGCATGTGGCCGCGCTGCACGCACTGATCGACGATTGCCTGCTGCTGATGAACGAGGCACCTGCGGGAGACGCCGATGAATGACGCCAACCGCCCGCCCCGCCCGCTCCCCGTCGGCCTGGTGCTGCTCGCTGCCGGCGGCGTGTTCGCGCTGACCATGGGCGCGCGCCAGTCCATGGGCCTGTTCCTCGGCGCCCTCAACACCCACACCGGGCTGGGCCTCGCGAGCATCAGCCTCGCGTTCGCGTTCGGCCAGTTGTGGTGGGGCCTGACACAGCCCTTCGCCGGCATGGTGGCCGACCGCCTCGGCGCCGGCCGCGTGCTGGTGGCCGGTGTTCTGCTGGTGGCACTCGGCACGGCGATGGTGCCGTTCATGACGAGCACCGGCGGCCTCGTTCTCGCCATCGGCGTGGTCGCGGCGGGCGGGGCCGGCATGGCCGGGCCGTCGGTGCTGATGGCCGCCACGACCCGCCTGATCGCGCCCGCGAAGCGCGCCATGGCGACCGGCATCGTGAACGCCGGCGGCTCGTTCGGGCAGTTCCTGTTCGTGCCCATCGCACAGGGCATCACCGCCGCCGCCGGCTGGGTGGTGGCGCTGCAGAGCATGGGCGCACTCGTGCTGTTGGCGCTGCCTGCGGCGTGGGTGTTGCGCGGCGCCTCGGTGCAGGCAACGGCTGCCGGCTCGGTGGCCGGCGCCGTGGTCCCCAACGCGCCCGCTCTGTCCACCGGCCAGACGGTGCGCCGCGCGCTGGGTACGCCGAGCTTTCTGCTGCTCGGGGCGGGCTTCCTCGTGTGCGGATTCCACGTTGCCTTCATCGCGACGCACCTGCCGGGCGTGGTGGCGGCATGCCAGTTGCCGCCCTCGTTCGGCGCGTGGGCGCTGGCACTGGTCGGCCTGTTCAACATCGTCGGCAGCTTGTCGATGGGCTGGGCGATGGGGCGCTGGCGCATGAAGTCGCTGCTGTCGCTGGTTTATGCGGCGCGCGCCGTGGCGGTGGCGGTGTTCGTGGTGCTGCCGAAGACCGAGGTGGTGGTGTTGGTGTTTGCCGCCGTGATGGGCCTGACCTTCCTGTCCACCGTGCCCCCCACGGCGGGGCTGGTGGCCAAGATGTTCGGCACTGCCCACATGGCCACGCTCTTCGGCGTGGTGATGCTGACGCACCAGATCGGCGGCTTCCTCGGCGCCTACCTGGGTGGCAAGGCCTTCGTCGCGACCGGCAACTACGACTGGATGTGGTACGCCGACATCGTGCTCGCCGTCGGCGCGGCCTTGATCCACCTGCCGATCCGCGAGGCGGTGCTGCCGGCACGGGTCGCAGCACCGGCGTGAGGGTCGGCAGTCGCATCGGCCTGCTTCTTGCTGCATGAGCCGTGCGACACCTGCACCCCGCCTTGCATCGAACTCCAGGAGAGGCCATGACGACGCTGACCGCGGCGGCGTCCGCTGTGGCTGGCGCCAGCGCTCCGCCGATGAAGCTGCCCGGCCCGGTGCCGATGCTCGACAACCTCACCTACAGCGCGCTCGACAACATGGCCATCGCCGCGTTCGTGCTCGTCGGGATCCTGCTGATCGCGCGCTACTCGAAGGGTTTTCTCGGCAACGTGTCGGTGATGTTCGGCATGGTGGCGGCCACCGGCATCCGCATTCTCGCGAACGTCGACTTCAAGGCGAACCGGCACAACCTGTACATCGTGGCCATCGCCATCGGCGCCGGCATGATCCCGCTGGTCGCACCGCGCTGGAGCCAGCAGATGCCGCATGCGCTGCACCCGCTGCTCGAATCCGGCATCCTGCTCACCGCCATCGCGGCAGTGGCGTTGAACCTGTACTTCAATGGCAGCAAGGGCGGCGCGGAGGACGCCATCTCAGCGGCGAAGATGGCCGAGGCGCATTGAGCTGAGCGGGATCGGTGCTGCCCCTCTGCGGCAAAGCCTTTTCCGTCTCAGTGTTCGCGAGTTGCCGCGAGGCCCGGCACCACAGCGTTGCCGTAGGCGCTGCGCCAGCGTTCCGTGAGGAGCATCTGTTCGTCGAGCCGCTCGCCGGGCCGGGCGCGCTTCACAGCGCACCGCACTGCACCGCACAGGCAGCCGCCGGTCAGGATGATCGATGCGGGCGTCGGTGTCATGGACGTCCTTCAGGTGTTGACGCAGGGCGAACGTACTCGATGTCCCATTCGCTCTCGGCGCGCTGCACGAAGCCGTGCCGCGCATAGAACCGGTTCGCAGCGCTGTCGCGCAACGCGCCGACGATGAACGGCTTGCCGGCGTGCGCCGGCTCGCGCAGCAGCGCCTCGATGACCGCGCTGCCGAGGCCTCGGCCCTGGTGCGCCGCATCGATGTAGAAGTGCTCGATCCGGGTCATGTCGGCCTCGGGCCACGTGGCCACGCAGCCGGCTGCTGCGTTGTCCACGACGATGCGCCGCGTGTGCTGCGGCCGGAACGTGCTGCGAAAGCGGTCGCGTGCGCGCACCGGGTCGAAGCGGCCGAGCGCCACCAGGCTTGCGCGCATCGTGGTGATGCGCAACTGCAGCAGGGCTTCGAAGTCGGACTCGCGAACGGCCTCGAACCTGAAGCTCGGCGTCACGTCGCGAATGCCCTCGCCGAGGCAGCGTGCCTCACGGCGCCACGGTGTAGTTCAGCGTCAGGCGCCCACCGTCGACATAGACGATTTCGCCGGTCATGTAGCTCGCAGCGCTGCTGAGCAGGAAGGCGCACACGTCGGCGATCTCGCCCGGCTCGCCCAGGCGCTTCATCGGCGTACGGCTCATGATGCGCGCGCGCGCTTCGTCGCTGCCGAGCACCGCGTTCTTCGCCAGTTCGGTCGCGATGGTGCCGGGCGCCACGGCGTTGACGCGGACGTGATGGTCGGCCAGCGCCAGCGCCATCACGCGCGTCAGCTGGTTCACGCCGCCCTTGCTGACGTTGTAGCTGGCGATGCTCGGGATCGCCATCACACCATTCACCGAACTCATGTTGACGATGGCGCCCGAGCCCTGGCCTGCCATCACGCGCGCCACGGCCTGGCCGACGAGGAAGGCGCCCTTCAGGTTCACGTCCAGCACAGCGTCCCAGTCGGCTTCGGTGATGTCGAGGAAGTTCGCGGCCTTGAAGATGCCGGCGTTGTTGACGAGCCCGTCGATCCGCCCGAAAGCCTGCAGCGTGGCGGCCACCGCCGCGTCGACCTCGGCCTTCTTCGCCACGTTGCAGCGCAGGTAGATGGCTCGGTGGCCACGGTGGTTGAGCGTTTGTGCGAGCGCGTTGCCGTGTGCGTCGTCCACATCCCACAGCGCGACCGCCGCGCCGTCTTGCGCCAGCCGCTCGGCACATGCCGCACCGATGCCCTGGGCCGCGCCGGTGATGACCGTCACCTGGCCTTCGAGGTGGAAGTGCACTCGGCTCGATGCTGGGGTGATGGTCCCGGTCCCGGTCTCGGTCCCGGTCCCGGTCCCGGTCTTGGTCTTGGTCTTGGTCTTGGTCTTGGTCTTGGCTTTGGGCTCGCTCATGATCTTCTCCGATTCAGCCACACGGCCATGCCCTGGGCGTTCAGTTCCAGGTCGAGCGCGAGCAACTCGCTGATGCGTTCGCCGGGCAGGGTGCAGCCATGCGCACGCAGGCTGTCGAGGTAGATCGCACCGAAGCCTGCGGCCATCGCGGCGTGGCGGTGGTCGTCGGCCGGCAACGCGAGCGCGAGTTCCACCATCGCGTCCATCTGGGTCAGCAACAGTTCTGCCAGACGCCGCACTTCGGCGCTGCCTTCGCCGACGCGGCCGTAGTGCGTCAGGTACATGCACTCGGGAGCCAAGGCCAGCATGCGCCCGATCGACGTGCGCAGCGCCTCGGGCTCGAATTGCACCGGCGTGGTGGTGGGCATGAGCCACGGGCCTTGCGCGGTGTCGAACTCGCGGTACGACAGGCCGAAGGTGTCGCCGGTGAAGAAGCCGCAGCTGCGCTCGTCCCAGATGCAATGGTGGTGGCGCGCATGGCCCGGCGTGTCGATGAACTTGAGCGGCCGCCCGGCCAACATCAGCACCATGCCGTCCTCGGTGCGCAGCACGCGCTCGGCCGGCACGCCGACCACGCTGCCATACGAGCGCGCCACTTCCTCGTCGCCATAAACGGCCCGTGCGCCGGCCATCAGCCGCGCCGGGTCGATCATGTGGGGCGCGCCGTGAGGGTGCACCACCAGGCGCGCGTCGGGCAACTGCTGCAGCAGCAGGCCGGCGCCGCCGGCGTGGTCGAGGTGCACGTGGGTGACGATGACGCAGTCGACCGCGTCCCGCGCCAGTCCGGCGGCTTCGAGCGCCGCCAGCAGGCGCGGCACCGAGTGGTTCGTGCCCGTGTCGACGAACGCGGCGCGGCCGTCTTCGACGATCAGGTAGCTGGCGTCGAACAGCGGGCGGTGGAAGCCGGTGTCGATGGCGTGGATGCCATGCGCAAGGCGTTGAACGAAGCCGGGCAATGAACGCGCTGGGGGCAGATCGATGGGCATGGGCTCGGTGGGGGCAAGGCGGTGCAGGTCATTCTAGAAGCCGGGTTGGCGCGACACTTTGCGCCTGCCTTGATGCACACCACAACGCGCCCCACCGCAAGCCTGCCATGCCGCTCACCCCCAAACTCAATGTTCGCGTCGCGCTGCTCTTGCTCGGGGCTGCTCCGTTGTGCGGCTGCACGGTGCTCGCGCCGGCAGCGCTGCCGGCGGGCACGCCGATCGCCGACGCGCGCGGCCGGCTCGCGGGGCCTGTGGCCGAGTACCCGCTGCCGAACGGCGGCACGCGGCTCGAATTCGCCCAAGGCAGCTACGGCCGCGAGAAGCACATGCTCGACTTCGACGCGAGCGGCCGGCTGGTCGCCACCACCCAGGTGCTGACGGAAGCGAACCTGAACCGCATGGTGCCCGGTACGCCGCGCGACGAAGTGCGCCTGCAACTCGGCCGGCCGGTGTCGGTGATCACGGTGCCGTGGCAGAAGCTGCAGGTGTGGAACTACCGCTTCGTGGGCGGCGACTGCGTCTGGTTCCAGATCTCGATCAGCAACGTGACGCAGCGCGTGACGGAAGCCTCCACCGGGCTCGACCCGGCCTGCGATGGGCCGAACGACCGGCAGTGACGCAGCCGCGTTGCGCGCGGCTGTGCTTGCCGCAGTCGCCGACTCCCCTGGCGGCGCTCTTGCTGAATTCAATCCTCCGGCAAGGTCTCGACCCGCCCATCTGCGTGCCGCGCGAAGCGGCCTTGGGCCGAGTCGTGCACCGGGGCCTCGTCGGGCCAGGGCCAGCCGCCGAAGCCGGTGGCGCGGTAGTCGGTGAAGGCCTGCTCCAGCTCGGCGCGCGTGTTCATCACGAACGGGCCGTACTGCGCCACGGGCTCGGCGATGGGCCGGCCTTGCAGCAGCAGGAACTCGCCGGTCGCGTTGCCGTTGACCAGCTCGGCCGCATCGCCGGCGCGCAGTTCAAAAGCGCCATGCGCGTTCACCGCCTCGCCGTTGATCGTGAGGGTCGTGCCCTTGAAGAAGTAGAGGCAGCGTCGGGTCGCGGTGCCAGCGGCGGCAGGGAGTTGCCAGCGTGCGCCAGGCGCCATCTTCAGCGTCCAGATCGCCAGGTCGGACTCGGGTTGCGAAGCCCACGAATCGGGCGGTGGCGCGAGTGCCGGTGCCATGCCCTGCGCTTGCAGGCTGCCGGCGATGCAGCTCACCTCGGTTGCGAGACCTGCGCTGTCGGTGAACACGCGATGCGGTATCTGCTCGGCCCAGAACATCGTGAAGTGCGGCGCGACCATCTTGCTGCGTGCCGGCAGGTTGAGCCAGATCTGGAACAGCTCCAGCGGGTTCGGCGCCGCTCGGTCGAGCAGCGGGAACATCTCGGCATGCACGATGCCTTCGCCGGCGGTGAGCCACTGCACGTCGCCACCGCCGAAGCGCGCAGTGGCACCGAGCGAGTCGCTGTGGTCGATGCGGCCGCGGCGCACGATCGTCACCGTCTCGAAGCCGCGGTGCGGGTGCGACGGGAAGCCCGGCACGGTGTGGCCGTGGTACATGCGCCAGCCGTCCTTGCCCGCGAAGTCCTGGCCCATGTTCCGGCCCGCGAGCGACGCGTCGGGCCCGAGCTGCACGTTGCCGCGCGGGTAGGCGTCGTCGTGATAGACGCAGAAGAGGAACGGGTCGATCGTGTCCCAGGGCATGCCCAGGGGCTTGCGGCTCAGGATGGTCGTGGTCCGGGTCGTGGTCGTGTTCATGGACGCAAGCGTAGCCCAGCGCCCGCCGCCCGCGCCCGCGCCCTGGCCACCGCACAATGACACTCGAAACGAAACACGCCGAGCCCCATGACCGCCCGCGACACCCTGACCGTCTTCGGCTCGATCAACCTCGACATCGCGGTTCGTGTCGAGCACCTGCCCCGTGCGGGCGAAACGCAGCTCGGCAGCGATGCGCGCATGTCGCCCGGTGGCAAAGGCGCGAACCAGGCCCATGCGGCGCGGCGCTTCGGCGTGCCGGTGCAACTGATCGGTGCGGTCGGCGATGACGCATTCGCCAGGCCCGCGCTCGCCGGCCTGCGCGCGAACGGCGTCGATGTAAGCGGCGTGCGCACCTTGGCCAACCTGCCCACGGGCCTGGCCTGCATTGCCGTGACGCCCGGGGGCGAGAACAGCATCGTCGTGGCGCCGGGCGCCAACGCGGGCGTTTGCGCGAGCTTCGTCACCGACGCGCAGCTGGCACGCACGCGGCTCGTGCTGCTGCAAATGGAAGTGCCGTTCGCGCAGTCGTTGCGGCTGGCGGCACGGGCGCGTGAGCGTGGCTGTTGGGTGATGTTGAACGCCGCGCCGATGGTCGATGCGCAGATCCCTTCGCAGGCTGTGGATTGGTTGGTGCTGAACCATGTCGAACTCGACCAGCTCTGCGCTGCACGCGCGGTCACCGGCGCAACGCCCACCGGGCGCGCACTGCAGTTGGCGCTGCTGCTGGGCGTGGACGTGGCATTGACGCTCGGCAGCCGTGGCGCGTTGATCGCCGGGCGCGATGGCCGGTGCCTGGCGCAGCCCGCGCTCGCCGTCGATGTCGTGGACACGACTGGCGCGGGCGATACCTTCGCGGGTGTCTTCGGTGCAGCGCTGGTTGCCGGCCTGCCCGAGCCCACGGTTTTGCGCGCCGCCGTGGTCGCGGCCAGCCTGGCCTGCTGCCATGCCGGCGCGCAGGTGGCGCAGCCGGACCGGCAACAGATCGACGCTGCGTTGTGACCCTGTCAGTGCGGCGTGTTGCTGCCCGCGCGGACCGCGTCTTCCACATCGCCGAGCCGGTCCTTGCCGAAGTACATGGCATCGCCCACGAAGAAGGTCGGTGAGCCGAAGGCACCGCGCTCGAAGGCCTGCTGCGTATTGGCGGCGAGGCGGGCCTTGACCTCCGGCTCCTGCGCCTTGGCGGCAAGCGCCGCGTCGTCCAGGCCGGCCTCGCGCAACACGGCGGCAACCTCGCCTGCGTCGTCCATGTTGCGGCCCTGTTCCCACAGGGCTGCGAACATCGCGTCGTTGTAGGCCGAGGCCACCCCGAGTTCCTGCGCCGCCACGGCCGCACGCATGATCTTCAACGTGTTGACCGGGAAGAACGGGTTCATCTTGAACCGGTCGAGCCGGTGTCTGGTGATGAAGCGCTGCATCTCCAGGTGCTCGTAGGCCAGCTTGTTCGGGATGCCGGCAAATGCCTCCATCGGCGAGCGGTTGCTGCTCAGTTTGAACAGCCCGCCGAGCAGCACCGGCACAGCCTCGATGCGCGCACCGGTGCGCTCCGTGAGGGCGGGCAGCACCTTGTGGCAGAGGTAGGCGTTCGGGCTGCCGAAGTCGAACAGGAATTGCACTTCGATGCCGTTGATGTCGTTCACTTCGTTCATGCCGCTCACCAGCTTTCCATCCAGGGGCGCACCTCGGTCTCGAAGGTCCACGCGTCGCGCGGCTGCGTGTGCAGTTGCCAGTAGAGCTGGGCAATGCTGTCGGGGTTGACGATGCCGTGCTGCTCTTTCATCGCGTAACGCTCGGGGAAGTTGCTGCGGATGAACTCGGTGTCGATGGCACCGTCGATCACCGGGTGCGCCACGTGAATGCCCTTCGGCCCCAGTTCGCGCGCCATGCTCTGCGCCAGCGCGCGCAGCGCGTGCTTGGCGCCGGCGAACGCGGCGAAGCCTTCGCGCCCGCGCAGGCTGGCGGTGGCGCCGGTGAAGATGATCGTTCCGCGCCCGCGCGGCAGCATCACCTTGGCAGCCTCGCGGCCCATCAGGAAGCCGCCGAAGCAGGCCATCTCCCAGACCTTGAAGTACACGCGCGCTGTGGTTTCGGTGATGCCGAAGCGCACGTTCGCGCCGATGTTGAACACCGCCACCTCGATGGGGGCGATGTCGCGTTCGATGCGTTCGACCAGCGCGACCATCTCTTCTTCCTTGCGCGCGTCGCTCGCGAAGCCATGGGCCTCGCCGCCGTCGGCCTTGATCTGCTCGACCAACGGTTGCAGCTTGTCGGCCGAGCGGCGCGTGACGCAAGCGATGTAGCCCTCGCGCGCGAAGCGCCGCGCAATGGCGCCGCCGGTGGCGTCACCGGCGCCGATCACGAGCACGGCTTGTCTGTCATTCACGGCAGTCCCTTCATTCATTGACCCGCGGCGGCCTGCAGCGCGGCTCGCCATCACGCCCCAGCGTCATGACTGCTGCCTTCACGCGTCTGCGCCAGGCTCTCAAGCCACGGCAGCGTGCCCTCGGCCGCTGCGCCGGCGGCCTGCGTGCGGCTGCGCATCAACTGCAATTCCACCCGTGCTAGCAGTTCGCGGGCCGAGAACGGCTTGACGAGATAGTCGTCGGCGCCCTGCTGGAGCCCGGCCGTGCGGGCCTCGTCGCCGGCTTGGGCCGACAGCATGATGACCGGCAGGGCATGCGCCTTCGGGTGGGTGCGGATGTGCTGGATCAGGCCGCGGCCGTCGAGCCCCGGCATCATCATGTCGGTGACCACCAGGTTCGGCAGGCTTTCGCCGATGGCCTGCAGCGCATCGACGCCGTTGGCCGCAGTCGTCACATGCCAGTAGCGCTCCAGCAGGCGCGTCAGGTACAGGCGCATGTCAGCGTTGTCGTCGACCACCAGAATGCGCTCGGCCGATTGCGCGCAAGCGGGCCGGTCCCCGGGGTCGATCAGCGAGCGCGCAGCTGCGACGTCATTGGAGCGCAGGGCCGCATCCACGAACGAGGCGGAATCGGTCGATGCGGTGGCCGGTGCAGGGGCGGTCGAATCGCCGGCCTGGACCTGCTCGTGCGGCAAGTGCGCTACGCCCATCGGGATGGACACGGTGAAACACGAGCCCCGGCCTTCTTCGCTCGTGGCCGACACCGTGCCGCCATGCAGCTTGACGAGTTCGTGCACCAGCGCCAGGCCAATGCCGGTGCCTTCGGCGGTGCGGGCACGGGCGTCGGGCACGCGGTGAAAGCGCTCGAAGATGTGCGGCAATGACGGCGCGGCAATGCCCACGCCGGTGTCGCGCACCTGCAGCACCGCCTGGGTGCCGGAGGTGGCGAGTACCACCTCGATCTCGCCGTCGAAGGTGTGCTTGAGCGCGTTCGAGAGCAGGTTCAAAACGACTTTCTCCCACATGTCACGGTCCACATAGGCAGGCTCGGGCAGCGCCTCGCAGCGCACCATCAGACGCAGGCCGGCCTGCTCGACGGCAGCGCGGAACACCGACGCCAGGTCGCGCGTGAAGGCGGCCAAGTCGGTGGCCTGGTAGCGGCCCTCGACCCGGCCGGCCTCGATGCGCGAGAAGTCCAGCAGCGAGTTCACGAGCTTGCGCAGCCGCGCGCCATTGCGCTGTACCAGCACGAGCGACTCGGACACGTCGGCCGGCAACGAGCGCCTCGCGAGCAGGTCGTCGATCGGCCCGAGCATCAAGGTCAGCGGGGTGCGGAACTCGTGGCTGACGTTGCTGAAGAACACGTTCTTGGCGCGGTCGAGGTCGGCCAGCGTGCGTGCGCGCTCCACTGCGTCCACCCGTGCCCGCGTGTCAACCAGGGACGATTCGAACTGCGACGCCACCAGCCCGAGGAACGCGTGGTAGCGCTCGTCGAGCTGGCGGCGCGTGCTGATGCCCAGCACCAACACGCCGAACGCCGCCGCCCTGCCTGCGCTGTGGAGCGGCACGACCAGTGCGCGCAGCACCGGCTCGCCCCACGGGCCGGCGATGGTGATGCCGCGCGAGGGCAGGTCGTCCACGAGCTGCTCCGTGCCGGAGCGAACCGCCAGTGCCATCGTGCCGCTCGGCGCGGCCGCACCGAGGCCGACGCTTGCCGGCAACGACGTGGCTGGCGGGGCCAGCGTACTGCCCACGAGTTGCGCAGAGGCCGCGTCGGCATCGACCAGGTAAAGCGCGGCGAACGGCAGATCAAGTCGCCCGGCGAACAGCGTTTCGATCATGCGCAGGCCTGCGGCACTGACAGACGGCGCGTTGCGCGTCGGCGAGGCGAGGTCGCTCAGGATGCGCAGGCGCCGTTCGGCGATCACGGCATGGGTGGTTTCGACCACCACGCACAGCATGCCGGCGACCTTGTCGAGGTTGTCGTACACCGGGCTGTAGGAGAAGGTGTGAAAGGTTTCTTCGTCATAGCCGCTGCGGCGCAGGAACAGTTGCAGACCTTCGTCGTAGGTGGCCAGCCCGCTCTCGTGCACGTACTCGATGCGCGGGCCGATGTCTTGCCAGATTTCCTCCCAGACGCGGTCGGCGCGTGCGCCGAGCACCCAATCGCGCTTGCGGCCCACGGTGGGCAGATAGGCGTCGTTGCAGAAGAAGGTGCCTGCCTCGCCCCACAACATCCACATTGCAAAGCGCGAATCGAGCATCACCCGCACGATGGTCTTGAGGCTTTGCGGCCAGTGGGCGGGTGGCCCCAGTGGGGTGGCCGTCCAGTCGAGCGTTCGCATCCGCGCGCCCATGTCGCCACCGCCGTTCAGGAACTGGAGCGAGTCGGAATTCATGGCCTGGGCACCTCGACGCCAAAAGAGACACACGCAATGCGCCGGAGAATTTACCTCATCGCGTGCGGCGCTGTCCACGCCGGCGCCCGGCGGCTTGCCCCGGGGCTGCCGCACGGGCAAGGCCGTCACAATGCGGCGTGCCCGGCCCCGGGCGCTCCGGCCCTTTTCGACCATGCTCAAGTGGACTCTTCTTGCCCTCTACCTCGGCGCGATCCTGCGCGTGCACCTGCGCGGGCGTGTGCGCCACAAGTGGTTCAAGCAGCTGTTCGATCACTCGGCCTTCCTCGCCCCGCTGAACGTCTTGATGTACGCGTTGTCGAGCGTGCCCACGCGGCCCTACGTGCCGGTTGCTGCCTTCCCCGATCTGGTCGCCCTGCAGGGCCGCTGGCAGGAGATCCGCGACGAAGGGCTCGCCCTCGTCAAGCTGCAGAAGATCAAGAAACCCGACAACAACGACGACGTCGGATTCAACTCGTTCTTCAAGGAAGGCTGGACCCGCTTCTACCTGAAGTGGTACGAGGTCGACCCGCCGTCCGCGCAGCTGTGCCCGGTCACGGTGGGCTTGCTGCGCCAGGTGCCCAGCGTCAAGGCGGCGCTCTTCGCACACCTGCCGGCAGGCGCCAAGCTGAACCCGCACCGTGACCCGTACGCCGGCTCGTTGCGCTATCACCTCGGGCTCGTCACGCCGAACAGCGATGCGTGCCGGATCTGGGTCGACGGCGAAGCCTATGCATGGCGTGACGGCGAAGGCGTGATCTTCGACGAAACGTACATCCACTGGGTGCGCAACGACACCACGCAGGACCGGATGATCCTGCTGTGCGACGTGGAGCGGCCCTTGCGCTGGCGCTGGGCGCAGGCCATCAACCGGGGCTTTTCGCGCTACGTCATGAGCGCCGCCGCTTCGCCGAACGATGCGGGTGACCGCACCGGCCTGCTCGGCCGCCTGTTCCGCGTGTCGGTGCTGGCCGGCACCTACCGCCGCCGCTTCAAGGCGTGGAACCCTCGCGTCTACAAGGTGACGCGTGTGGCGCTGGTGCTGGGCCTGGCGGGCTTGATCATCTGGCTGTAGGGCGCCACGCGCCCTACAGCACCCGCCCCGGGTTCATCAGCCCCTGCGGGTCGAGCGCCAGCTTGATGGCGCGCATCATCTGCAACGCCACCGGCGACTTGCGGGCCGCGAGCGCTTCGCGCTTCAATGCGCCGATGCCATGCTCTGCCGAAATGGAACCGCCGTGCGCGGCCACGGCATCAAACACCAGCGCGTTGACGGCGGGTTCGCAGTCGCGCAGGAAGGCGGCTGCATCGCCGGCGGCGGGAGCCTGCACGTTGTAGTGCAGGTTGCCGTCGCCGAGGTGGCCGAAGTTGACCAGGCGGGCGCCGGGAAAGGCCTGCTGCAGGGCCGCGTCGGTGCTCGCCACGAAGGCCGGAATGGCCGAGATCGGCAGCGCGATGTCGTGCTTGATGTTCAGGCCCTCGGCACTCTGGGCAAGCGGGATCGACTCGCGCAGCTGCCACATGGCTGCCGACTGCGCCTGGCTGCTGGCCACGGCCGCATCGCTGATGACGCCGCGTTCCAGGGCGGTTTCCAGCAGGGCTTCGAAGCCGTCGCGCGCATGGGCTTCGCTCTCGCTGTCGGACTGCTCCAGCAGCACCGTCCATTCGGCTTCGGGCAGCGGCTGCGCCAACTGCGCGAAGTGCTTGCGCACGAGTGCAAGCGCGTGCCGCTGCATCACTTCGAAGCCGGTCAGCCCCGCGCCGAGGCGGGCCTGCGCAAGCTGCAACAGCGCCACCGCATCGGCCAGGGTGGCGAGAGACGCCATCGCGGTGGTCACGGCCACCGGCTGCGGGTGCAGCTTGAGCGTGGCGGCGGTGATGATGCCGAGCGTGCCTTCGCTGCCGATGAAGAGGTCGCGCAGGTCGTAGCCGGTGTTGTCCTTGCGCAGGCCCGACAGGCCGTGCCAGACCTCGCCAAGGGCCGTGACCACTTCGAGCCCCAGGCACAGCTCGCGCGCGTTGCCGAAGCGCAGCACCTGCGTGCCGCCGGCGTTGGTGGCCAGGTTGCCGCCGACCGTGCAACTGCCCTCGGCGGCCAGGCTCAGCGGGTAAAGCAGGCCGTGTGCAGCTGCGGCTTCCTGCACGGCTTGCAGCACGCAGCCGGCCTCGACGGTCATCGTGAGGTTGGCCGCATCGGTGGCGCGAATGCGGTTCATGCGCGCCAGGTTCAGCAGCACCTGCGTGCCCGACGCGTCGGGCACCGAGCCGCCGACGAGCCCGGTGTTGCCGCCCTGCGCAACGATGGCGGCGCCGTGCGCCGCACAAGTGCGCACGACTTGCGCCACCTCAAGGGTCGAGCCGGGCCGCACGACCGCCAGCGCGCGGCCTCGGTAGCGTTGGCGCCAGTCGAGTTCATAGGCCGACAAGTCGCCCTCGGTCAGCACGTGCGCGGCACCGACGGCGGCGCGCAACCCGCCGAGCAGCGCCACCGTCAAGGCAGTGCCTCTGCCGGGGTCACGAGGGCGTCTCGGGCCTGCACATCGCGGGCCTGCGCATCGCGGGCCTTGGCATCCCGCAGCCGCCAGCGCACGTGCGCCGAGCAGGCCGCGAAGAGCAGCAGGCACAGCAGCACTTCGACGAGGGCCAGCCAGCGGCCGGCGCCGCGGTCGCTGGTGGCGCGCACGGCGCCTTCGAAGAAGTACAACCACACCAGCAGGCTGACCCAGCGGTAGGTGTACATGCGGTTCTTCAACAGGCCGGCCAACGGAATGGCCAGCGGCAGCACCTTGAGCGCCAGCGTGCCGCTGCCGGTGGGCGCGAGCCACAGCTCCCAGGCGAGACCGAGCACGATCAGGCCGAGCACGCTGGCTACTGCGGCGGCGCGGGTCCAGCGCACGGACGAGGGCATGCCTTCGGGCGGGTCGGAAGGCAACGGAGAAGGCAGCAGGGAAGTCGGCAAAGAAGGCACTGGCGGGGTCGTGTTCATCGCTGACTATGATGCCAGCAATGACATCCCCTTCCCTCGTGAGGCAGGCACTGAAAGAGCACCTCCCGAACCTGCTGGGGACGCTGCAAACCTGGCCCTGGCTCGACACCCTCCAGACCCTGCGCGCGCGCTTCCGCGAAGACCGCCTCGGCCTGACGGCGGGCAGCCTGACCTTCACCACCCTGGTGTCGCTCGTGCCGCTCGTCACGGTGATGCTGGCGCTGTTCTCTGCGTTCCCCATGTTCGCCAGCTTCCAGAGCGCGCTGCAGCAGTACTTCCTGCAGTCGTTGGTGCCCGAGAGCATCGCCAAGCCGGTGCTCGGCTGGATCACCCAATTCGCCAGCAACTCGAACCGGCTCGGCACGGTCGGCCTGGTCTTCCTGCTGTTCGCGGCGCTGGCCTTGATGCTGACCATCGACCGCACGCTCAACGGCATCTGGCGCGTGCGTGCGCCCAGGCCGATGGCGCAGCGCGTGCTCGTGTACTGGGCCTCGGCCACGCTCGGGCCGCTGGTGCTGGGCATCAGCCTGAGTGCCACCTCGTACGCGGTGTCGGCGTCGAAGGGGCTCGTGCATGTGCTGCCGGTGAGCGTGAACCTTTTGATCGGAACGCTTCAGTTCGCGCTGCTCGCGGCCACGCTGGCGGGGCTGTTCCACTACGTGCCGAACACGCACGTGCGCTGGCGCCACGCACTGGCCGGCGGCATCAGCGCAGCGGTGGGCTTCGAGGTCGCGAAGAAGCTGCTCGGCTGGTACCTGGCGCAGGTGCCCACGTATTCGATGGTGTACGGCACCTTCGCGGTCGTGCCCATCCTGCTGATCTGGGTCTACCTGGGCTGGGTCATCGTGCTGCTCGGTGCGGTGATCGCGGCCTATGCGCCGAGCCTGCGCATGCGCGTGAAGCGTTGGCCCGAGGGCCCGGGCGCGCGGCTGCAACTGGCGGTGGCGCTGCTGCGCGAACTGCAACAGGCGCATGTTCGCGCCGAGCGCGGGCTGGGTTCGGCGCAGCTGTCGGAGCTGCTGCGAACCGACCCGCTGCAGATCGAACCCATTCTCGACACGCTGGTCGCGTTCGACTGGCTCGGCTGCCTGGACGAGGCCGGCGCACCGCGCTACGTGCTGCTGTGCGACCCGGCGGCCACGCCCGCGCAGCCGCTGCTGTCGCAGTTCCTGCTCGAACCCTCGGCCGCCGCTCGTGGCCTGTGGCGGCGCGCCGGCTTCGACGTGATGACGCTGCACGAGTTGCTGAGCGTTTGAGGTGCGCGCACCGCGCGGCGTGCGTCGCGTGCCGGCCTACCGCGTCGCCTCGAACGACAGCGCCCCGCAATGCCGCGCGCAGTTTTTGCCGCTGCGCTTGGCGGCGTACATGGCATCGTCGGCAAGTTGCAGCAGGGCGAGCGGGTGCGTGGCGTCGGTGGTGGCCAGCGCGTAGCCGATGCTCGCGCTGATGCTGCGCCGCAAGGTGCGGCTCAACGCTCCGGCCTCCGACGCGTGGCGCACCGCATCCAGCATGTGCAGCGCAAGCGCCTGCGCGCCGGCAGCGTCGCGCACCGTGGCCAACACCAGGAACTCGTCACCACCGAAGCGGCCCACGGCGTCGTCCGCGCGCACGGCCTGCTGCAGCGCACCGGCCACCGCCACCAGCAGGGCGTCGCCCTCCCGGTGGCCGAGCACGTCGTTCACGGCCTTGAACCCGTCGAGGTCGACGAAGAACAGCGCCACCGGCGTGCGAACCGCGTCGGCCATGGCGGCCTCGATGCGGTCCATCGTCGCGCGGCGGCTCAGCACGCCGGTCAGCGCGTCGTGTTCGGCATGGCGGCGCAACTGCTCCTGCGCCACGGTCAGCTCGTGCACGTCGATCGTCACGGTGTACAGGCCGACCACCTGACCGGCATCGTCCAGGTCGGGCACGTAGCTCGTGCGCATCCAGCGCGGGCCTTGCGGCAGCGAGGTGACGAGCCGTGTGTACTGCACCGTGCTGCCCAGCAGTGCGCGCTGGAAGTACGGCTCGTGCTCGGCCCAGCGGCGTGCGCCGCGAATGGTGCCGATGTGCTGGCCGAGCAGCTTCTCGGCCTTCTGCTGCGTGGCCTCGGTGTAGGCCTTGTTGACGAAGCGCAGCACGAAGTCGCGGTCCACGTAGGTCAAGGGATAGGGAATGTTGTCGGTGAAGCGGTCGAGCCGCACTTGCGCGGCCTGCAGCGCCTCGCGTGCGACCACGTCGGCGTGAATGTCGGTTGCGATGGTGAACACCGATTCGACCTGGCCGTTCGCATCGCGGTCCGGGAACACCTGGATGCGCACCCAATGTCCGAGCGTGGGGCCGTGGCGAAGCTGGCGCTCGTAGCTCACGGTCTTGCCCGCGAAAGCTTGTGCGAACGCCAGGCCGGCGCGCTCCCAGGCGGCGGCGCCATAGAGCTCTTGCAAGGTGTGGCCGAGCAGTTCATCGCGCCGGCGTCCGGCCCAGATCAGATAGTGGTCGTTGCAGAACACCAGCCGTGCGTCGCGGTCCCAGCGGCCAATGGGCAGGTCAATGGCATCGACCAGGCGCTCGATGTGGCCGAGGCGGGGTGCGGGGGTCACCATGATCGGGCGTGAGCGGCGCGGCAGCGTGGGCAGATGCGGGCCGGTCGCGTCAGGCCACCGGCTGCAAGGCCTGCAGCACGGCGTCGGGCGCCTCGGTCATCAGCGCATGGCCGGCGCGGACCATCACGGTGCGTGCCTTCAATGCGTCTGCAAACAGGCTGGCCTGCTTCGGGCTCGTCATCTGGTCGCGCTCGCCGAGCACCAGCGTCACGGGGCATCGCACCTTTGCTGCGGCTTCCAGGCCGCCGCCATAGGCATCGCACATGCTGAAGTCGTGGTGGAACAGGTTGCAGCCGGTCTGCAGCGCCTGCACGCGCTGCATCAACGCGCGGTTGCCACCGTGCAGCCAGCTGCCCGGGCCGGGGTGCGAGGGCTTGGCCGCTAGTGTGGAATGAGAGAAGGTGTTGACCATCTCGATGGCTTCAAGCGGCCGGTCGCGTGCCGTGTCCAGCAGCGCCTGCGACACCTTCATCGGGTAGGCCGTCCCGATCATCGCGAGCCGCGTGACGCGCTCGGGTGCGCGCGCCGCCGCCTCCAACGCGATCAACGACCCCATGCTGTGGCCGACCAGAGCCGCCTGCTGCACACCGGCAGCGTCGAGCAACGCAAGCAGCCAGTCGGCCGCGGCCTCCACGCTGGGCAGCGGCAGGCCTGCGCTTCGGGCGTGGCCGGGAAGGTCGACCGCGAGCACGCTGTGGCCGTGGTGCGCGAACCAGCGCGCCAGCAGCGTGAACACGCTGTGGTCGTGCAGCGCGCCATGCACGAACACCCGGCAGGGCAGGGCGTGATCGAAGGGCTTGCCTCCCGTGTAGGCGTAGGCGGTCTGGCCGTGCGGGCCACCGACGGTCAGCTCCATCACGCCCCCGCCTTCTGCGCCACCTTGAACGCGCGTTTCAGGTCGTCGATCAGGTCGTCGGCGTCTTCCAGGCCGATGGACAGGCGGATCGTGCCCGGCGTGATGCCGGCTTGCACCAGCGCGGCATCAGCCATGCGGAAGTGCGTGGTCGAGGCCGGGTGGATCACGAGCGAGCGGCAGTCGCCCACGTTCGCCAGGTGCGAGAAAATCTGCAGTGCATCGATGAACGCCACGCCTTGCTCGCGCGAGCCGCGCAGGTCGAAGCTGAACACCGAGCCGCAGCCACGCGGCAGCAAGCGCTTGGCCAGCGCGTGGTCGGGGTGCGTTTCCAGTTCCGGGTAGCCGACGCGCGCCACCAGCTCGTGCGCCGCCAGAAACGCGACCACCTTGCGCGTGTTCTCCACATGCCGCGCCATGCGCAGCGGCAGCGTCTCGATGCCTTGCAGAATGAGCCAGGCGGTGTGCGGGCTCATGCAGGCGCCGAAGTCGCGCAGGCCTTCGCGGCGGGCCCGCAGCAGGAACGCGCCGACGGTACTTTCTTCCGCGAACACCATGCCGTGGAAGCCGTCGTAGGGTTGCGTCAGTTCAGGGAAGCGGCTGGATGCTGCCGGTGCTGCCCAGTCGAACTGCCCGCTGTCCACCAGCACGCCCCCGATCACCGTGCCGTGGCCGGAGAGGAACTTCGTGGCCGAATGGAAGACGAGGTCGGCACCGTGTTCGAACGGCTTCATCAACCAAGGCGTGGTGAAGGTCGAATCGACCAGCAACGGCAGGCCGTGGTCGTGCGCCATGCCGGACACCGTCGGCACGTCCAGCACGTCGAGGCCGGGGTTGCCCAAGGTCTCGCCGAACAGCAGCTTCGTGTTCGGCCGAATGGCGCCGCGCCACGCGTCCACGTCGCCGGGCTTGACGAATGTGGTCTCGATGCCGAAGCGAGAAAGTGTGTAGTGCAAGAGGTTGTGCGAGCCGCCGTACAGCGCGCTCGAACTCACGATGTGCGAACCCGCACCCGCCAGCGTGCTGATCGCGAGGAACAGCGCGGCCTGGCCGCTGGCGGTGGCGATGCCACCGACACCGCCTTCGAGCGCGGCCATGCGTTCCTCGAATACGGCATTGGTCGGGTTCGAGATGCGGCTGTACACATGGCCCGGCCGCTCCATGTTGAACAGCGACGCGGCGTGCGCGCTGTTCTCGAACACGAACGAGGTGGTCAAGTGGATGGGCACGGCGCGCGCGCCGGTGGCCGGGTCGGGCGCGGCGCCGGCGTGCAGCGCTAGCGTGTCGAAGCCGGGGTTCGAGTAGCCAGGCATGCGGGCCTCCAGGGCAGGTGTTGCGGGGACGTCGGGGTGTTGCCCGCAGGAATTGTGGGCTATATTGAATTGATCGAAGTCCCTCGGGGAGAGCCTCATAAAAGTCAGCGATATCCTCCTCGTGAAAGGCGGCACGCTGTTCACCGTCACCTCCGACCAGCCGCTTGCCCAGGCCGTGAACACCATGGCCGAGCGCGACATCGGCTCGGTCGTGGTCATGGACAAAGGCGAGATCACCGGCATGCTGACTTTCCGCGAGGTCATTCTCGCGGTCGTGAAGAACGGCGGCATGCTCGGCAACACGTTGGTCGGCAGTGTCATGGACGACCACCCTCTCACCTGCACGCCCGACACCGAGATCGACGAAGTGCGCCGCATGATGCTCGGCCGCCACGCGCGCTACATGCCGGTGCTGGCGCAGCGCACGCTGATGGGCGTGATCTCGTTCTACGATGTGGCCAAGGCCGTGGTCGACGGGCAAGACTTCGAGAACCGCATGCTCAAGGCCTACATCCGCGACTGGCCGGTGGATGCAGAGTCGGACGCGGACGTGCAGAAAACGGGGTGAGTGGCTCCAAGCGCTGCCTCTAAAATTAGGCTCGACCTTCACCACACCGCCTCGGCGGTGTTTTTCATTCAGGCCCACCCATGTCCGGCAGCACCTTTGGCACTCTCTTTCGCGTCACCAACTTCGGTGAATCGCATGGCCCGGCCATTGGCTGCGTGATCGATGGGTGCCCGCCCGGAATGGCGCTCAGCGAGGCCGACATCCAGCCTGATCTCGACCGCCGCCGGCCGGGCACGAGCCGGCATGTGACGCAGCGCAACGAGCCCGATGCGGTGGAGATCCTGTCGGGCGTGTTCGAGGGTGTGACGACTGGTACACCGATTTGCCTGCTCATCCGCAACACCGATCAGCGCAGCAAGGACTACGGCAACCTGCTCGACACCTTCCGCCCCGGTCACGCCGACTACACCTACCTGCACAAGTACGGCCTGCGCGACCCGCGCGGGGGCGGCCGCGCGTCGGCGCGCCTCACCGCACCGATGGTCGGCGCGGGTGCGGTGGCGCGCAAATGGCTGCATCGGCAGTACGGCACCACTTTCGTCGGCCACATGACGCAGATCGGCGACATCGCGATCCCGTTCGAGTCGCTCGCGCACATCCCGAACAACCCGTTCTTCGCCGCCAACGCCAGTGACATTGCGCGCATCGAGGCCTACATGGACGCGCTGCGCAAGGCCGGCGACAGCTGCGGTGCGCGCATTCACGTGGCGGCGCAGAACGTGCCTGTCGGTCTGGGCGAACCGCTCTTCGACAAGCTCGATGCCGACATCGCCTACGCGATGATGGGCATCAACGCGGTGAAGGGGGTCGAGATCGGCGCCGGCTTCGCGAGCGTGGCGCAGCGCGGCACCACGCACGGCGATTCGCTCACGCCGGCGGGCTTTGTCGGCAACAACGCGGGCGGCGTGCTGGGCGGCATCTCGACCGGGCAGGACATCACCGTCAACATCGCGATCAAGCCCACCAGCTCGATCCGCAGCCCTCGCCAATCGATCAACCTCGCAGGCGAGCCGGCCACGGTCGAGACCTTCGGCCGCCACGACCCGTGCGTGGGCATTCGCGCCACGCCGATCGCCGAAGCCATGCTTGCGCTGGTGCTGATGGACCATGCGCTGCGCCACCGCGCGCAGTGTGGCGACGTGGTGGTTGCGGCGCCGCCCATCCCTGCGCAAGCCGGGTGATCGAGCGCCCCGGTGGTGGATCGCGCGCGTCCCTCGTGGCGTTCGCGGCGGTGTCGTTCGCGTACTTTGCCTATGCCGGGCTGGCCGGCACCTACGCGCCGCTGTGGTTCCAGAGCCTGGGCTTCAGCACGCTGGCCATCGGTGCGCTGGCCTCGGTGCAAAGTGCCACGCGCCTGTTCAGCCCGTACGCCTGGGGCTGGCTGGCCGACCACACCGGTGAGCGCACGCGGCTGCTGCGCGTCGCCGTGGCGTGCTCGCTCATCTGTGCGCTGGGCTACTTCGTGTCGCCGGCCTATGGCTGGATCGCGGTGGTGACGGCGGCCATGTTCGTGTGCACCGCCGGCGTGGTGCCGATCAGCGAGGCGGCGCTCGCGCACCACGTCAGCCAGGGTGGCACCTTGGACGCCGGTCGCTATGGCCGGGTGCGGTTGTGGGGTTCGCTCGGCTTCATCATCGCCGTGGTGGGCAGCGGCGCATTGCTGCAGTGGGCCGGCATCGCCCACTACCCGACGCTGGTGCTCGTGTTGCTCGGGCTGCTGCTGGTGGCGGCCCTGTGGCTGCCGGCCAGCCGCGAGGCCACGCATGCCGCCACTGCGGTACACGGCGCCATGGCCGTGCTGCGCGAGCCGGTCGTGCGCTGGTTCTTTGCAGGCGTGTTCTTCACCGTGCTGGCGCACACCAGCCTGTATGCATTCTTCTCTCTCTACCTGGTGTCGCTGGGTTACAGCAAGGCGATGGTCGGGTTGATCTGGGCCATCGGCGTGGCGGCCGAGGTGGCGTGGTTCTGGTTCCAGGGCAGGTGGCTCGCTCGCCTATCGGTCCACGCCTGGGGCCTTGTCGCCGCCCTCGTCACGGCGCTGCGCCTGGCCGTCGTCGCGGCCTGGGGTGCGACGCCGTGGCTGCTGGTGGCGGCCCAGTGCACGCATGCAGTCACGTTCGCGGCTCAGCACAGCTCGTGCATCGCCGTGATCAACCGGCACTTCCCGGGCCGGCTGCGCGGCCGGGGGCAGGCGCTGTACACGGTGATCGGCTACGGCGCCTCTGGCGTGGTGGGCGGCGTGGGGGGCGGCGCGTTGAGCGAGGCTTACGGCTTTGCCGCCGTGTTCTGGGCCGCGAGCGCCGCAGCGCTGGTGGGCGCGCTGTGCTGTTGGCGGGCCTGGGTGCTGGGCCGGTCGGTGGGCAGTGCGCCTCGTCCCGCAGTTTGCGCAGCCCGTCGCACGAGGGATTGAGTTGCGAGGCGGCTTGCCTACACTCGCCCCCCAGAACAACCCCAAAAGGAGTAACCCATGCGAAAGCAGTGGGTCATCGGGGGCAGCGCTGCGGTGATCGTCGCAGCGCTGGCCCTGGCCATCGTGTCGCGTGTCTTGCATGACAAGAGCAACGCCGACCGCCCCGACAAAAAGCCCGAGGTCACGCTGGAGTTCGCGCCGAACGAGGTGGTGAAGCCGCAACTCGTGGCCATGCCGGAGCGCGTGGAGTTTTCGGGCTCGCTGATGGCGCCGCGAACGGCGATTGTTCGGGCCAAGGCGGCGGGCACGCTGCTCGCATTGAACGTGGCCGAGGGCAGCCGCGTGAAGGCGGGGCAGGTGCTGGGCCGCATCGACCTGGCCGACCTGCAGAGCCGCGCCGCCGAGCGGGCCGCAGGCGTCGATTCAGCGAAGGCGCGCATGAGCGAGGCCGAGCGCGCGCACGCGTCGAACGCCGATCTGGCGAACCAGAAGTTCATTTCGCCGAACGCGCTCGAAACCTCGCGCGCCACGCTCGAGGCAGCGCGCGCGCAGGTCAAGTCGGCACAGGCTCAGGCAGCGACTGTCAACGTGGGCTTGCGCGACGCGGCGCTCACCGCGCCGATCAGCGGCGTGGTCGGCCGGCGCAGCGTGCTGCCCGGCGAGAAGGTCAGCGCCGAGCAGGAGTTGCTGTCGGTGGTCGACCTGAGCGAGCTTGAACTCGCGGGCGTGGTCGGCACGCACCAGGTGTCGCTGCTCAAGCCCGGGCAGGCGCTGTCGGTGCAGGTCGAAGGAAGCGCGGCCTTGGTGGCCGGTGTGATCGACCGCATTGCACCGACGGCCGAGGCCGGCACGCGCGGCATCCGCGTGGTGGTGCGCGTGCCGAACCCGCAAGAGCTGTTCCGCGCCGGCCAGTACGCGAGTGCCGTCCTGCTGCTGGCCGATGCGGCGCCGCGCCTGACCGTGCCGCTGGCGGCCGTGGGCCAGGCCTCGGGGCAGGACTTCGTGTGGACGCTGGAGAAGGGTGCGCTGGTGCGTCGCCTGGTCATCACCGGCCGGCGTGATGCGGCGGCGAACCGGGTCGAGGTGACCCAGGGCTTGCAGGCCGACCAGCCCGTGCTGGGCGCGCGCTTCGACAACCTGAAGGAGGGCGCCCCGGCGCGCATCGCAGGCACGGGCGCAGGGGCGGGCGCTGGCGCTTCCGGGCCCGGTGCGCCGGCGGTGCAGGCGTCGGCCGTGCGCGCCAGCGCGTCCTGAGAGCGGGAGCCGAGCGCCATGTGGTTCACCCGCGTTTCCATCAATAACCCTGTCTTCGCCACCATGGTGATGGCGGCTCTGTGCGTGCTGGGCGTGTTCTCGTACAGCCAGTTGCGCGTCGAGCGTTTGCCCGACATCTCGCCGCCCATCGTGTTCGTGAGTGTGGCCTACCCCGGTGCCTCGCCCGAGGCGGCCGAGACCGAACTCACGCGGCCCATCGAGCTGGGCCTGAACGGCATTGCCGGCGTGAAGATGATCCGCTCGAACAGCTTCGAGGGCCGCAGCGAAACCGTGGTCGAGTTCGAGCTCGGCGCCGACATGGGCCGCGCCGTGCAGGACGTGCGTGACAAGGTCGCGGTGCTGCAACCCGGCTTCCCGCGCGATGCGAAGGCGCCGAGCGTGTCGCGCTTCGACGGTGAGAACGCGCAGCCCACGGTGTACCTGGCGCTGGTGGCGCCCGACCGCAGCGCGCGCGAGTTGTCGATGCTGGCCGATCAGGTGGTGAGGAAGCGCCTGGAGCGGGTGGCCGGCGTGGCGCGGGTCGACGTGATCGGCCTGACCGTGCGGCAGGTGCGCATCGACCTCGACCCGCAGCGCCTTCGCACTTATCAGGTCACGCCGGCGGATGTGTCAACGGCCTTGCAGCGCGCCAATGCCGATGTGCCCGTGGGCCTGCTCAGCGGCTTGCGAGAAGACGCGCTGGTGCGCGTGGAAGGCCGGGTGCGCGACCCGAAGGCGTTTGCCGACGTGGTGGTGGCGCAGCGCGGCAACCTCGCGGTGCGCTTGGGCGACCTGGGCACGCTGGTCGAGCGCGAGCGCGAGCCCACCTCGATCGCGCGCGTCGACGGCCTGCCGTCGGTCTCGTTCCAGGTGTTCAAGCAGCAGGACGCGAACATCGTCGAAACCGGCGACGGCATCAAGCGCGCAACCGAAGAGATGCGCAAGACGCTGCCGCCCGGCGTGGAACTGCGCCTCGTGTATGCCGACAGCGAATGGGTCAAGAACTCGCTCAGCGGCGTCAAGCGCACGCTCGTCGAAGGGGCGCTGCTCACGGTCGTGATCGTGTTCCTGTTCCTGCACAGCTGGCGCAGCACGGTGATCACCGGCCTCACGCTGCCGATCTCGGTCATCTCGGCGTTCATTGCGGTGTATGCGTTCGGCTTCACGCTGAACTTCATGACAATGATGGCGCTGAGCCTGTGCATCGGCCTCTTGATCGACGACGCGATCGTGGTGCGCGAGAACATCGTGCGCCATGTGCACATGGGCAAGACGCACCGCCGCGCCGCGCTCGAAGGCACGAAGGAAATCGGCCTGGCGGTGATGGCCACCACGCTGGCCATCTGCGCCGTGTTCGTGCCGGTCGCATTCATGAAGGGCATCATCGGCAAGTTCTTCTTTCCGTTCGGCGTGACAGTGGCGGTAGCGGTGCTGGTGAGCCTTTTCGTCAGCTTCACGCTCGACCCGATGCTCAGCAGCATCTGGAAAGACCCGCCGACGAACCGTCTTGCCAGCCTGCCGGTGCTCGGCCACCTGATGCGCGCGACCGACCGTTTGCTGGACGCCATGCACACGCTCTACGAGCGGTTGATCCACTGGATCTTTTCCGGCCGGCAATACCGCTTGTGGTTTCCGACCGTGCGCATCCATCACCGCCGGCCCGCGCTGCGCCGAGCGACCATCACGCCGCGCGGCATCGTGTTGTGGTGCGGGGTGGCCAGCTTCGCGGGTGCGCTGGCGCTGGCGCCGCTGGTGGGCAGCGAGTTCATCCCCGATGCCGACAACAGCTACATCTCGATGAACGTGCGCATGCCGGTCGGAACAAGCCTGCCGCGTGGAAACGAGAAGATGCTGCAGGTCGAGGCCGTGGTGCGCAAGCTGCCCGAGGTGCGGCTGGTGTCGGCCCAGGTCGGTGATGTGGACGGCAGCCGCAACACCGGCAACCTCAGCATCCAGCTCGTCAAGCCGGGCGAGCGCCAGCGCACGCAGAAGCAGGTCGAGGAAGTGATCCGCAAGGCCATCGCGCCGATCCCGGGGGTCGACGTGTCGCTGGGTGATCGCCCCATCTACATCGCGCTGCTCGGCCCCGACCCGAAGGTGCTGGACACCGAGGTGATCAAGCTCGCCGACAAGGTGGCGAAGGTGCCTGGCATCACCGACCTGGAAACGTCCGTCAAGCCTGGCCTGCCGGCGTATGCGGTGCGCCTGAAGCCCGACGCGGTGCGCGAACTCGGCCTGACGCCGGTGCAACTGGCCGCGAGCCTGCGCAGCTTCGTCAACGGCGATGTCGCGACCTACTGGACCGCGCCCGACGGCGAGCAGGTCGAGGTGGAACTGCGCCTGCCGCAGGGTCAACGCGAGCAGGTCGCACAGCTCGACAACCTGCCTGTGGCGTATGCGAAAGACGGCACCGCGATTGCGCTGTCCCGCGTGGCCGACATCGTTCCGGTGGTGAACCCCGCCGTCATCAAGCGGCAAGACCTGCAGCGCCGCCAGGCCATCTACGCCGGTGTGACCGGCCGGCCCAGCGGCGACGTGGGCAACGAAGTGAAGAAGCTCGTCGACGCCACGCTGCTGCCACCCGGCTACCGCTTCGACCAGGGCGGCCAGCAACGCGACCAGGAGCAGGCCTTCGCCGGCATCGTGCTGGCCTTGGGGGCGGCGGTGATCTTCATCTACATCGTGCTCGCATCGCAGTTCGCGAGCTTTCTGCAGCCGCTGGCGATCATGGCGTCACTGCCGCTGGCGTTGATCGGCGTGATGCTGGCGCTGCTCATCACACGCTCGACGCTGAACCTGTTCTCGATGATCGGCCTGGTGATGCTGATGGGGCTGGTCACGAAGAACGCGATCCTGCTGGTCGACTTCGCGAACCAGGCGCGCAAGGGCGGCGCGAGCATGGCCGATGCGCTGTTGCAAGCCGGTCTTGTGCGCATGCGCCCGATCCTGATGACGACCGCCGCGATGGTCTTCGGCATGCTGCCCCTCGCGCTGGCGCTCGACGAAGGCGGCGAGATTCAAGCCTCGATGGGCCGCGCGATCATCGGCGGAGTGATCACCTCGACGCTGTTGACACTGGTGGTGGTGCCGGTGCTTTACAGCTACCTGGCGCGGGAGCGGAAGGTCAAGGTGACGGTCGAGAGCGCGCTTGCCAGTGGAGTGAGTGGGGCGCACATGCCCGCATCGAAGGATTGACAGGCCGCTGAATGCTTCACCACGGAGGCGCGAGGTTCGCGGCGGTTCGCAGAGTCAAGAAGGAGGCCGACGCTCGATCGCGTTCCAGCCTTACTGCGACACGTGGATCACATCCCGCACCACCGGGTAGATGTGGTTCTGCCAGCGCTTGCCGCTGAACACGCCGTAGTGGCCGACGTTCGGCTGCACGTAGTGAGTGCGCATGTAGGGGCGCAGGCTGGGTGTGAGGTCTTGCGCGGCGAGCGTCTGGCCGATGGCGCAGATGTCGTCGCGTTCGCCTTCCACGGTGAGCAGGGCGGTACGGCGTATCGCTTCCGGGTTCACGGGCCGGCCGCGGAACGTCAGCTCGCCCTTGGGCAGCGCGTAGCGCTGGAACACCAGATCGACGGTCTCGATGTAGAACTCGGCCGACAGGTCGGCCACGGCCATGTACTCCTCGTAGAAGGTGCGCGTGACTTCGGCCTTGTCGAACTCGTCGTCCACGAGGTGTTGGTAGTACTCCTTGAACGCGTTGACGTGGCGGTCCTTGTTCATGCTCATGAACGCCGACAGCTGCACGAAGCCCGGGTACACGCGCCGCCCGCCGCCACCGAAGCGCCACGGCACCTGGCTGATGAGGTTCTTCTCGAACCACTCGATCGGCTTGGTCGTGGCGAGCTTGTTCACCGCCGTCGGGCTGATGCGGCAGTCAACCGGCCCGGCCATCAGCGTCAGGCTCGCCGGTGTGGCGGGGTGCTCGTCTTCCGACATCAGCGCCACCGCAGCCAGGGCCGCCACGCAGGGCTGACACACCGCCAGCAGGTTCGCGCCGGGGCCCATCACGGCCAAGAAGTCGATGATGTGCTCGGTGTATTCGTCCAGGCCGAAGCGGCCAGCGGCGAGCGGCACGTCGCGCACGTTGTGCCAGTCGGTCACGTACACGTCGTGGTCTTGCAGCACGGTGCGCACGGTGTCCCGCAGCAGCGTCGCGAAGTGGCCCGACATGGGGGCGACGATCAACACCTTGGGCTGCGGTGGCGCGCCCTCCTTGCGAAAGCGCATGAGTGTGGCAAACGGCGTGCTGAACACGGCCTCTTCGGTCACCGGCACCGGTTCACCCTTGACCACCACCGCGTCGATGCTCCACGGCGGCCGGCTGTGCGTGACCTGGGCCAGTTCCAGCACCTTGCAGGCGGCCACCATGCCGCGCATCGGTGCGGTGTTCGCCAGGCCGAAGCTCGGGTGCTGGAACATCGGCATCGCCAGCCGTGCTGCCGTGCGCACGGGCCACATCAGGTCGGACTGGGCTTGGTAGGCTGGGTACATCGATCAGTCTCCTGCTGAGTGTTGTTGGAGCGGGTGAGCAACTTGCGCGCCAGCGGGTGGCACAACGCTTGCGTTCTCCGGGGCGATCACACCGCGCCGGAGACGCCCGTCATGCCCATCGCCACCGCTGTCAAACCGAAGGCCGCCGCGCGCAAGCCAGTGGCCCGTGCCGTACTGCCCAAGACGAAAGCTGCAGTGCCGGCGGCCACGCTCACCATCAGCAGCAAGAACTACTCGTCGTGGTCGCTGCGCGGGTGGCTGATGGCGCGTTTCGCCGGGCTCGATTTCGCCGAGGTCATGGTCTCGCCCGACGATGCCGCTGCGCGCAAGGAGTTGCTGCTGCTGGCGCCGTCGATCCGCGTGCCGTGCCTGACGCACGAGGGCGCGAAGGTCTGGAACACGCTGGCCATCGCGCAGTACCTGAACGAGATCAGGCCCAATGCGGGGCTGATGCCGGCCGAGCGCATCGCGCGCGCCCATTGCCGCTCGGTCAGCGGCGAGATGAACTCGGGCTTCGCAAACCTGCGCGCGTCGCTGCCGATGAACCTGAAAGGCCACTTCCCGGGCCACAAGATCTGGGCCGGCGCCCAGCCGGACATCGACCGCATCGTCGAGATCTGGACCGAGTGCCTGGCCAGCTACGGCGGGCCGTTTTTGTTCGGCAAGCAACGCGGCATGGCCGATGCCATGTATGCACCGGTGGCCACGCGCTTCCTCACCTACGACGTGAAGCTGAACAAGGAATGCATCGTCTATTGCCAAACCATCATGGCCATGCCCGAGATGAAGGAGTGGGTGGCGGCTGCGAAGCTCGAACCCGACGACATCGAAGAGCTCGACATGGACTTCTGAGCGCGCCACGGCCGCTCTCCCACGATCCGCCAGCCGCTTGCCTGCGGGCGTTACTTCACCAGCACCTGGCCGCGGATCTCGCCGCCTGGGTTGGCGGCGGTGTGCAGGTTCACGTACCAGAGGCCGGCACGCAGGTCGAAGATCTGCGACGCGGTGAGCGTGGCGCTGCCCTCGATGGGGCCCATGGTGCTTGCAAACGGAACGACCACGCCCGCATTCGCGCCGGCCATTGCCGGGCCATGGATGTGGCCCGCCGTGGCCGGGCCGCTCAGGCCTTGATAGGTGACCCGCCACGTCAGCAACTTGGTGTCGTTGTTCAACGACGCGGTGAAGTCGCCGCCGCCACGCGAATCGTTGGCCGGCACTTCGGCGCTGGCGGTCAGCGATGCACCGAAGTTCGTGGTGTTGCCCATCGGCATGGTGCTGGACGACATGCTGCCGCAGCCGGCAAGTGCCACGGCGCTGGACAGGAACGCGATTCGAATGGCGGTGGGGAAGGTGATCATGGGCAGGCTCCTGAAGTCGTTGTGAGCGCGGAAACGCGCTAACCCGAGACTATGGCCGGTTGCGTGCATGCAGAGGTGCGACCGTGCCCCGATATCGCGTCGGACAAGGCGCCGACGTCAACACGCCGGACTGGTGTTGCGCTTGACATCGCTTCAGTGCACGTGCGCCTACACCCACGCGGCCGGCGCCGGTACGGTGCACGGCCCCTGCGCATCGACTGACGTGAAGTCGGCCGGGCCCACGACCTCGATGTATTCCATGTCGGGCGAGTAGTCGAACAGGTAGTGAACGATGCCCGGGCGCTGGTGCACGCAGTCGCCGGCCTCGACCAGCGTTTCCTTGTCGCCGTACATGAACTTCGCCCAGCCCTTGGTCATGATGACGATGTGGAACTGCGCTTCATGGCGGTGCCATCCGGTGCCCTTCTCTGGTGCCATGTTGGCGCGCACCATCTGGGCGATCACACGGCCGGCAGTGGCCTGTTCGATGCCGAGGTCCTTGTACTGGAAGAAGTCGCGCAGGCCGTCGCTGCGCCAGGGCGTGTCGGCGGGTTTGACGTGTGAGAACTGGGTGGTCGTGGAGTCCAGCATGGGGCGCCCTCCTGCGGCGGTTGGTCATGCGGGGGCGGCATGCATAAGACGTTCCAACGCGGCGGCTGCCGTCGAACAAGTTACCGGCTCGTGCCTAGCCGTGCGCGTCAGCCGCCGAGGGATGCAACTGCCCGACGGCGGGCAGCTCGTCAACACCTGGCGTGAGCCCATACGGCGCGACCAGTGGCCACACGTGGCCGGGCACCATGTTCTTCATGCGGCTCGGGTGGTCCCGGCGCAGGTGAACGATGGTCTCGGCCGCCTTCATCTCGACGCGCGCTTTCGCGAACTCGACGCCGCGCGGCCCGATGCGCGGCATCAGCCAGCCGACGATGGGCCGCAGCCAGTTCGGCATGCGCCGCAGCGGCAGGCCACCGGCGGCGAGTTGCACGTTCGCCAGAAAGCCTTTCACCGCCCCGTGCCGCTTCCCGGCCGTGCCGACCGGCTGCGTCTGCAACTCGTCGCCGAGCAGCGCAACCAGCTCTTCGCCGCGGTCGTTCCGCACCAACAGCCACTGCTCGCCCTGGCCGGCCATGTAGCCGACCGTGATGTCGGCCAGCACGTTGGTGTAGTCAACACACGTGCGGCAGGTCATCGGGAAGAAGTCGGGCGGCAGCGTGGACAGCGGCAATTGCAGAAACGGGATCAGCTTGACGCGGCCATCGCTGAAGCGCAACTCCACGCGGTAGTCGGCACGGAACTCGAGGTAGGTGATGTCTTGTGCGCGCAGCTTCAACTGCGTTGCCACGAGGTCCAGGAACTGGTGGAAGTTCTCGGTCGTGGTGTTGTCGGAACACGGCGTGCCGATCACGTACAGCCGCTCGAAGCCGAACTCTTTCTCGAGCGCGCGCAGCGCGTACACCTGGCACGGAATGCCGATCACCGCGAGGCGTTTGAAACCTCTTGTGCGGGCAGGCTCCAGCAGCGCCAGCAGCGGCGCGTAACCCATGCGCATGCCGCGGCACTGCGCCATGCCTTCGGCGCTGGTCACGAGCACCGGCATCGGGCGCCAGCTGTCGTTCGGGTCCGGCGCCATGGCCAGCACCGCATCGACCGCCCCGGTCTCGAGCAGCCGCTCGGCGATGCGCGTCGTGATGCCGCTCCACTGCGCACCGCTGCGCGCCGGCACGAGCGAGGCCTGCAGCATGCGCCGGTACGGGCCGAACCAGGGTTCGTCACTCGTCCCGTCCTCGTCCATCGCGGACTTGCGCACGCGGCCATGCACCTGGGCTTCGAGCTTCGGGTAGTCGGGCTGGATGAACTGGCATGCCTCGCCGCAGCGCTTGGGCTCGCTCGTGCGCGAGATGCCGCAGTCGGTGCACAGGCCGCGCGGTGCCGCGTTGGCCACCGGGGCGGCCCAGACGATGGGGTAGGACGAGGTGGGTGCGGGCGCGGGAAGAGACGCCGTGTCGGTCGAAAGCATCGGCCGATTGTTCAGCATTCCACGATGTTCACAGCGAGGCCGCCGCGTGCCGTTTCCTTGTACTTCGTCATCATGTCGGCGCCGGTCTCGCGCATGGTCTTGATGACCTTGTCGAGGCTCACGTGGTGCGTGCCGTCGCCGCGCAGGGCCATGCGCGCGGCGTTGATGGCCTTGACCGACGCGATCGCGTTGCGCTCGATGCACGGAATCTGCACCAGCCCGCCCACCGGGTCGCAGGTCAGGCCGAGGTGGTGCTCCATGCCGATCTCGGCCGCGTTCTCCACCTGCGCAGGGGTGCCGCCCAGCATGGCACACAGCGCGCCTGCGGCCATCGAGCAGGCCACGCCCACTTCGCCCTGGCAGCCGACTTCGGCGCCGCTGATCGACGCGTTTTCCTTGTAGAGCAGGCCGATGGCGGCGGCGGTGAGCAGGAAGTCGATCACGCCTTTGTCGGTGGCCGAGGCAACGAAGCGCGTGTAGTAGTGCAGCACGGCGGGCACGATGCCGGCCGCGCCGTTGGTGGGCGCGGTGACGACGCGGCCGCCGGCGGCGTTCTCTTCGTTCACGGCCAGCGCGTAGAGGTTGACCCAGTCGAGAACCTGCAAAGGGTCACGCAGCGCGGCTTCCGGGTTGGCGCACAACTGGCGGTGCAGGCCGGCTGCTCGGCGCTTCACCTTGAAGCCGCCGGGCAGCACGCCGTCGGTTTGGCAGCCGCGCACCACGCAGGCCTGCATCACGGCCCAGATGTTCATCAGGCCGGCGTCGGTTTCGGCGCTGCTGCGCCAATGGCGTTCGTTGCGGCGCATCAGCTCAGCGATGCTGCAGCCTTCGGCCTTCGTGATCGAGAGCAGGTCCGCGCCGCTGTGGAACGGGTGCGCGAGCACCGTGCTGTCGGGGGCGATGACCTTTTGCAGCGTGCCGTCGTGTGCCACCTCGTCGCTGACGACGAAGCCGCCGCCGACCGAATAGTAGGTGCGCGTCAGCAACTCTGCGCCAGCTGCATCGAAGGCAGTGAAGCGCATGCCGTTGGCGTGGAAGGGCAGGGTCTCGCGGCGGTAGAAGATGAGGTCGGTCTTCTCGGTGAACGCGATCACGTGCGTGCCAAGCAACTCGACTTGCTTGTGCTCGCGCAAGCGCTTGAGCACCGCCGCAATGCCGTCCACGTCCACCGTGTCGGGCGCAGCACCTTGCAGCCCGAGCAGCACCGCCTTGTCGCTGCCGTGGCCCTTGCCGGTGGCGCCGAGCGAGCCGTAGAGCTGCGAGCAGACACGCACGGTGGCTTCGAGGAGGCCGTCATGCTGCAGGCGCAGCGCGAACAGCCGCGCCGCGCGCATCGGCCCCACCGTGTGCGAGCTGCTGGGGCCGATGCCGATCTTGAACAGGTCGAAGACGGAGACGGCCATGGGGCTCAGCCTGTCAGGCCGTGGCGTAGTCAGCGAGCGGCGGGCACGCGCAGAACAGGTTGCGGTCGCCGTAGACGTTGTCCACCCTGCCCACCGGCGGCCAGTACTTGGCGCCCCGCAACGCCGGCACCGGGTAGGCCGCTTCCTCGCGCGAGTAGGCGTGCGGCCAGTCTGCCTTGAGCAGCGCCTGTGCCGTGTGCGGCGCCGCCTTCAGCGGGTTGTCGGCGGCGGGCCACACGCCGGCCTCGACCTTGGCGATCTCGGCGCGGATGGCGATCATCGCGTCGCAAAAGCGATTCAGTTCTTCGAGGCCTTCGCTCTCGGTCGGCTCGACCATCAGCGTGCCCGCGACCGGGAAGCTCAGCGTGGGCGCATGGAAGCCGTAGTCGATCAGCCGCTTGGCCACGTCTTCGGCGCTGACCCCCTGCGCCCCTTTGCCTTCGCCACCTGTTGCCTCTTTCAACGGCCGCAGGTCCAGGATGCACTCGTGCGCCACGCCGCCGCCCTTGAGGCCGGGCACGTTGCCGCTGAAGTGGATGTCGTAGTGGTCGGCGAGGCGGGCTGCGATGTAGTTGGCCGAGAGAATGGCGACTTCGGTGGCCGTTGTCAGCCCCTCGGCGCCCATCATGCGCATGTACATCCAGCTGATCGGCAGCACGGCCGCGTTGCCCAGCGGCGCTGCGCTGATCGCGCCGATTTGACCTTCGCTACCCAGGCCAGCCGAGCGGTGCCCGGGCAGGTACGGCACCAGATCGGCCACCACGCACACCGGCCCCACGCCAGGCCCGCCGCCGCCGTGCGGGATGCAGAAGGTCTTGTGCAGGTTCAGGTGGCTCACGTCACCGCCGAACTCGCCCGGTGCGGCCACGCCGACCAGCGCGTTCATGTTCGCACCGTCCACGTACACACGGCCGCCGTGCTGGTGCACCAGCGCGCACAACTCCTTCACGCGGGTGTCGAACACGCCGTAGGTAGAAGGGTAGGTGATCATCACTGCGGCCAGGTTTGCACTGTGCGCTTCGCACTTGGCGGCCATGTCGTCGAGGTCGACATTGCCTTCGGCGTCGCACTTCGTCACCACCACCTGCATGCCGGCCATCTGCGCGCTGGCGGGGTTGGTGCCGTGGGCCGATTCGGGAATCAGGCAGATGTTGCGGTGCGCTTCATTGCGCGCCGCGTGGTACGCGCGGATCACGAGCAGCCCCGCGTATTCGCCCTGCGAGCCGGCGTTCGGCTGCAGGCTCACGCCGCTGTAGCCCGTGGCCTGGCACAGCCATGCTTCGAGCTGCGTGCGCAACAGGTCGTAGCCCAGCAGTTGATCCTGCGGTGCGAACGGGTGGACGTTGGCGAACTCGGGCCACGTGACCGGGATCATCTCGCTCGTCGCGTTCAGCTTCATCGTGCACGAGCCAAGCGGGATCATGGTGCGGTCAAGCGCCAGGTCCTTGTCGGACAAGCTGCGGATGTAGCGCAGCATGTCGGTCTCGCTGTGGTGGCGGTTGAAGACCGGGTGCGTCAAGTAGGCGCTCGTGCGTTGAAGCTCTGCTGGAATCAGCGAGGCGACGCCCTTCTCGAATGGCCCGAAGCCAGGCAGCGGCTGGCCGTCTGAGAAAAGCTTCCAGAGCAGCACGATATCGTCGCGCTCGGTGGTCTCGTCGAGCGTGATGCCCACGCTGGTGGCGGACGCGCGGCGCAGGTTGATGCCGGCGTCGCGCGCGGCTTGAAGCAGCGCATCGGTCTTCGTGCCGGTCGCGACGTGCAGGGTATCGAACGCGCTGGCGTTTGCCACCGTACAGCCCAACTGGCCTAGTCCAGTGGCCAGCACGGCGGTGAAGCTCGCCACGCGCTGCGCGATGCGCTTCAGCCCGACCGGGCCGTGATAGACGGCGTACATGCTCGCCACCACGGCGGGCAGCACCTGCGCGGTGCAGATGTTCGAGGTGGCCTTCTCGCGGCGAATGTGCTGCTCACGCGTCTGCAATGCCAGGCGGTAGGCCGGTGCGCCGTGCGCGTCGATGCTCACGCCGACCAGCCGGCCCGGCATCGAGCGCTTGAACGCGTCGCGCGTGGCCAGGTAGGCGGCGTGCGGGCCGCCATTGCACATCGGCATGCCGAAGCGCTGCGTGTTGCCGACCACGATGTCGGCGCCCATCTCGCCCGGCGCCTTGAGCAGTGTGAGCGCAAGAAGGTCGGCGGCAACGATGGCGAGGCCGCCGTGCGCGTGCACCGAAGCGATGATCGGCGCCAGGTCACGCACCACGCCGCCCACGCCCGGGTACTGCACAAGCGCTGCGAATGCGCCCGCACCACCAGCTGCATCAGCCGGGCCGCAGGCGACCGTGATGCCCAGCGGCGCGGCGCGCGTGCGCACCACTTCCAGCGTTTGCGGCAGCACGTCGTCGGCGACAAAGAAGGTCGTCGACTGGCTCTTGCCCACGCGCATTGCGAGCGTCATGGCCTCGGCCGCAGCGGTGGCCTCGTCGAGCATCGACGAGCCGGCAATGGCCATGCCGGTCAGGTCGCACACCATGGTCTGAAAGTTCACGAGCGCTTCCATGCGGCCTTGCGAAATCTCGGCCTGGTAGGGCGTGTAGGCCGTGTACCAGGCCGGGTTCTCGAGGATGTTGCGCAGGATCACGCCCGGCGTGTGCGTGCCGTGGTAGCCCTGGCCGATGAAGCTCTTCAGCAGCTTGTTCTGCCCGGCGATGCCGCGCATCTGGGCCAGTGCATCGGCTTCACTCAGCGGCTCGGGCAACGCCATTGGCGCACCACGCGCGATCGAGCGCGGCACGATGGCCTCGATCAGCGAGCGGCGCGAGGCTGCGCCGATCACGCTCAGCATGTGGCGCTCGTCGTCGGGCTGAATGCCGACGTGGCGGGCAACGAACTCGGCGGCGTTCTCAAGCTCGCGCAGCGACTTGTGGGCAGACATCAACATCGGGCTTCTTTCGTGATCCGGTTTGGCGGTATGGCAGTTCGGTGTCAGCTGTTCTTCACGAGCAGGTCGTAGGCCGGGCCGTCCATCAGCTGGTCGAACTCGCCCATGTTCGTCACGTGCACTTTGAAGAACCAGCCGTTGCCGAGCGGGTCGGTGTTGGCGAGCGACGGGTCGGCCCGCAGTGCCTCGTTCACCTCGACCACTTCGCCGGTGACCGGCATGAACAGGTCGGCGGCCGCCTTGACCGACTCGACCACGCCGGCCACATCGCCCTTCTTGAACGTGGTGCCCACGGCCGGCAGGTCGACGAACACCACGTCACCGAGTGCGTCTTGCGCGTGGTGGGTGATGCCGACGGTCGCGGCCTCGTGGTCTTCGATGTTGATCCACTCGTGGTCGTCGGTGTACATGGTCGTCATGGGGGCTCTCCTGGTCAAATTGAAAGGCAAATGAACGGTTCAACCGCGGTGGTAGCGGTGGGGAACAAACGGCATGGGGCTCACGCGCATCGGCTGGCGCTTGCCCCGCACTTCGGCATACACCTCGTGGTGTGGCAGGGCGTGGTTGACGGCGAGGTAGGCCATCGCGACCGGCTCGCCGTACGACGGCGACAAGGTGCCGCTCGTGACCACGCCGAGCTTGTGGCCCTGGGCGTCGACGATGGGCGCGCCTTCGCGCACCGGCACGCGCTCCAGGCCGATCAGACCGACGCGCTTGGTGGCTGCGCCGCTGGCCAATTGCCGGTCGATGGTGGTCGCACCAGGGTAGCCGCCGGCACGCGCACCGCCGGCGCGGCGCACCTTCTGGATCGCCCAAGTGAGGCCGGCTTCGACCGGCGTGGTCGTCTCGTTGATGTCGTGCCCATAAAGGCACAGGCCCGCTTCCAGCCGCAGCGTGTCGCGTGCGCCCAGGCCGGCGGGTTTGACCTCGGGCAGCGCAAGCAAGGCCTTCGCCAATGCAACGGCGCGCTCGGCCGGGACCGAGATCTCGAAGCCGTCTTCGCCGGTGTAGCCCGAGCGGGTGACGAAGCATTCGGCCCCCGCGAGCGTGACGCTCGCACCTGTCATGAAGGTCAGCGCCAGCACCGCCTCGTTGAGCTGCGCCAGGGCGGTGGCCGCCTTCGGCCCTTGCAAGGCCAGCAACGCGCGGTCGGGCAGGGGCTGCACGCCGCAGCGGTGGCCGATGTGGGTGACCATCATCTTGATGTCGGCGTCCTTGCAGCCGGCGTTGACGACCACGAACAGGTCGTCGCCGTGTTCGGGCCCGCGCCGAGTGATCATCAGGTCGTCGAGCAGGCCGCCGCTGGGGTTGGTGAAGAAGGCGTAGCGCTGCTTGCCGGGTGCGAGGCCGATCACGTCCATCGGCACCAGGGACTCCAGCGCGCGGGCGGCATCGGGCCCGGTCAGGCGCAACTGGCCCATGTGCGACACATCGAACAGCGCGGCCGAGGCGCGGCAGTGGCGGTGCTCAGCCAAGATGCCGGCCGGGTACGACACCGGCATGTCGTAGCCGGCGAAGGCGACCATCTTGGCGCCGAGCTCGAGGTGGAGCGCGTGCAGCGGGGTTGTTTGAAGAGAGGTGTGCAGAGGCACTTGCAGAGCAGCGTCGGACATGGTCGTCTCCCAGGGCATCGGTTGATGCCGGTGCGATGTGGCTGCACCGGCTCTGCCCTGGCTGTCCGCTCTACCTGAGAGATTCGCGGGGTGCCGCAACAGCGCCCCGCTTGCCCCTTCGGTGGGTCCACTCGGGGTGGGCCTCTCTCCAGCTAGGTACGCCTCGGGTGAGGCGTTTGTCAGTCCTTTTGCCTGAGCGTTCGATTCGCATTTCTCACTGCGGTTCTGCGCCTTCGGCGGCCTTTTCAACGGCGCATTGCGCGTTGTCGTCAAGGCTCTCTCCTGACCGCGATCAGTGTAGCAGCGCCGTCGATAATCACGCCCCATGAGCCGAACGAAACGCGTGAAACAACCCGAGCCGCCCTCGACCGAGTGGCTGAAAGTCGAGTCGCTGGACCTGGAAGCGCAAGGCATCGCGCACAACGCCGAAGGCAAGGTGGTGTTCATCGAAGGTGCCTTGCCCGGCGAACGGGTACAGGTGCAAGTGACGCGCCGCAAGAACAACTGGGAGCAGGGCGAGATGGCCGCGCTGCGTCAAGAAAGCGCGCAGCGGGTTCGCCCCGAGTGCCCGCACTTCGGCAGCTGCGGCGGCTGCAAGATGCAGCACTTCCACATCGGCGCACAGGTGGCCACCAAGCAGCGCGCGCTCGAAGACGCGCTCTGGCACCTGGGCAAGGTGCGGGCCGGCCAGCTGCTGCGGCCCATCGAGGGCCCGGCATGGGGCTACCGCTTCCGGGCGCGGCTGTCGGTGCGTTTCGTCACCAAGAAGGACAAGGTGCTGGTGGGCTTTCACGAGCGCAAGTCGGGTTTCGTGGCCGACATGACGACCTGCGCCGTGCTGCCGCCGCACGTGAGCGCGTTGCTGGTGCCGCTGCGCGAGCTGGTCGGCGCGATGAGCCAGCGCGACAAGCTGCCACAGATCGAGTTGGCTGTGGGTGACGAGGTCACGGCGCTCGTGCTGCGCCACATGGAACCGCTGACCGAGCCCGACCTGCAGCGCCTGCGCGGCTTCGCGGCCGAGCGCGGTGTGCAGTGGTGGCTGCAATCGAAGGGGCCCGACACGGTGAAGCTGCTCGACGAAGGCGGCCCGCAGCTGGCGTACGCGCTGCCGGAGTTCGGCATCACGATGCCGTTCAAGCCGACCGACTTCACGCAGGTCAACCCGCACATCAACCGCGTGCTGGTGGCGCGCGCGCTGCGCTTGCTCGACGTGCGCGCGAACGAGCGCGTGATCGACTGGTTCTGCGGCCTGGGCAACTTCACGCTGCCCATTGCCACCCTGGCGCGCGAGGCGCTGGGCGTGGAAGGCAGCGAGGCGCTGGTGCAGCGCTCGCGCGAGAACGCGCTGCTCAACCGGCTCGACGCCAAGGCCACCTTCGCTGCCCGCAACCTGTTCGAACTGACGCCCGCCGATGTGGCCACCTACGGCCCCGCCGACAAGTGGCTCGTCGACCCGCCGCGAGAGGGCGCGTTCGCGCTGGCCCAGGTGCTGGCCGATGTGCACGCCGACCCCTCGCTGGCACCCGGCTACGTGCCGCCGAGCCGCATCGTCTACGTGAGCTGCAACCCCGCGACGCTGGCCCGCGACGCCGGGCTGCTGGTGCACCAGGCCGGCTACCGCTGCACGGCTGCGGGGGCGGTCAACATGTTCCCGCACACGGCGCATGTCGAAAGCATTGCGGTCTTCGACCGCGGTGCTTCGGCGTAGGGTAGTGGCGCGCAGCGCCGTGGGCTGGAGCCAAAGCATTGCGGTCTTCGACCGCAAACGTTTGCCCTGATCGCGCCGCACGGGCGGCCGGCAGATACTCCCGCACGCATCGAAGGAAGCCGCCTTGTCGCAGACCGTCACCGTCCCGTTGTGGGCCCTTGTGTTGCTGTGCGTGCTGGCCTTGGTGGCAACGCTGAACTCGCTGCTGATCCCCAGCGTGCGCTGGTACTTCCGGCGCAAGGTGCGCAAGGTGATCGACGAGATCAGCCTGCGCCTCAAGATCGACCTGCCGCAGTTCAAGCTCACGCGCCGCCGTGCCCTGATCGACCGCTTGATGAGCGACCCGCGCGTGCTGGCGGCGGTCGAGGCCCATGCCGCCACCAGCGGCGAGCCGCGCGCGGCGGTGATGAAACGCGTGGCCGGCTGCGCCCAGGAAATCGTTCCCGCGTTCAACGCCTATGTGTACTTCCGGTTCGGCTACTGGCTGTCGAAGACGTTCGCGCGCATGGTCTACCGAGTGCGGCTGGGCTACACCGATGAGCGCTCGCTGGCCGCGATCAACCCGAAGTCGACGGTCGTGTTCGTCATGAACCACCGCTCGAACATGGACTACATCCTTGTCTCTTTCCTCGCTGCCGAGCGCGTGGCGTTGAGCTATGCGGTGGGCGAGTGGGCGCGCATCTGGCCGCTGCAGGGTTTGATCCGCGCAATGGGTGCGTACTTCGTGCGCCGCAACTCGGGCGACCCGCTTTACCGCATGGTGCTGCAACGCTATGTGCAGATGGCCACCGAAGGCGGCGTTCCGCAGGCCATGTACCCGGAGGGCGGCCTGACGGTGGACGGGCTGCTGCGCGAGCCCAAGCTCGGCCTGCTCGACTACATGCTCAAGGGCTTCAACCCCGAGGGCGAGCGCGACCTGGTGTTCATTCCCGTGGGCATCAACTACGACCGCGTGATCGAAGACCGCACGCTGCTGCGCAAGCTCGACGCGAGGCCGCCGCGCGGCAGCCTGGTGCGCACCTTGCGCATCACCGGCACCTACCTTGCGCGTCAGTTCGTCTTCACGCTGCTCGGCAAGCGCTACCGCTACGGCTATGCCTGCGTGAACTTCGGGCAGCCCGTGTCGATGCGCGAGCACGTGCGTGCGCAGGCCATCGACTTCCGCGCGCTGGACGACGCCGCCCGGCGCATTGCCGTGGCCGATGTGGGTCAGTCGTTGATGCGCAGCATCGGGCAGATCGTGCCCGTGTTGCCGGTGCCATTGGTGGCGACCGTGTTTCTGCGTGACCCGACTCGCGCGCTGACCGAGCTGGAACTGAAGTCAGCGGTTGTGGCCCTGATCGAGGTCGTGGAAGCGCAAGGTGCGCATGTCTACGTACCGCGCACCGACCGCGACTACGCGCTGACCGTGGGCCTGCGCATGCTGACCTTGCGGCACCTGGTGGTCGAGCGTGATGGCCTCTACAGCATCAACCCGGCTGAGATCCGCGTGCTGGCGTACTACGCCAACTCGATCGCGCACATGGTCCGATAGGCGCCGACCCGATCCACAAAAGAGAAGGGGGCCCAAAGGGCCCCCGCCTTCCGTCCCGCCGATAGGCTTTAGTCGCTGGAGTTCGCAAACCCCAGGATCGCCAGCAGCGACTGGAACACGTTGTACAGGCTCAAATACACGCCCAGCGTGGCGCTGATGTAGTTCGTTTCTTCGCCGTCTTTCACCCGCTTCAGGTCGTACAGGATGAACGCAGAGAAGATGCCGATGGCCAGCACCGAGATCGTGGTCATCAGCGCGCTCGACTGGATGAAGATGTTGGCAAGGCCCGCCACCAGAACCATGATCATCCCGATGAACAGGAACTTGCCCATGCTCGACAGGTCGCGCTTGATGATCGACGACAACGCCGCCATGCCGAAGAAGATCAGGCCCGTGCCCGCGAACGCCGTCATGATCAGCCCGGCGCCGTTCGCCTGGCCGAGCACCGCGCCGATCAGGCGCGACAGCATCAGGCCCATGAAGAAGGTGAAGCCCAGAAGCACCGGCACGCCCGCCGAAGAGTTCTTGGTCTTCTCGATGGCGAACATGAAGCCGAACGCGCCGGCCAGGAAGACGATGGCGCTCATGCCCGGGCCCATGGCGCGGGTGATGCCGGTCGTCACGCCGACCCAGGCGCCGAGCACGGTGGGCACCATCGACAGCGCGAGCAGCCAGTACGTGTTGCGCAGCACGCGGTTGCGTTGCTCGATCGACGCGACTTCGCCGTAGCCGGCGTAGTTGGCTTGCAGGGGTTGGTTCATTGAACGCTCCAGGTTGATGAAACGGGTGTCTGACCCGCGCCGTGAATTCTAGTTCCGCAGCGGCGCAATTCGTCAGTTTCGTGCGAAGGCCGGAACATCGGCGCCCGCGGTCGAATTTCAAGGGGCCGGTGTGGCGCATGCGCGGTTTGTCCGTAAAGTTGCAGGCTTTGGACGACCACCTCGCACACGATGAACACCAAACCTTGCCTCACCTTCGACGACGCCAGGCGCATGGCGGCTGCCGCCGAGGCCGAAGCGCGTGCAAACCAATGGGCGGTGGCGATTGCCATCGTCGATGACGGCGGCCACCTGATGTGGTTCCAGCGGCTCGACGGCACGGCGGCGATCTCGTCGTACATCGCCCCGGCCAAGGCACGCACCGCCGCGCTGGGCCGGCGTGAGAGCCGCGTGTACGAGGAGATCATCAACAAGGGCCGCGTCTCGTTCCTGAGCGCGCCCGAGCTCGAAGGCATGCTCGAAGGCGGTGTGCCCATCATCCGGGGCGAGCACTGCCTCGGGGCAGTGGGCGTGAGTGGTGTGAAGTCTGCTGAAGACGCACAGGTCGCCAAGGCGGGCATCGCCGCGCTGGGTGACTGAGTCGAATTCTGCGGCCGCCTGGAGTCAGCGCCGCACCAGCAGCAGGCAGCCGCCGATGATGAGCACCGCCGATGCCGCTGTGGCGAGCGTGGGCAATTCGCCGAACAGCAAGTAGCCGAGCAGGGCAGCCCAGACGAAGCCGGTGTAGTCGAGCGGCGCAACGCGGCTGGCTTCGAGGTGTCGGAATGCGTAGGTCAGGCTGAGCAGGCCACCGGTGCCGAGCGCGCCAACCAGCGCGATCAGCCCGATGTCGCTGGCGGCCACCGGCTTCCAGGTGAACGCCGCCAGCGGTGCCAGCAACACCGCGCCCAAGACGTTTTGCACCAGCAGGATCGTCCACGCCGAATCGGTGCGCGACTGGCTGCGTGCGAGCAGCATCACGAAGGCGAACGACAGCGCCCCGATGGCCGCACTTGCCATGCCGGCAACGCGCCCCGTGTTCACGCCACCCAAGCTCGCGCGCAACTCGGGCAGGACGGACACGGCCACGCCCGAACCGCCTAGCAGCAGCGCCCACCAGATCGCCGGCGCTGGCCGTTCTTTCAGGATCGGGATGGCAAGCAACGAGACCAATATCGGCGCGAGGTACGAAATCGTCACGGCCTGCGCCAGCGGCAGCGAGCCGAGTGCGTGAAAGTAGCTCACCAGCGAGACCAAGAGGAACAGCGAGCGCGCAATGTGCACCCGCCATGCCGCGCGGCGGGGCATGGCCGAACGGTGCCACAGCCACAGCAGCACGGCGAACACGCTGCCGGCACCGAACCGGAAGAAGCTGAGCTGCAACGCGTCGTAGCGCGGCGCCATGAGCTTGATGCTGCTGTCCATGCTGACGAAGCACGCGGCTGCCAGGGCGCCGGCCAACAGCGGCAGGGCGCGGTGTGGGGCGGCGGCTTCGGCGGGCAGCGGTGAGCGCGTGTCGAGCGGGTCGAACGGTGCGAGGTCTGAGGGCATCCTTCGAGTCTAGTAGCGAGCCCTCGCAGCGCTCGGCGCGCTGTGGCGCTGGTCTATAATTCAAAGGTTTACCCTCAACCCAACCGCCCAGCGAAACGAGCACTGTTTCCTGCACGGGAGTACCGGGCCCGCTTCGCTCAGAGGCGCCCGGAAATTCCATCCGATTCAAAGCGCCGCCCGGCTCGTGCCCGGCGGGCCTGAGCTGGGCGCGCAACACGGAGAATCCGGTGCCCGCGCAACTGCTGTTCCCCCACGCCCAGGCGATCCTGGCACTCGCAGACGGCACGGTGTTCCGAGGCATCTCGATCGGCGCCGCCGGCCACACCGTCGGCGAGGTGGTGTTCAACACCTCGATGAGCGGCTACCAGGAAATCCTGACCGACCCGAGCTACTGCCAGCAAATCGTGACGCTCACCTACCCGCACATCGGCAACTACGGCGTGTGTGCCGAAGACGTCGAGTCGCGCACAGTGTTCGCGGCCGGGCTGATCATCAAAGACCTGCCGCTTCGGGCCTCGAATTTCCGCTCGGACATGCCGCTGGACGCCTACCTGAAGCGCGAAGGCACGGTGGCCATTGCGCAGATCGACACGCGCCAGCTGACGCGCCACCTGCGCACGCACGGCGCGCAGAACGGTTGCATCTTCACGCTGCCGCTGGGTGAGCCGATCACGTCGCCCCATGTTGCCGATGCCGTGGCCCGAGCGAAAGCCGCGCCGAGCATGGCCGGGCTCGACCTGGCCCGGGTGGTGAGCCAGCGCGAACCGAGCCATTGGACGCAGACCGAGTGGTCGCTCGAAGGCGGCTACGGCGAACTGGCCGACCCCGCTTTCCACGTGGTCGCGTACGACTTCGGCGTTAAGAGCAACATCCTGCGCATGCTCGCCAGCCGTGGTTGCCGGGTCACCGTGGTGCCGGCGCAGACCCCGGCCGGCGACGTCCTCGCACTGAGGCCCGACGGCATCTTCCTGAGCAACGGGCCCGGCGACCCCGAACCCTGCGACTACGCGATTGCCGCCACGCGCGAGCTCATCGAGACCGGCATTCCGACCTTCGGCATCTGCCTGGGCCACCAGATCATGGCGCTGGCCTCGGGCGCCAACACGTTCAAGATGAAGTTCGGTCACCACGGCGCCAACCACCCGGTGAAAGACCTCGACACCGGCCGCGTCAGCATCACGAGCCAGAACCACGGCTTCGCGGTCGACGAGAGCAGCTTGCCGGCGAATTTGCGGCCCACGCATGTGTCGCTTTTCGACGGCACGCTGCAAGGCCTGGCCCGCACCGACAAGCCTGCGTTCTGCTTCCAGGGCCACCCGGAAGCGTCGCCCGGGCCGCACGACATTGCCTATCTGTTCGACCGTTTCACTGCGCTGATGACATCTGCCAAGGCAGCCCCGGAGAAGAACAATGCCTAAGCGCGCCGACCTGAAAACCATCCTCATCATCGGCGCCGGCCCGATCATCATCGGCCAGGCTTGCGAGTTCGACTACTCGGGCGCTCAGGCCTGCAAGGCGTTGCGCGAAGAGGGCTACAAAGTCGTGCTGGTGAACAGCAACCCGGCGACCATCATGACCGACCCCGAGATGGCCGACGTGACCTACATCGAGCCCATCACCTGGCAGGTGGTCGAGAAGATCATCGCCAAGGAACGGCCCGACGCCGTGCTGCCCACGATGGGCGGCCAGACTGCGCTGAACTGTGCGCTCGACCTGCACAAGCACGGCGTGCTGGCGAAGTACGGCGTCGAGATGATCGGTGCCAACGAGCACGCCATCGAGAAGGCCGAAGACCGCCTCAAGTTCAAGGACGCCATGACAGGCATCGGCCTGCACTCGGCGCGAAGCGGCATTGCGCACTCCATGGACGAGGCGCTGGCTGTGCAAAAGCGCATCACGCAGATCATCGGTGCGTCCGGTGAAAAAGCAGGCTTCCCGATGGTCATTCGACCCAGCTTCACGCTCGGCGGCACGGGCGGCGGCATCGCCTACAACCCGGACGAATTTGAAGAGATCTGCAAGCGTGGCCTCGACCTCTCGCCGACAAAAGAGCTGCTCATCGAAGAGAGCCTGATCGGGTGGAAAGAGTACGAGATGGAAGTCGTGCGCGACCGTGCCGACAACTGCATCATCGTGTGCTCGATCGAGAACCTCGACCCGATGGGCATTCACACCGGCGACTCGATCACCGTGGCCCCGGCGCAGACCCTGTCCGACAAGGAATACCAGCTGCTGCGCAACGCATCGATCGCGATCCTGCGCGAGATCGGCGTGGACACCGGTGGCTCGAACGTGCAGTTCGCGATCAACCCGAAAGACGGCCGCATGGTCGTGATCGAGATGAACCCGCGTGTGTCCCGCTCGTCCGCACTGGCTTCGAAGGCAACGGGTTTCCCGATTGCCAAGGTGGCGGCCAAGCTGGCCGTGGGCTACACCCTCGACGAGCTGCGCAACGACATCACTGGTGGCGCCACGCCGGTATCGTTCGAGCCGAGCATCGACTACGTGGTGACGAAGATCCCGCGCTTCGCGTTCGAGAAGTTCCCGGCCGCCGATTCGCGCCTGACGACACAGATGAAGTCGGTCGGCGAAGTGATGGCGATGGGGCGCACGTTTCAAGAGAGCTTCCAGAAGGCGCTGCGCGGCCTGGAGACCGGCATCGACGGCCTCTCGGAACGCACGTCATGCACACCCGCGGACCGGGACGAGATCACCCAGGAAATCGGCGAAGCCGGGCCGGAGCGCATCCTCTTTGTCGGGGACGCGTTTCGTATCGGCATGACGCTGGACGAGGTGTTTGACGAGACCGCGATCGACCCGTGGTTCCTGGCGCAGATCGAACAGCTGATCCAGCACGAGAAAGCCATCACCGGCCGGACAGTCGCCGACTTGTCGGCCGACGAATTGCGTTTCCTGAAACGCAAGGGCTTCTCGGACCGGCGCCTGGCCAAGCTGCTCGGCACGCACCAGCACGCCGTTCGCGAGCGCCGCCACGCGCTGAACGTGCGCCCGGTCTACAAGCGCGTGGACACGTGTGCGGCCGAGTTCGCCACGCAAACGGCCTACCTGTATTCCTGCTACGAATCAGAGGGCGCCGAGTGTGAGGCGCAGCCGACCACGGCACGCAAGATCATGGTGCTCGGCGGCGGGCCGAACCGCATCGGCCAGGGCATCGAGTTCGACTACTGCTGTGTGCATGCCGCGATGGCGATGCGCGAAGACGGCTTTGAAACCATCATGGTCAACTGCAACCCCGAGACCGTGTCGACCGACTACGACACGTCGGATCGCCTGTACTTCGAGCCGGTGACACTCGAAGACGTGCTCGAGATCGTCGACAAGGAAAAGCCGGCCGGTGTGATCGTGCAGTACGGCGGCCAGACGCCGTTGAAGCTGGCGCTCGACCTGGAGCGCGCGGGGGTGCCCATCATCGGCACCACGCCCGACAGCATCGACGTGGCCGAAGACCGCGAGCGCTTTCAGAAGCTGCTGCACGAGATCGGCCTGAAGCAACCCCCGAACCGCACCGCGCGCACCGAAGAACAAGCTCGGGTCCTGGCCCAGGAAATTGGCTACCCGCTGGTCGTGCGCCCGAGCTACGTGCTGGGCGGCCGCGCGATGGAAATCGTGCACGGCGACAAAGACCTGGAGCGCTACATGCGCGAGGCCGTGCGCGTGAGCGAGAAGTCGCCAGTGCTGCTGGACCGCTTCCTCGACGACGCGATCGAGGTTGATGTCGACTGCATCAGCGATGGCACCGACGTGATCATCGGCGGCATCATGGAGCACGTCGAGCAGGCCGGCATTCACTCGGGCGACTCGGCGTGTTCGCTGCCGCCGTATTCGCTGCCGAAGGCGTTGCAGGACGAGATGCGCCGCCAGACGATCCTGATGGCGAAGGCGCTCAAGGTCGTCGGCCTGATGAACGTGCAGTTCGCGATCCAGGGCGAAGGTGAGGCCGCGCAGGTGTACGTTCTGGAAGTGAACCCGCGCGCATCGCGCACGGTGCCGTTCGTCTCCAAGGCCACGGGCCAGCCGCTCGCCAAGATCGCGGCCCGCTGCATGGTCGGCCAGAAGCTTTCGGCACAGCGCGGCAGCAACGGCAGGCCGCCGCACGAAGTGGTCCCGCCGTACTTTTCGGTCAAGGAAGCGGTGTTCCCGTTCAACAAGTTTCCGGGCGTCGACCCGATCCTCGGGCCCGAGATGCGCTCGACCGGCGAGGTGATGGGGGCCGGCCGCACCTTCGGCGAGGCGATGCTCAAAAGCCAGCTCGGCGCCGGCTCCCGCCTGCCCACCCGCGGCACGGTGTGCATCACCGTCAAGAACAACGACAAGGCCCGGGCCGTGGCGGTGGCGCGCGACCTGCACGCGCTGGGGTTTCAGCTCGTGGCCACCAAGGGCACGGCGGCGGCCATCATGGAAGCCGGCGTGCCGGTGAAGGCCGTGAACAAGGTCAAGGACGGCCGCCCGCACATCGTGGACATGGTCAAGGCGGGTGAGATTCAGCTCGTGTTCACGACCGTCGACGAAACCCGCACTGCGATTGCCGATTCGCGCCACATCCGGCAGGTGGCGTTGGCCAACCGAATCACCTACTACACCAGCATGGCGGGTTGCGAGGCGGCGGTTGAAGGCATGAAGCACCAGGACGACCTGGTGGTCGTGTCGCTGCAGGAACTGCACACCCAACTGCACTAAACTCCATTCTTCGACAAACGCCGCCGGGTTGCCCCGGCGGCGCTTTGTTTTCAGCCCCAGATGTAAGCGTCATCACTCGGTGTCATCCGTCAGCGTCATATTCAAGGTTTGTTCCCCATGTTCACCATTCCCCTCACGGTTCGCGGCGCAGAGAAACTCAAGGAAGAACTCGCCCGCCTCAAGGGCGCAGAGCGCCACGCGGTGATCCAGGCGATCTCGGAAGCGCGCGCGCAAGGCGACCTGTCCGAGAACGCCGAGTACGAGGCGGCGAAAGACAAGCAGGGCTTCATCGAAGGCCGCATCCTCGAGATCGAGAGCAAGCTGGCGGCCGCACAGATCATCGACCCCGCCAGCCTGAATGCAGAAGGCCGCGTGGTCTTCGGCGCCACCGTCGACCTCGAAGACGAAGACAGTGGCACGAAGGTCACCTATCAGATTGTCGGCGACGACGAAGCCGATCTGAAGCTGGGGCTCATCTCGATCAGCTCACCGATCGCGCGTGCGCTCATCAGCAAGGTCGAAGGCGACGTGGCCGAAGTTCAGGCACCCGGGGGTCTGCGCCACTACGAGATCATCGCGGTCCGGTATCGGTGACGGCGGTGATCGCGGTCCTGAACCGAGCCGCCGCCGTGCTGGCCGGGCTGTGGGCAGGGGTGCTGCTGTGCATCGGCGCCATGGCGGCGCCGGCGGCCTTCGCGGTGCTGGCATCAGTCGATGCGGGCCGCTTTGTCGGCCGATTGCTGGGGCAAGAGGCCTACTTGAGCCTGGCGCTCGCGGTGCTGCTGTTCCTGATCGAGCGCGCGCGCACGCGGCGAGTGGCCCAGGCCGGTGCGGGCTCGGTCTTCAGCGTCAACCTCATGCTGCTGCTGGGCACGCTGTTCTGCACTGTGGCCGGGTATTTTGCGGTGCAACCGATGATGGCCGCAGCCCGAGCCGGGCAGGGGCCTTGGTCGTTCGGCGCGCTGCACGCGGTATCGGGCGGGCTGTTCCTGCTGAAGGGCGTATTGGTGCTGGCCCTTGCGTGGCGCATGGCGCCCGTTTTCAAGAAGACTGCGACGACTTCTTGACGCTGGTCACGCGCTTCTTGGCGCGTTTCAGTTCGCCGCCGGCCGCGATGCGCATGTTGCCCACGACCGTGATCTTCTTGACCTGGGCGCGGTGGTTGCCGCTCTTCGAGAACTTCAGGATCTTCACCACGCGCGGGCCGGCGTTGCGGCCTTCGCGCTCGACCTTTTCCTTCGGTGGCATCGGGCGCCACAGCACCAGCAGCTTGCCGATGTGCTGGATCGGCGCGGCGCCGAGCGTATCGGCCAGCGTGGCGAAGGTCGTTTCGCGCATGCTTCGCTCATCGGACATGACGCGCACCTTGATCAGGCCGTGAGCGTTCAGCGCCGCATCGACCTCCTTGCTCACCGCCGGGGTGAGGCCGTCGCCACCGATCATCACGACCGGGTCGAGGTGGTGGGCTTCAGAACGTTTTTCCTTGCGCTCGGCAGGTGTGAGTTGAATCGCAGTCATCCTCGTATTATCGGCCCGCAATGAAGACGCAAACCAAAAGCAAAAAGGTGAACAAGCAGTGGTTGCACGACCACACGAACGACACCTACGTGAAACTCGCGCAGAAAGACGGCTACCGTGCCCGCGCCGCCTACAAGCTGAAGGAGATCGACGAGGAACTGCATCTCATCAAGCCCGGGCAGGTGGTGGTCGACCTCGGTGCGGTGCCCGGCGCGTGGAGCCAGTACGTGCGCCGCAGGTTCGCCCCGAAGGACGTGGGTGTGGGCGGGGCGGCAGCGGGGGCATTGAACGGCACGATCATCGCAATGGACATCCTGCCGTTCGAGCCCATCGAGGGCGTGAGCTTCATCCAGGGCGACTTCCATGAAGCGAGCGTGCTTGCCGAGCTGGAAGCGGCGGTTGGCGGTCGGCCGGTCGATGTGGTCCTGTCCGACCTGGCGCCAAACCTGTCAGGCATCGAAAGCTCGGACTCGGCGCGCATCTCGAACCTCGTGGAACTGGCGATCGAGTTCGCGCAAGGCCACCTGACGCCGCAGGGCGCGCTCGTGTGCAAGGTGTTTCACGGCAGCGGCTACACCCAACTCGTCACGCTGTTCAAAGCCACGTTCCGGGTGGTCAAGGCGATCAAGCCGAAGGCGTCGCGCGACAAGTCGTCGGAGACTTTCCTGGTCGGCATCGGCCTGAAGACGCCGCTCAGAAAGGTGCCCGCCGCTCCGATACCGTTGGACACGCACTGAATGGGCGGCGATACACGCTTGCCTTCCGTGGGGATTGCCCCGCTGTCGGGGGCTTGACTCGACTAAAATCAGCCACATATCGAACCAACGTCGGTTGCCGAGCGCATCGCTTCGGTGACAACAGCCTGGACAAGGCCTGGAAATGGAGTCGCGGTGAACAATCAATGGTTCTCTAAAGTTGCAGTCTGGCTGGTGATCGCACTCGTGCTGTTCACGGTTTTCAAGCAGTTCGACCGCACCGCTTCTCAAAGCGGAATGATTGGCTACTCCGACTTTCTGGAAGAGGTGCGTGGCAAGCGCATCAAGAGCGTGCAATTGCAGGAAGGCGCTGGCGGCAGCACCGAGATCCGCGCCCGCACGAGCGACGACAAAGAGTTGCGCACCACGGCCACCTACCTCGACCGCGGCCTGATCGGCGACCTGATCAACAACAACGTCAAGTTCGACGTCAAGCCGCGCGAAGAGCCGTCGTTCCTGCTCAGCATCCTGGCTTCATGGGGCCCGATCCTGCTGCTCATCGGCGTCTGGGTCTACTTCATGCGCCAGATGCAAGGCGGCGGCAAGGGCGGCGCGTTCAGCTTCGGCAAGAGCAAGGCCCGCATGCTCGACGAGGCCAACAACACGACCACCTTCGCCGACGTTGCAGGTTGCGACGAAGCCAAGGAAGAGGTCAAGGAACTCGTGGACTTCCTGAAAGACCCGCAGAAGTTCCAGAAGCTCGGCGGCCGCATCCCGCGCGGAGTGCTGCTCGTCGGCCCCCCAGGCACCGGCAAGACGCTGCTCGCCAAGGCCATTGCCGGTGAGGCCAAGGTGCCGTTCTTCAGCATCAGCGGCTCCGACTTCGTGGAGATGTTCGTTGGCGTCGGCGCAGCACGTGTGCGCGACATGTTCGAGCAGGCGAAGAAGAGCGCGCCGTGCATCATTTTCGTCGACGAAATCGACGCGGTCGGCCGCCACCGTGGCGCGGGCCTGGGCGGCGGCAACGACGAGCGCGAGCAAACGCTGAACCAGATGCTCGTCGAGATGGACGGCTTCGAAACCAACCTCGGCGTGATCGTGATGGCCGCCACCAACCGGCCCGACATTCTGGACCCTGCGCTGCTGCGGCCCGGGCGCTTCGACCGGCAGGTCTACGTGACGCTGCCCGATGTGCGTGGCCGCGAGCAGATCCTGAACGTGCATATGCGCAAGGTGCCGGTCGGGCAAGACATCCGCGCCGACATTCTGGCGCGCGGCACGCCCGGCTTCTCGGGTGCCGACCTCGCCAACCTCGTCAATGAAGCCGCGCTGTTCGCAGCGCGCCGGAGCGGCCGGGTGGTCGAGATGGGGGACTTCGAGAAGGCCAAGGACAAGATCATGATGGGCCCGGAGCGCAAGTCCATGGTCATGGCCGAAGACGAGCGCCGCAACACCGCGTACCACGAGTCTGGTCATGCGCTCGTCGCGCGGCTGGTGCCGAAGGCCGACCCGGTGCACAAGGTCACGGTGATCCCGCGCGGCCGGGCACTGGGTGTCACGATGCAGTTGCCTGTCGGCGACCGCTACAGCACCGACAAGATTCGCATGCTCAGCACGATCGCCATTCTGTTCGGAGGCCGTATCGCTGAAGAGGTGTTCATCGGCGAGATGACGACGGGTGCGAGCAATGACTTCGAACGTGCCACGCACATTGCCCGTGACATGGTCACGCGCTACGGCATGACCGATGCGCTGGGCACGATGGTCTACGCCGAGAACGAAGGCGAGGTCTTCCTGGGCCGCTCGGTCACCAAGACCACGAACATGAGCGAGCAGACCATGCAAAGCGTGGACAAGGAGATCCGCAAGATCCTGGACGAGCAGTACGCCGTGGCGCGCAAGCTGATCGAAGACAACAAGGACAAGATGCACGCGATGGCCAAGGCGCTGCTCGAATGGGAAACCATCGACAGCGACCAGATCGACGACATCATGGAAGACAAGCTGCCGCGCCCACCGAAAGACTGGACTCCGTCTTCCACCAAGGTGGTGCCGCCCACGCCGCCGGTCACACCGGGCAACGCGCCGGCAGCGGCCTGACGCAGGGCGACTGCGCTTGAACTTCGACGGGGCTTCGGCCCCGTTTTCCATGGTGCTCCCGCAATGATCTGGCAGACCACCCGATTCAGAATCGATCTGGCGCTGCCGAAAGTCATGGGCATCGTCAACGTCACACCCGATTCGTTTTTCGATGGAGGCGCCCATGCCGATACGCGACGCGCCATCGCGCACTGCGAGCGCCTGCTGGCAGAGGGCGCCGACATGCTGGACATCGGCGGCGAATCCACCCGCCCCGGCGCGCGCGCGGTACCCGTCGACGAAGAACTCGCGCGGGTGCTGCCGGTGCTCGATGCGGCCATCACGCTGGGCTGCCCGGTGTCGGTGGACAGCCGGCATGCGGCAGTGATGCGCGCGGTACTCGACCGGGGTGCCGACATCATCAACGACATCAACGCGCTGCAAGCGCCGGGCGCGTTGGCCGTGGTCGCGGCTCACCCCTCGTGCGGCGTGTGCCTGATGCACATGCGCGGGTCGCCCGAATCGATGCAGGAGCGGCCCGAGTACGACGATGTTCTGGCCGAGGTCGGCGCCTTCCTGCGCGAGCGCAGCGCACAAGTGCAAAGCCTCGGCGTGGGCCGCGAGCGTATCGTGCTCGACCCCGGCATCGGCTTCGGCAAGAGCGTGGCGCACAACCTGGCGCTGCTGGCCCGGCAACCGGAGTTGCTGGCACTGGGCCACCCGCTGCTCGTGGGCTGGTCGCGCAAGTCGTCGCTCGGCGCGATCACGGGGCGGGACGTGACACAGCGCGGCCCGGCCAGCCTGGCGGCGGCGTTGGCGGCGGTGCAGCGGGGGGCGCGAATCGTCCGCGTGCACGATGTGGCGGCCACGGTCGACGCACTGAAGGTCTGGCGTGCCGCCGGCCTCGGGCCTCGATAATTCGAAGTCAGGAGACGAGCACGACATGAGCAGAACCTATTTCGGTACCGACGGCATTCGCGGCGCAGTGGGCCAGGCGCCCATCACGGCTGACTTCATGTTGCGGCTTGGCCATGCGGTCGGCCGCGTCCTCAAGGTGCGCGAGGCCAAGCCGACCGTGCTGATCGGCAAGGACACCCGCATTTCGGGCTACATGATCGAGTCAGCGCTCGAGGCCGGCTTTGCGTCGGCAGGTGTCGATGTGCTGCTCACCGGCCCGCTGCCCACGCCCGGCGTTGCGTACCTGACCCGCGCGCTGCGGCTGAGCCTCGGCGTGGTGATCAGCGCGTCGCACAACCCGTTCGCCGACAACGGCATCAAGTTCTTCTCGGCGCGCGGCCAGAAGCTGCCCGACGCGTGGGAGCAGCAGGTCGAAGCGGCGCTCGAGCAGCCCCCCCAATGGGTCGATTCCGCAGGCCTGGGCAGGGCGCGCCGGCTCGACGATGCGCGTGGCCGCTACATCGAGTTCTGCAAAGGGACCTTCAGCAGCGAACTGTCGCTGAAAGGCCTGAAAATCGTTGTCGATGCGGCGCACGGCGCGGCCTACCACGTGGCGCCGGACGTGTTTCACGAACTCGGCGCCGAGGTCATTGCCATCGGCTGCAGCCCCGATGGCACCAACATCAACGCCGGGTTCGGCGCTACGGCACCTGCAGCGTTGGTGGCTGCGGTCAAGGCGCATGGTGCGCACTACGGTGTGGCACTCGATGGGGACGCCGATCGCCTGCAACTGGTCGATGCGTCGGGCCGTCTCTACAACGGCGACGAACTGCTCTACCTGATGGTGGCCGATCGCCTCGACCAAGGGCTGCCCGTGCAAGGCGCCGTCGGGACGTTGATGACGAACATGGCGGTCGAGTTGGCGCTGCGCGAGCGCGGCGTCGAGTTCGTGCGTGCCAAGGTCGGTGACCGCTATGTGCTGGAAGAACTTGCCGCGCGCGGCTGGCATCTCGGCGGCGAAGGCTCGGGTCACCTGCTTGCGCTCGACAAGCACACCACTGGCGACGGCATCGTCAGCGCTTTGCTCGTGTTGCAGGCGGCCAGCCGCACCGGCCGGACGATGGCGCAGTTGCTGGAGGGTGTGACGCTGTTCCCGCAGACGCTGATCAACGTGCGCCTGAAGCCGGGCGTCGACTGGAAGGCGAACCGGTCTCTGGCTGAGGCCGAGGTGGCAGTCAGAAAAGAACTGGGCGACGCGGGCAGGGTGCTGATCCGGCCCTCCGGCACCGAGCCGTTGGTGCGTGTGATGGTCGAAGCGCGCGACCCGACCCAGTCCAGGCGTTGTGCCGAGCGCATGGCCAACACGCTGCGTTGAAGAGGCCGCACCCGAGCCTCGCCGGCCCGGGCGCGTCTCGAGCGGTGTCAACCCGAGGTCAGGTCGATCTCAGCGCGCCGCCGGCACCAGAACCTTGTCGACGATGTGCACGACGCCGTTGGTGGCCTTCACGTCGGCCGTGGTCACGACGGCATCTTCCACGGTCACGAACGTGCCCGACTTCGACAGCGCGAGATTGCTGCCATCCACATTCTTGACCAACCCGTTCTTGACGTCGGGTGAGAGCACGGCACCCGGCAGCACGTGGTTCTTGAGCACAGCTTGCAGCCGCGCCTTGTCCTGAACAAGCGCCTGCAGCGTGGCTGGGGGAAGGGCCTTGAACGCGTCGTCGGTCGGCGCGAAGACGGTGAACGGGCCGGGGCCACTGAGCGTGTCGGCAAGCCCGGCGTCGCGGATCAGCTTCGACAGGGTCGACAACTGCGGCGTGGCCGCTGCCGTCTCCACGAGGTTCTTCGGAGCGGGAGTGGTGGCGCAGCCCGCAACCAGCAACAGGGCGACCAGCGGCGCAGCGAACGACATGAGTTTCTTCATCGAGGTCTCCAGTGAACGACCCGCGCAGCTTAGGCAACGTGCGTGACCGTCACGTGACAAGAACGTGACTCCCACGTGACCGGCGCGCGACGCAGGGAAGGGTTGCTGGGTGTCACAGCGGCGTCACAAAGCGCCCCTACATTGCCCTCATTCCAATTGCCGGCACAACGCCGGAAAGGCGCTCACATGACGTCCAGCTTCTCGTTCAATTCCGCATTCCCCCTCGCCCGCTCGTTTACCTTTGTTGCGGTCTTCGCCGCATTCGGGGGAACGGCGTTGGCGCAAGACATCACCGGCGCTGGCGCCACGTTTCCTGCACCGATCTACGCCAAATGGGCCGATGCCTACAACAAGGCGTCGGGTGTTCGCGTGAACTACCAGTCGGTCGGTTCCGGAGCTGGCATCCAGCAGATTCGCGCCAAAACGGTCGACTTCGGTGCCTCCGACATGCCCCTCAAGGACGACGATCTCGCGAAGGACGGCCTGGTGCAGTTCCCGACCGTGATCGGAGGAATCGTGCCGGTCGTGAACATCAAAGGCATCGCGCCAGGCCAGATCAAGATGACGGGCCAGCTGCTCGGTGACATCTACCTCGGCAAGGTCACGAAGTGGAACGACGCCGCATTGACTGCCTTGAATCCGGGTGTGCCCTTGCCCGACGCCGCGATTTCGGTCGTGCGCCGCGCCGACGGCTCTGGCACCACGTTTGGGTTCACGAACTATCTGTCGAAGGTCAATGCCGAGTGGAAGGCTAAGGCCGGTGAAGGCACTGCGGTCAACTGGCCGACGGGTGCGGGCGGCAAGGGCAACGAGGGCGTGTCTGCCTTCGTGCAGCGGCTGCCCAATTCAATCGGCTATGTCGAGTACGTTTACGCCAAGCAGAACAAGATGTCACACGTGCAGTTGAAGAATGCAGCTGGCAACTTCGTACAGCCCGACGACGAGAACTTCAAGGCCGCCGCCGCCGGCGCTGATTGGAGCAAAAGCTACTACCAGATCCTGACCGAGCAAGCTGGCAAGGACGCCTGGCCCATCACCAGCGCGACCTTCATCCTGATGTACAAGAGCCAGGCCAAGCCGGTGAATGCGGCCGCGTCGCTGAAGTTCTTCGACTGGGCCTACAACAGCGGCGACAAGATGGCTGCCGAACTGGAATATGTGCCGCTGCCCGACAGCTTGAAGGCGCTGATCCGCAAGACCTGGGCCGACAACATCAAGGACGCAGCCGGCAAGGCCATTGCATACAAGTGAGCTCCACGGCTCGCACCCACCGCGAGCGGCCAAGGCTGCTCGCAACCCGCTGCGGGTTGACAAGGTCGACAATCGCCGCTGAAGAGAACAAGCCGAGGAGAACCCGTGGCCGCCACCCTGCCTGCGACGCCTTACAACCCCGCCAAAGCGCTTAGCGAGTCGGGTGGCCGCCCACCCGCGCCACGTCGCCATTCGGCCTGGCCCGACGTGGTGTTCTCGGTGCTCGCGCACGCTGCGGCGTGGCTGACGCTGGCACTGCTCGCAGGCATCATCGGGTCGCTCGTGGTCGGCGCGATGCCTGCGATTCGCGAGTACGGCCTCGGTTTTCTCGTGCACAGCGAGTGGGACCCGGTGCAGAACAAGTACGGCGGCCTGGTGATGATCTATGGCACGCTGATGACATCGGCCATCGCGCTTGTCATCGCCGTGCCAGTCAGTTTCGGCATCGCACTGTTCCTGACCGAGCTGTCTCCGGCGTGGCTGAAGCGGCCGCTAGGGACTGCCATCGAACTGCTCGCCGCAGTGCCATCCATCGTGTACGGCATGTGGGGGCTGCTGGTGTTCAGCCCGATCCTGTCGACCTATGTTCAGCAGCCGCTGCAAACCGTCTTCGCCGGCGTGCCCGTGCTGGGCGCACTGTTCGCGGGGCCACCGGTGGGCATCGGCTTGTTGTCGGCCGGCATCATCCTGGCGATCATGATCATCCCGTTCATTGCTTCGGTGATGCGTGATGTGTTCGAGGTCACCCCCACGCTGCTCAAGGAGTCGGCCTATGGCCTGGGCTCGACCACCTGGGAAGTGATGTTCAAGGTCGTGTTGCCGTACACCAAGACTGGTGTGGTCGGCGCCATCATGCTCGGCCTTGGCCGCGCACTCGGCGAGACCATGGCGGTCACCTTCGTGATCGGCAACTTCAATCAATTGAACAGCCTGTCTCTGTTTGAGGCCGCCAACAGCATCAGCTCGGCGCTCGCGAACGAGTTTGCCGAAGCAGGTGATGGCTTGCACAAGGCATCGCTGATCTACCTTGGTTTGATCCTGTTCTTCATCACGTTCGTCGTGCTCGGCTTCTCGCGCCTGCTTCTGGCGCGCATGAAGAAGAGCGAAGGGGGTCGCTGATGAGCGGCTTGTCGGTATCCATCGGTGCTGCCAAGCGGGCCAAGCACCGCCGCCGCAAGGTGGTGAATGCCATCGCACTCGCGTTGTCGCTCGCGGCCATGGCCTTCGGCCTGGTATGGCTGGTGTGGATCCTGTTCGAGACGGTGCGGCTCGGCATCGGCGGCATCAACCTGGCGCTCTTTACCGAGATGACGCCACCGCCGCAGGCCGAGACCGGTGGCCTGGCGAACGCTATCTTCGGTTCGCTCGCAATGGTGGGCCTGGCCACGCTGATCGGAACGCCGGTGGGTGTTCTTGCGGGCATCTACTTGGCCGAGTACGGCCAGAAGGGCTTGCTCGGTACGCTCACGCGCTTCATCAACGACATTCTGCTATCGGCACCGAGCATCGTGATCGGCTTGTTCATCTACGCGGTGGTGGTGGCGCAGGTCAAGAGCTTCTCGGGCTTCGCCGGCGTGCTGGCGCTCGCGCTGATCGTGATCCCGGTGGTCATTCGCACCACCGAGAACATGCTGTCGTTGATCCCGCCGGCGCTGCGCGAAGCGGCCTACGCATTGGGCACGCCGAAGTGGAAGGTCATCTCCAGCATCACTCTGAAGTCGGCCCGCGCCGGGGTGCTTACAGGCATCCTGCTCGCCTTCGCGCGCATTGCCGGCGAGACCGCGCCATTGCTGTTCACGGCACTGTCGAACCAGTTCTGGACGACGGACCTGAGTGGCCCGGTCGCCAGCTTGCCGGTCACGATCTTCAAGTTCGCGATGAGCCCGTACGAGAACTGGCAGAAGTTGGCCTGGGCCGGCGTTTTCCTGATCACCGCCAGCGTGCTCGTGCTGAACATCCTGGCAAGAACCTTTCTGCGCAACAAGAATTGAGACCGGAGCCCACGATGGACACACGCGTCAACCTGCCCGTCACCGAGAAGGTCAAGCTCTCGGTTCGGAACCTGAACTTCTACTACAACCATTTCCATGCGTTGAAGAACATCAACCTCGACATCCCAGAGAAGAAGGTCACGGCCTTCATCGGCCCGTCGGGTTGCGGCAAGTCGACGCTGCTGCGCACCTTCAACCGCATGTTCGAGCTGTACCCCGAGCAACGCGCAGAAGGCGAGATCCTGCTCGACGGCGAGAACATTCTGAAGACGAAGGACGACGTGTCGTTGCTGCGCGCCAAGGTCGGCATGGTGTTCCAGAAGCCCACGCCGTTCCCGATGTCGATCTACGACAACGTCGCCTTCGGCGTGAAGCTGTTCGAGACGCTGCCGCGCATCGAGATGGACGAGCGCGTCGAGTGGGCGTTGAAGAAGGCCGCGCTGTGGAACGAAGTGAAGGACAAGTTGAACCAGAGCGGCTCGGGCCTGTCAGGCGGGCAGCAGCAGCGCCTGTGCATCGCGCGCGGCATCGCGATCAAGCCCGAGGTGCTGCTGCTCGACGAGCCCTGCTCGGCGCTCGACCCGATCTCCACCGGCAAGATCGAGGAGCTGATCCACGAGTTGAAAGTTGACTACACCGTCGTGATCGTCACGCACAACATGCAGCAGGCCGCACGCAGTTCCGACTACACGGCTTACATGTACCTCGGTGACTTGATCGAGTTCGGCCCGACTTCCGACTTGTTCATGAAGCCGAACAAGAAAGAGACCGAGGACTACATCACCGGGAGATTCGGCTGAACGCCGCAGGAGCTGACACATGACAGACAAGCATCTATCGACCCAATTCGACGCCGAACTCAGCGGCATCTCGACACGCGTTCTCGAGATGGGCGGCATGGTCGAGTCGCAAGTATCGCGAGCGGTCTACGCGCTGACGAACTTCAGTTCCGAGATCGCCTCCGACGTGCTGATGACGGAAGAGCGCGTGAACCAGACCGAGGTCGAGATCGACCGCGACCTGTCCACCATCATCGCGCGGCGCCAGCCCACGGCACGCGACCTGCGCCTGCTGATCGCCATCTCGAAGACCATCGCGAACCTGGAGCGCGTGGGCGACGAAGCGGCGCGTATCGCGCGCACCGTGCAGCGGCTGGTGAACTCGGGCGTGTCGAGCCGCCTGCGCCTGCCGGTCAAAGACCTGGCCTACGAGGCCGAGTTGGCGGGCAGCCAGTTGCGCAAGGCGCTCGACGCGTTTGCACGGCTCGATGTCGAGAAGGCCGTCGAGGTGCTCAAGCAAGACGATCTGATCGACCAGGAGTTCGAGGGCCTGATGCGCAAGCTCATCACCTTCATGATGGAAGACCCGCGCACCATCTCGTCGAGCATCGACCTCGTGTTCGTGGCCAAGGCGATCGAGCGTGTGGGCGACCACGCCAAGAACCTGGCCGAGCAGATCATCTACATCGTCAAGGGCACCGACGTGCGCCACAACTCGATCGGCGACGTCGAGTCGCTGGTCCGGTGATGGCGGCTTCAGCGAAAGGAACCTCATGAGCCGCGTCCTCGTCGTAGAAGACGAATCGGCCATTGCCGAGTTGATTTCGATCAACCTGCGGCATGCGGGCTTCGAAGTCACGATGGCCGCCAGTGCCGAGCAGGCGCAGGCGGCTGTCGACGGCGTGCTGCCCGACCTGATCATCCTCGACTGGATGCTGCCTGGCCAATCGGGCCTGGCGCTGGCCAAGCGCTGGCGCGGCGAGCAGCGTACCCGCGAGCTGCCCATCATCATGCTCACGGCGCGGGCCGATGAGGCCGACAAGATCGTCGGTCTCGACGCCGGTGCCGACGACTACCTGACCAAGCCGTTCTCGACCAACGAGTTGATGGCCCGCATTCGTGCCGTGCTGCGCCGCAAGGCGCCCGAGGCGCTGGATGCGGCGGTGATGGTCGGCGCGCTCAAGATCGACCCCGCCACGCGCCGCGTCACGCGCGAGTCGAACGACGAAGTGCGCGAGGTCAAGGTCGGCGCCACCGAATTCCGCCTGCTGCACTTCTTCATGACGCACCCGGAACGCGTGCACAGCCGCGCGCAGTTGCTCGACCGGGTCTGGGGCGACCACGTGTTCATCGAAGAGCGCACGGTCGATGTGCACGTGAAGCGGCTGCGCGAGGCGCTCAGTCCGGTGCAGTGCGCCCACATGATTGAGACTGTGCGCGGTGCCGGCTACCGGCTGACGCAGCAGGTTCAGGCGGTACCGGCATGAAGACAGTGCGAACCGTGGGCAAGGCGAGCCGCCGATGACATGGCTGCTGCCACGCATCCTCACCACGCTGCTGGCGATGGTGGTGGGCGGCGTGGCGGGTACGTTCGTGCAGCGCCGTGATGCGGTCGTACTGGGCGCGATGCTCGGTTGCGCCTTGGTGCTGGGCGCCATTGCCGTGCGCGATACCGTTCGAGGTTACGGCTTGCTCGGGTGGCTGCGCGGCTCGCAAGAGGGCGAGGCGCCGCGCCATGTGGGCCTGTGGGGTGAACTCGCTTACCGCATCGAGCGCTCGATCCGGCTGCGCGAGCAGCAAGCGCAGGCGGAACGCAACCGGCTCACGCAGTTCCTGGCCGCCATCGAGGCCTCGCCGAACGGCGTGATGTTGCTGGATGCAGGCGATCAGATCGAATGGTGCAACTCGCTGGCCGCTGACCACTTCAGCCTCGACCCGCAACGCGACCGCCGTCAGCCGATCACCAACCTTGTGCGGGCGCCGGCGTTCGTCGCCTACCTTCAGGCTGGGCGCTTCGATGAAGCGGTCGAGGTGCCTGACCCGCGCAGCAAGAGGGAACTCTCGGTGCTGGTGCGCGAATACGACGAAGGGCAGAAGCTCGTGCTCTCCCAAGACATCACCGAACGCGAACGCTCGGACGGCATGCGGCGCGACTTCGTTGCCAACGTGTCGCACGAGATCCGCACGCCGCTCACCGTGTTGTCGGGCTTCATCGAGACCATGGCCAACCTGCCGCTGACCGAGGTCGAACGCAAGCGCGTGCTGGTGCTGATGGCGCAGCAGGCCGATCGCATGGGCACGCTGGTGGCCGACCTGCTGATACTCGCCCAGCTCGAAGGCAGCCCGCGCCCCACAGCGGACAGGTGGGTCGCGCTCAAGCCGCTTCTCGACCGTGTGGCGGTCGACGCAAAGGCATTGTCGGCCGGCCGGCACACGCTGGTGTTCCCGGCTGATACCGGGTTGCAAGTGGCCGGTGCTCAGGAAGAGTTGTTCAGCGCGATCAGCAACCTCGTCGGCAACGCCGTGCGCTACACGCCCGACGGCGGCACGATCAAGGTCAGCTGCGATGTGCAGGCGGACGGCGCCGGTGTGATTGCGGTGACCGACACTGGCCCCGGCATCGCGCGTGAACACCTGCCGCGCCTGACCGAACGCTTCTACCGGGTCGACGGCAGCCGCTCGCGCGACACGGGCGGTACCGGCCTGGGGCTGGCCATCGTCAAGCACGTGGCGCAGCGCCACGGCGGCGAGCTCGACATTCAAAGCGAAGTGGGCAAGGGGTCGGTGTTCCGGCTCGTGCTGCCGGCGGTGCGCCTGCGCGGTGCCGCAGCGCTTCCCGCTGCGACACTTCCCGCTGCCGGCCAAACGGCAGCGGCCGACAGCGCCCTCGCCAGTTGAGCCTGCGCTCGACGCAGCGCCCGTCCATCGATTCCGCGCTCAGTCGCGCGGTCAATGCATGCCCGGCTCCCTGCGGTAGATCGCGGTGATCTCCTGTTCGCTGGTGTTGCGGCGCTCTCGTGCCAGCAGCCGCCAACCTGGCCCCGCAGTCCGTGGATCGCGCAATGTTTCCGTGAGCAGCAGGAATGCGCAGCCGTGCTGCGCCGCGTCACTCGTTGCATCGACGCGGTAGCCGCCGTGGTACTCCAAGGCCGCGACCTGGGCCGTGGGCATGCCGGGCGCCGCAACGCATGATCGGCTCGGCACCTGCAAGGCGATGCGTTGCACCTGCGAACGGTAGCTGCGCGCATGGTCCAGTGGTGGCAGCAGCAAGGTCATCAGCAGCAGCCAGCACAGCGCCACTCCGCTGGCCGGCAGCACCAGGCTCTTCCACAGCGGGTGGCGGCTGCGGCCGGTGCGCCACTTGACGAGCCACAGCCAGGCGATGGTGGCCAGAGCCGCCAGCGCCAGCGCGAACAGCGAGAAGCGCGGCGTGTAGCCAGGGGCCAGCCTCGCGATGTTGATCGCCGGCTGTGCGGGCAAGCCGGTCTGGATCGAGACGTAGACAACCCAGATCACGATCGAGCCGAGGGTGAAGAAGAACACCGAGAACCAGTCGATGGCCGCCGCCGTGCTGCGGGCGAGGGTGGGCAGCGCGAACGCTGCGAGTACTGCGAGCGGTGGCAGGCCCAGCATCAGGGCGCGGTCCGAGCCCCCCATGGCAGTGCTCGCGAGCAAGCTCACGGCAACGCAGCCGAGGGGGATCGAGATGTGCCGGTCCGACAAATGCCCGCGCCAGCGCCAGACGGTCCACACCGCCAGAGGCCAGGCGGGCCAGGTGAACCAGGCGACCAGGCGCAGCACGTCCCACACGCCGGCCATGGACAGCGCACCGCTGCCGGCGCGCCAGGCCCATGCGCTCACTGCAGAGGCCACACCGGCTGCCAGCAAAGTGCTTGCGGCGACCCACGGTGCGAAACGGCGCGCGGGCGCGTAGCCTGATCGCATGCAGATCACGCTGCCGACCAGGCCCAGCGCGAGGCCGACGCTCGGTGCGCCGCTGGCGGCAAGCGCTGGCAAGGCGACCAGCACTGCGAGGCGCGCCTCCCACACCCGAAACGGGCTGGCCGCAAGCGCATAGACGAACAAGGCCACGCTCGCGAGTTGCGCCAGCTCGGGCGTGGTTTCATGGCCAAGTTGCAGCAGGCCGAGTGACGCCACCAGCGCGAGCACCGCGCCGTCGGCGATGGCGCGCGCATAGTCAACGGGCTTGGCTTCACCGCCGAACGCGAACGGCAGTGGTTGCGCCGCTTCGGTTCGGGCCAGGTGGTAGGTGCTGTACCAGGTCAGCACGAGCACGCACACCAGCAGGATGGCAAACGGGACGCGTGCGGCCAGGGCGGGGCCGAGCGCAGGGCCCAGCAGGTCGATGAAGCCGGCGCCCAGCCAGTAGGGCAACAAGGCGGCGTCAGCGGGAAGGCCGCCCAGGCTGGGTGCGAGCCAGTGGCTGCGGCCCTGGGCAATGCTGAGCATGTAGCCGAACGCGCTGAGGTCTGCGTTCTTCCAGGGGTCGCGGCCGAACAGGCCTGGCAGAACGTAAGCCGCGCAGAACAACAGCAAGGGGATGCGCGGCAGCCGCTGCGCGGCGCGTTCCGTGACGAGGGCGGGGTTGGGTGAGCTCAATGCAGGTCGAATCGGTGCGCCGCGAATGATGCAGCAACTTCGGCTTTGGCCTGTCTGGCCGTGTGTTTTGCCGCGCGCGGCAGGGCATTGAAAAAGGCAGCCTTGGCTGCCTTCTTGGATCAAGGCAGACGGGGCTGCCTCCTTCGAGCGTTCGTCGCGCTTACTTCTTGGTGGTGAGGTGCGCGAACTTGTTGCGGAACTTCTCGACGCGGCCGCCGAGCGAGTCAACGCTCTTTTGCGTGCCGGTGTAGAACGGGTGCGATTCGCTGGTGCTTTCCAGCTTGAACAGCGGCAGCTCACGGCCGTCGTCCATCTTCACGGTTTCGCGGGTCTGCGCGCACGAGCGCGTCACGAACTTCCAACCGTTCGACAGGTCCACGAAACACACATCGCGGTACGTGGGGTGAATGCCTTCTTTCATTGGGACCTCTGCTCGCTTTTTGGCCGACTGGTACGCCGGTGACACGGGAGCCACGCCAAACCCTTTGGCGCACTTTCCGCAGTTCGGGAAACCGCGCATTGTAGCGCGCGGCGGCACCTCACCCGCCACGCCGCATCATGTCGAAAAAGTCGTGGTTGTTCTTGGTCGACTTCATCTTGTCGAGAATGAACTCCATCGCTTCGATCTCGTCCATCGGATAGAGGAGTTTGCGCAGGATCCAGGTCTTTTGCAGGATCTCGGGCTGCAGCAGCAACTCTTCGCGCCGAGTGCCGCTCTTGTTGATCAAGATCGACGGGTACACGCGTTTCTCGGCCATCCGGCGGTCGAGGTGGATCTCGCAGTTGCCGGTTCCCTTGAACTCTTCGTAGATCACCTCGTCCATCCGGCTGCCGGTGTCGATGAGCGCGGTGCCGATGATGGTGAGCGAGCCGCCTTCCTCGACATTTCGCGCTGCGCCGAAGAAGCGCTTCGGGCGCTGCAGTGCGTTCGAGTCCATGCCGCCGGTCAGCACCTTGCCGCTCGAAGGCAGCACGTTGTTGTAGGCTCGTGCGAGGCGGGTGATCGAGTCGAGCAGGATCACCACGTCCTTCTTCATCTCGACCAGCCGCTTGGCGCGCTCGATCACCATCTCGGCCACCTGCACGTGGCGTGCGGCGGGTTCGTCGAATGTGGAACTGATGACTTCACCGCGCACCGTGCGGACCATCTCGGTCACTTCTTCCGGGCGCTCGTCGACGAGCAGAACGATCAGGTAGACCTCGGGGTGGTTGGCGACCAGCGCGTGCGCCAGCTGCTGCATCATCACCGTCTTGCCGGTCTTCGGCTGCGCCACGAGCAACGCGCGCTGGCCTTTGCCGATGGGGGCAACGAGGTCGATGATGCGGCTGGTGATGTTCTCTTCGGTCTTGATGTCGCGCTCGAGCTTGAACTGCTCTTTCGGGAAGAGCGGCGTCAAGTTCTCGAACATGATCTTGTGCTTGCTCTCCTCGGGCGTCTGGCCGTTCACCCGGTCGACCTGGACCAGCGCGAAGTAGCGCTCGCCGTCTTTCGGCACACGAACTTCGCCTTCGATGGCGTCACCCGTGTGCAGGTTGAAGCGCCGTATCTGGCTCGGGCTGAGGTAGATGTCGTCGGTGCTCGCCATATAGCTGGCGTCCGGCGAGCGCAGGAAACCGAAGCCGTCGGGCAGCACCTCGAGCACGCCGTCCCCGAACACCTGTTCGCCGGCCTTGGAGCGCTTCTTCATGATCGCGAACATCAGCTCCTGCTTGCGCATACGGGCAACGTTTTCGATCTCCAGCGCCTCGCCCATCTTGATGAGCTCCGAGACGTGGATCAACTTGAGTTCTGACAGATGCATGGAGGGGCACCCCGGGTCGGTGGGCTGTTGGTTTGGGTGGCGGGCCGTTCGCGTGCGACCTTGGTGCCATCAACCTGGATGCGCGAGGCGTTGGCTAACGCTCGCACGAGGAAAAATACTGGAGTGGTGTGCCGAACCACGCGCCGCCGGGTCGGGCGCCAAGGCTGCTTGACTGAAGCGTCGGGCTTCAGTGAGCCGCCTCGGTCAAGGCGTGGGGGCCGATCTTCGGTCGCCGGTTCAATCTTCGGTGAAAGACCAAGCCGAACGAACTTTCGTCGAATTATAGATGACCGTCGAGGAACGCGGTCAACTGGGCTTTGGACAAGGCGCCTACCTTGGTAGCGGCCAGTTGGCCGCCCTTGAACAGCATGAGCGTCGGGATGCCGCGAATGCCGAACTTGGCCGGGACGTCCCGGTTTTCGTCGACGTTCATCTTCGCGATCTTCAGGCGGCCGTCGTAGTCTTTCGAGACCTCGTCCAGGATGGGTGCGATCATCTTGCAGGGGCCGCACCACTCGGCCCAATAGTCCACCAGGACGGGCTTGTCGGACTCGAGCACATCGGCATTGAAGGACGCGTCGGAAGTGTGTTTGATCAGGTCGCTGCTCATGAATGTCCTCAGTTCGGCACCGTTTGGAATGGGTGTCAAGACACAATGATTCTGACACAAAGCCCCTCTCGTCGTGCCGCAGCGGGCCGGCCTCTCACCTATGGTCACGATAGCGCGCGAAGCCCTTGATACCGCCGGCGCCAGCACTGAGCGATGGGCCTCCATCGCTGCCCGGGTCGCTGGGTGGGCGAAGGCTTCAGCGCTCGAATTGCGCGATGCCGTGGTCCTGCTGCCCTTCACCGAACTGCTGCCGCACGCGCGCGCGGCGTTCATGGTTCATGTTGGCTGGATGCCCCGCATCGAGACCACGCGCACGCTGGCCGCCGGGCTGTGGCCGGCGCCGCCGATGGAAGCGGGGCAGGTGAGCCTCGATGCTGCCGTGGACGCCCTCGTCGCCACCGAGTTGCTGCGCGGCCAACCCTGGGGTGCCGCCTGGGCCAGGCGCGATGCGCGTTCGTTTGCGCGCGCCGTCGCGATGGTGGTCGAGTCGGCGCACGCGCTCGTGCGCGCCAGCGCAGCCTGGCCAGCCGCAGAGCGAGCGCAACGCTGGGCCGCGGCGCGCGAGCTGCTTCCGATCGCGCCCGGCCCCGGTGGCACCGAGCACATGCTGGCCCGCGTCGCGCTCGAATGGGCCTGCCTTGCTGCCCCGCCGGCCACCGACCGCTTGTTCGCGCTCCGGCCTTCGGCATTCATCGTTGTGCAAGCCGGTGGTGCCGATCCGCTGACGCTTGCTTTACTCGCATCTTCAAAGGCGCCGTGTCTGGTCATCGACACCGATGCCGCGCTTGCCGCGCCGTTCACCGACCTGCGCCTCGCGCCGCCGCCGGCATTGCGTGTGTGCGACGGCCTGGAAGACGAAGCCCAGAGTGCCGCCGCCCGGGTGCTCGAACACCTGCGATGCGCCGAGCTACCGGTCGCCTTGATCGCGCAAGACCGCCAGCTGGTGCGTCGCGTGCGTGCCTTGCTCGAGCGCCAGCAGGTGAGCCTGCGCGACGAGACCGGCTGGACGCTCTCGACCACGCGCGCCGCTGCGCAGTTGATGGCTCTGCTGCGCACTGCCCGGCCCGACGCCGCGACCGACGACCTGATCGACTGGCTGAAGGGCGGCTCGGCGTGGCTTGGCCTTGCAGAGGCCTCGGCCGTCGATGCGCTCGAACATGCCTGTCGCGGTGCGCAGGTGCTGCGCGTTGCCGGGCTTCGCCACCTCGCGCTGGACGGGTCGCCGGGCGGGCCGCTGGGCGGGCCGGCCCTGCGCCTGTGGGCTGCCGTTGATGCCTTGCTCGCCTTGTTCGCCGGCCGTTCGCGGGCGCCGCTGGCTGGGTGGCTCACCACGCTCGCCGAAGCCCTGCGGCGCAGCGCCGCGCTCGCGGCGATGAACGCGGACGACGCAGGCCGCCAGGTGCTGGCCACGCTGCGCCTGCCGGTGTTCGACGCCGCACCCAGCGCCTGGCCGACGGCGGCTGGCGCTGCCGTGATGAGCTTCGACGAGTTCAGTGCGTGGGTGGCCGACACGCTCGAAGGCGCGAGCTTCGTGCCTGCGCGCAGCGCGGGTGATGGGCGGGAGCAGGTGGTGATCACGCCGCTGGCGCGCGCCATGCTGCGGCCGTTCGCCGCCGTCGTGTTCCCGGGCGCCGACGACGCCCACCTCGGTGCGTCGGCCACCCGGGCGGGTTTGATCGGCGATGCGCTGGCGTTGGCGCTCGGCATCCCGACGGCGGCCGACAAGCGCAACGCGCAGTTGCTGGCCTTTGTGCAGGCGATGCACTTGCCGCGCGTCAGCTTCTTGCGGCGACGCATGGATGGCACCGAGCCATTGGCGGCGAGCCCGCTCGTCGAACGACTGTCGCTGGCGCTGGCAAGCCGTGGCGAAGCGCTGCGTGTCTGGAACGACCCGCGCACCGAGCGGGCGGTTGCGGCCACGCCGATCTTCATGACCGCACCTGGCGCACCGGCCCTGTTGCCGAAGCGGGTGTCGGCCAGCGCCATTGAGGCATTGCGGGCCTGCCCGTATCGCTTCTTCGCACTGCGCATGCTGGGCCTGCGCGAGGCCGACGAGCTGGACGACGAGCTCGAGAAGCGCGACTACGGCGACTGGCTCCATGCGGTGCTGTTCGCCTTTCACACCGCGCGCACCGAGCCCCGCGCGGTGGCTGCAGACATGCTGCAGCTGCACGCGCTGGCCGATCAAGTGCAGTTGGAAAAGGGCTTGGCCGATGCCGACTTCCTGCCCTTCAGTGCCTCGTTCGCGGGCTTTGCGCCGCGCTACGTGGCGTGGCTGCATGAGCGTGATGCCGAGGGCGCGCGGTTCATGCGCGGCGAAGACGACATCACGCTGCTGCTGCCCGCGCTCGGCGGCGTGGCCCTGCACGGCGTGATCGACCGCATCGACCAGGTGCGCACCGAGGGCGGCGCCGCGCTGCAGCTCATCGACTACAAGACCGGCAGCGCCGGCTCGCTGCGCGACAAGGTGCGCGTGCCGTTCGAAGACACCCAGCTCGCGTTCTATGCCGCCCTGGTGCGTGCCGAATCGGCGCAGCCGTTGAGTGCGATGTACCTTGCCCTGGATGGCAACACGGCCATCGAGGAGGTGCCGCACAAGGGTGTGGCCGAGAGCGCCGATGCGTTGTTGCAAGGCCTGGCGCACGACCTGCATCGCCTCGGGGCAGGGGCGGGCTTGCCGGCGCTTGGCGAGGGCCGCACCTGTGAGTTCTGCGAAGTGCGCGGCGTGTGCCGGCGTGACCACTGGTCGCCGGCCGAGGCCTCTGCATGACCTGGGCCTGCGCATGACGCGGTCCTTCGCATGACCCGGTCCTCCGCATGACGCAGGCCGCCTACCGTGCCGACGGCGAGCGCGTCAGCCGTGCCGCGTTCTACGCCGTGGCCTGTGACCCGCAGCGAAGCGTCGTGGTCGAGGCCTGCGCCGGCGCGGGCAAGACCTGGATGCTGGTGTCGCGCATTCTTCGCGCGCTTCTTGCCGGAGCCGAGCCGCACGAAATCCTCGCGATCACGTTCACGCGCAAGGCCGCCGGCGAGATGCGCCAGCGCCTCGACGACTGGCTGCGCGAGTTCGGCTCACACCACGCCACCGACGCGCAGCGCACCCAGGCCTTGATCGACCGCGGCGTGCCCGCCGTCGAGGCGCCGGTGCTCGCCCAGCAGCTCGCCGGCCTGCACGAGCGGGTGCTGAGCACCGGCCGCGCGGTCGAGGTGCGCACCTTCCACGCCTGGTTCGCCCAACTGTTGCGTGCGGCCCCGATGGAGCTGCTCACCGAGCTGGGCCTGCAGCCCGACATGCAGTTGATCGAAGACCCGCAAGACCACCGCGGCGATGTGTTCCGGCGCTTCCACGCTGCACTGCTGCGCGCGCCGCTGCTGCGGGCCGACCACGCCGCGCTGATCCAGCAACGTGGCCGCAGCGCGGCGCGCAAATGGTTGGAGGCCGCGTGGGACAAGCGCGTCGAGTTCGAGCTGGCCGACGCCGCCGGCACCTTGGAGCCCAGCGTGCCGCCGCCCGCCACCGAGCCGCCGGGTGCGCACCCCGCCGCTGCGTTGCTGGGTGAGCGTTGGCGCGCGTGGCTGCGGGAGCTGGCGCTCGCGCTTGGCCTGGGCGGCAGCAAGGCACAAGACGCCGCCACCGGCCTGGTGATGGCACTGGCGCACACCGACCCACAAGCCGCGTTCGATGCCGCGTGGGCGGCGCTGTTCACCACCGCCGGCACGCCGCGCAAGCAGCTCGGCAAGGTCGAGGCGCTGACCGCGGCGCAAGACGCGCTCGCCGAGATCGCCGCGCAGATCCACCAGCTCGATGCGCATGCCGAGCACCTGCGAATGGTGCGGCTCGCGCGAGCGCTGCTGACCGAGTTCGATGCCTACAAGCGCGCGCGCGGCCTGGCCGACATGGCCGACCTGGAACGATGCGGCCTCGCCCTGCTGCGCGACGCCACGCTCGCCGGCTGGGTGCAGGAGCGGCTCGATGCGCGCATTCGCCACGTGCTGATCGACGAGTTCCAGGACACCAGCCCGCTGCAATGGCATGCGCTGCATGCGTGGCTGGGCGCGTATGCCGGCGCGGGCGGCGGCGCCAGCGGCCAGCGCCCGCCGGGTGTGTTCATCGTCGGTGACCCGAAGCAAAGCATCTACCGCTTCCGCCGCGCCGAGCCGCGCGTGTTCGAGGCCGCGCGCGAGTTCGTCGTGCAAGCGCTGGGCGGCACGCTGCTCGAATGCGACCACACGCGGCGCAATGCGCCCGAAGTGATCGCGGCGCTGAACACCGTGTTCGCGCAGGCCGGCGCGGCCGGCGAGTTCGGTGGCTTTCGGGCCCACACCACCGAGATCGCCGCCGTGCCCGGCGCGGGCGTGTTCAGCATCGGCCGTGTCTTGAGGCCGCCCAAGGCGACCAAGAGCGACGCACCGGCCGTGTGGCGCGACACGCTGACGACCCCGCGCACCGAGGTCGAAGAAGTGCTGCGCGAACGCGAGGCAGCGCTCGTTGCGAGCGCGGTGCAGGCGCTGCTGGCCGGGCACCTTGACGGGCGCGGCGAGGGCGGTGAAGGCGTCTCAGGTGGCGCGGGCCTCGCGTTGGCGAGCACGCCCGAGGGCGTGGCCGTGATGCGCCCTGGCGAGGTCATCGTGCTGTGCCGCAAGCGCGAATCGCTGCGCCTTGTCGCACACGCTTTGCAGCGCTTGCGCATCCCTTGCGCCGCCGTGGAAGACCACGCGTTGATGGATGCGCCCGAAGCACGCGATCTCGTCGCCGTGCTCGATGCGCTGGTCTCGCCCAGCCACCGGCTGGCGCTTGCGCAGGCCCTGCGCAGCCCGCTCTTCGGTGCGACCGACGACGACCTGATCGCGCTGGCCACGTTCGCCCAGCGTGCAACCAGCGGCGATTGGTGGGCGGCGCTGCAGCGCGAGTGGCCTGCGCACCCGAACCTTCAGCGTGCAGCCACCTTGCTGGCGGCATGGCAGGTTGCCGCGTTGCGCTTGCCGCCCCACGACCTGCTGGACCGCATCGTCCACGAAGGTGACCTGCGTGCCCGCGTGGCCGCCACCGTGCCTGCGGCGGAGCAAGTGGCAGCGCTCGATGCGGTCGACGCGCTGCTCGGCCAGGCCTTGTCGCTGGACGGCGCGCGCCATGCCACGCCGTACAACTTCGTGCGGGCGATGAAGCGCCGTGCGATCAAGGTGGCTGCACCGGCACAGCCTGACGCGGTGCAACTGCTCACCGTCCACGGTGCCAAAGGCCTGGAGGCGCGTGTCGTGTTCGTGATGGACGCCGACCCGTCGCCGCGCAAGGCCGAGACGACTGCGCTGCTCATCGAGTGGCCGGTCGAGTCCGAGGCACCGCTGCGCTGTGCGTTCGTGTACTCCGAGGCGGCCTGCGCGCCGTCGCTGGCGGGCCTGCTGGCGGCCGAGATGCAAGCGCGCGATCGCGAGGAACTGAACGGCCTGTACGTGGCCATGTCGCGCGCAAAAGAGCGGCTGGTGTTCAGCGCCACCGAGCCGCACCGCGCGCCGCTTCGCGCGCCATGGTGGGCGCGCGTCGAGCCGCTGGCTACCGTGTGGGTGCCGGCGTGGGTGCCCGCTCCAACGAACCCTGCCGCGCTCGCGCCGAGCGCCGCAGCGCCGACCGCGCTGAAGCAGCTGCCGGCCTGGCGTGACGCGGCCACGAACGGGGCCGCGCCCGACCGCACTGCTGCCATCGAACGCTCGGCCGATACCGATGCCACGCGCCTGGGCAAGGCCGTTCACCGCGTGCTCGAATGGGCGAGCGCGGGCGGTGCGGGGCGTGCCGGCGACCAGCCCTGCGCCGATCTGGCCGATCTGGCCCACGCGGCTGCAGCCGAGTTCGGTGCGCCGGCCGCGGCCACCGAGCGCATCGCGCGCACCGTGTTGCAAAGCCCGGCGTGTGCTCGCTTCTGGCCCGGCGCGCCGGGCCTGCAATGGCACGCCAACGAGGTGCCGGTCGGACACGGCGGCGAGGCCTTGCGCATCGACCGGCTCGTGTTGATCGACGACGCCACCGGAGGCGCCCCGCAGTGGTGGGTGCTTGACTACAAGCTGCAGCACACGCCACAGCAGTTGCCCGCCTACCGCGCACAGATGCTGCGCTACCGCAGCGCGGTTCAGCGGGCCCAGCCTGGCGCGGTGGTGCGCTGCGCTTTCGTGACCGGTGCGGGCGCGGTGATCGAGGTCGATGTGACGGGCGAAGACGAGCAAGCCTGAGAACTGGCGGAACTTCCCCTGCCTGATCGCGCCACCACTGCGCACCGATACCGGGTGAAATCGGGCAACGTCATCCCCCCTGAACGATGGTTGCTCACGCCGTGTCCGTTGCCCAGCCGAACCCGACGCGGAACTTCGGCCGATTCCAGTTGCGCCAGTTGCTCGGCAAGAGTGCCTGCACGATGGTGTGGCTGGCGTTCGACCCCCGCAGCGGCACCGAGCTGATGCTGTCGCTGCCGCGCTTGCAGCCTGCCGGTCCGGCCGAGCTGGAACACTGGCAACGCGATGCCCGTGCGAGCGGGCGCCTTGACCACCCGAACCTTGCGCCCATCGCCGAAGCGGGCGTGCAGGACCACTGGCCCTTCGTGGCGGTCGAGCGCAGCCAGGGCGTGCTGCTCGGCGAGTGGCTTGTCGCGCACCCCAACCCGGCGCCGGCCGATGTGGTGCGCGTGCTGTGCGACGTGCTGCAAGGCCTGGCGTTCGCGCACGACGCGGGCGTGGCGCACCGCGACCTGCAGTTTCAGAGCATCGTCATCAACGAACGCGGCGCTGCCAGCCTGATGGCGCTGGGCGTCGCGTCCGAAGCGGCACCGGCGGCCCACACCGCCGTGCGGGGCGGCAGCCACGGCATCGGCGGAACGGAGGGCCTGCGCGCGCAGCGCAGCGCCGCCACGCGCGACGTGCTCGCCTGCGGCGTGCTGCTGCACCACGCTCTCACCGGCCAGCCGGTTCTCGACCAGGCCGACGTGGCACTTGCCATCGACCGCATGACGCCGCTCGGCCGCGAAATCGTGCGCCTGCCATGGACCACGCCCCTGCCCATCCCGGAAGCGCTGCGTGCCATCGCGAACCGCTGCACCTCGGCCCAGGAGCGGCTGCGCTACCAGAGTGCCCGCACGCTGCTCGGGGCCTTGTCGGGTTGGCTCGAAGCGCAGTCGCAAGACGGCGGCGGCCCGCTGGCCCTGCTGCTCGACCGCCTGCGCACGGTTGGCCACCTGCCCGCCTTGCCTGGCCTCGCCGCGCGCGTGGCCCGCATCACGAGCCAGGAGGGCCAGCGCACCGAGCAGATCGCCGAAGACGTGCTGGTCGACATGGCCCTCACCTTCGAGCTGCTGCGCACCCTGAATTCGGCACAGGTGCAGGGCACGCAGGTGCAAGGCAATGGCCCGGTGCTGACCTTGCGACGCATCATTTCGCTGATCGGCGTGAACGGTGTGCGGCAGGCCGCCAACGCGCTGCGCCGGTGGCCTGGCCCGCTGGCGCCGGAGCAGGCCGCCGCACTGCAAGCCACGTTCGACCAGGTGCGGTTGGCCGGCCATGTGGCGCAGGCCTTGCGCCCGGCCGGCTACGACGCGCAGGTGACGTACCTGATCGCCGTGCTGCAGAACCTTGGCCGCTTGATGCTGCGCTACCACTTCGCCGACGAAGCCGTGCAGATGCGCGACCTGATGCAACCGAGCCCCGATGGCCGCGAGCCCGGCGGGGCGCCGCAGCCGGGGATGAGCGAGACCGCTGCGGGTTTTGCGGTGCTCGGGGTCGACATCGAGTCGCTCGGCGGTGCGGTGGGCCGCCAGTGGGGCCTGGGCGACGATGTGCTGCACATGGCGCGCCGGCTGCCTGCCGATGCCCCGGTGCGCAAGCCCGACAACGACGACGAAGTTCTGCGCCTGATCGCCAGTGCCGCCAACGACGTGGTCGATGCCACCCAACTCGCGACCCCCGCGCGGCAGGCCAGCGCCCTGGCGCATGTGGCGCAACGCTACGGCCGCGCGCTGGGCATCAACGGCCGCGACGTGACCGACGCGCTGCACGCGGCGCGCGAGACGCTTGCCACCGGCAAGGCCGCACCGGCATCGACCCGCAGCGGCCTGCCGGACTCTGCGGCGCAAGCCGAGGCGACCGACCCCGCGCCCGACCCCGCGCCCGGCGCCGCAACCGGCACGCCTTGATGGCCATCGACCTGAACATCGTCGCGGCATCGCGCGTCGGCCGCTTCGAGCTGAAGCGGGTGCTGGGCCGAGGCGCGCAGGCGACCGTGTGGCTCGCATGGGACAGCCGGCTCGACCGCGAGGTGGCCGTCAAGCTGATGCCGGCACAGGCCGATTCAGACGACACGACGATGAACCAATGGCTGCAGGAAGCGCGCAGCGTCAGCCGCCTCACGCACCCGAACATCGTGCCGGTGTTCGAGGCCGACGTGCACGAACTGCAGCCTTACCTGGTGTTCGAGTACGTGCCCGGGCCGACCCTGTCGCAACACTTGCGCACGCGCGGCGCGCTGCCTGCGCACGAGGCCGTGACGCTGATGCTCGGCGTACTCGATGCGCTGGCCGCCGCGCACGCGGCCGGCGTGGTGCACCGCGATCTCAAGCCATCGAACATCCTCGTCGACGGCAGCGGCCGCGCGCGGGTGATGGACTTCGGCATCGCCGCGCGCATGAACGACCCGGGCGGCCAGGGCCAGGTGGTCGGCACGCCGGGCTATATGTCGCCCGAAGCGGTGAACGCCGCGCTGCCGGCGCCGACGATGGACGTGTTCGCCGCCGGCATCGTGCTGACCGAACTGCTCAGCGGCCAGCGCCTCGTCAATGAACGCGACCCGTACCGCGCCATGTCGCGTGTCGTGCATGAAGACCTGGCCCTTCCGGGCAGTCTGCGGGCCGACGTGGACGACACCTTGCGCACGGTGCTTCTGCGCGCGCTGGCACGCGACCCGACGCAGCGCTGGAAGAGCGTGCAACTGCTGCGCGATGCGCTGGCCGATTGGCTCGCGCCCGAGCCGGCGGCGGCGCCGACCGCCGGGCAGCAACCCACGGCGCGCGCCGGTGCCGGCGCCGGCACGCTCGACTTCCTGCTGCGGCGCATGCGCCACAAGAGCGACTTCCCCGCACTGTCGGACTCGGTGTTGCGGATTCGCCGCGTTGCCAGTTCCGACAACGAGAGCCTGACCAGCCTCGCGAACGAGATCCTGAAGGACGTGGCGCTCACCAACAAGCTGCTGCGCGTGGTGAATACCGCGCACTTCGGTGCGGTGGGTGGCGACGGCGTGAGCACGGTGTCGCGCGCGGTTGCGTTGATCGGTTTTGCCGGCGTGCGCAACATGGCGATGAGCCTGGTGCTGCTGGAGCACATGCAGAACAAGGCGCATGCGAGCCAGTTGCAGGACGAGTTCCTGCGCGCGTTGCTGGCCGGAACGCTGGCCAGCGAACTGGGCCGCCACACGCGCGACACCGAAGAAGCCTTCATCGTCGCGATGTACTTGAACCTCGGGCGCTTGCTGGCCGAGTTCTACCTTGCCGAGGAGGCCCAGCAGGTGCGCGACATGGTCTGCGCGCGTGCACCGCGCGGCCAGCGCCAGGCCACCGAAGAAAGCGCGTCGCTCGCAGTACTGGGTATCAGCTACGAGCAGCTCGGCATCGGCGTGGCGCGCACCTGGGGCCTGCCCGACAGCCTGCAGCGCGCCATGCGCAAGCCGGTGGGCGAGCCGCCGCTGCGCGTGCCCGACCAGCCGGCCGAGCGGCTGCGATGGTTGTCGCAGGCGGCCAACCGCATCGCCGACTCGCTGCTCACGTCGGGTGCCGATTCAAGCGCCGAGTCAGCCGGCGAGCGCCTGGCGCTGGTTGCGCAGCAACACGCCCGTGTGCTCGGCGTGAGCGTGGCGCAGATCGAGGCCGCCACGCTCGTCGCGCAGCAGCGAATGGCCGAGCTGGCGCAAGCGATGGGCCTGCACGTGGCACCCGACTCGCCGATGTACCGGCTGCTCGCGCCGCCCGCGCCCCCGCCCGAACCGAATGACCACGGCGACCCTGGCGACCCGGTCTCCATCGGCCTGCAAAGCCACGCGCTGCAAGCGACCGTGGTGTTGACGCAGACGCAGGTCGCGGCGCGCACGAGCCTCGACTCGGCCGCCGAGTTGCTGGCCGCCGGCGTGCAGGACATCACCAACACCATGGTCGATGACTTCAAGCTCAACGAAGTGCTGCGCATGGTGCTCGAGACGATCTACCGCGCGCTCGGCCTGCGCCGCGTGGTGTTCTGCATGCGCGACACCAAGACCGGCGAACTCACCGGCCGCTTCGGCCTGGGCGACGATGCCCCGGCGGTGGCTGCGCGGTTCAAGGTGGCGCTCAAGGGCGACGTGAACCTCTTCAGCGCGGTCTGCCTGAAGAACGTCGACACGCTGATCAGCGACGCCACGCTGCCCAGCATCGCAGCCCGCCTGCCCGCCTGGTACCGCGAAGGGGTGAACGCGCCGGCCTTCCTGCTGCTGCCGCTGCAGATGAAAGGCGCGCCGTTCGGCCTGATTTATGCCGACAAAGCGTTGCCGGGCGGCATCGAGCTGGGGGAGCGGGAGTTGTCGCTGGTGCGCACGTTGCGCAACCAGGCGGTGATGGCGTTCAAGCACGCGACTTGAAGCGGTGCCTGGCCTCTTTCGAGTGTGGCTCTAGCGTCGTTCGAAAGGGGTGACGAGCCTGACCCCGGCACTGGTCGCAACGGTTGGGGCTGCTTCGTTCCCGACCTGACCCGGTTGGCCGCGCTTCCATGCGGGGAGGCCCGTCGCTGCGTATTCTAGTGGGCGGAGAAATCCCTTTCCTGCGCGGGCCGGTCAAACCGCCGCTACACCAGCCCGCGTTCCACTTCCATCAGCTGAAAGCGCGCCAGCGCGAGGTTCGTGCGGTGCTTCTCGAGCATGGCCACGAGGAACAGGTCAGGGTGGCGCGAGAGCGTGCGTACCACCTGCTGGCGCGGGCCGGCGGTGGTCATGACTTCGTCGACCTGCTCGGCCATGCCCATGCTTCGGGCTGCCTGGCGGTGGGCCCGCAACACCTGGGCGCAGCCTGCGGCGACCAGGTCCATGTCGACCGGGTGGTCCTCGCGTGTCTCGCGGGCCAGCACCAGGCCGGTGGTGCCATCGACCACCGCGCAGCCGAGCAGGCCGTCGAGCGAGAGCATGCCGGCCAGCGCCTTGCGCGCCCGCGCCGGGTCGAGCAGGCCGCGGCTGATGCGCATCACGGGCGGGGCAGTGTCGGCTGCGGCTGCGGCTGCGGCGGGCACGCGGGCAGGCGTGATGTGCGGGGCCTGGGCGCCGGTTGCGGGCGCTTGCGCTGGCGCGGCGTCGAGGTCGCTGACCTTGATCGGGAAGTCGCTCATGCCCATCATTGCGGGGTGGGCCGTCGGGTCCCAGGCGGGTTGGGCCTTGACCTGGTTCCACATGCCCAGCATCGCGTTCCAGACCGACGACGCGCCGGTCATCGATTCGCTCAGCACGTGCACGTGCAGGCGCGCCGGCCAGACCACGGCGCTGATCTTGTTGGCGATCCAGACCGCGTTGGGCGGCAACATGAAAAGCAGGTTCGGGCAGCGCCACGTGGGCAGCATGGCGGCGCTGTGCAGCGCGTCGAGCAAGCCGTCGATCGCGTGGGGTTGCAGCGGGCCGATGATGACCGTGGTCATCTGGCTGCGCTCCATCAGCGCGACCGGTATCTCGGCAGCGTCGCGGCCCGGGGCCCGGACATCGGCGTGGTAGATGCGAAGCGTGTCTTCGTGGCGCCGCACGAGCGTGGTGCGCTCGATCATGGCCAGTGTGCGCAGGGTGGACTGCTCGCGCAGGTGCAGCCGCTCGATCGGCCGCCCGCCAGCGTCGGACAAGGCCTTGATGACAGCCGCCGCCCACACGCCGGCCGGGTCGAGCAGGGTGATCAGCGACGTGGCGGTGTCGAGGTCCGCCCGTGTCGCGGCGAAGTGCTCGCGGATGGCCTGCGCCGGAGAGCCGGTGACGACCAGGTCTTTCGAGTGCCGGTCGACCATCTGGCCACGGGCGTTGACCTCGGTGGCCACGCTCTCCATGATCGCGGTGGCTGCAAAGCCGCCGTCGGGATCGGCGTCGGCCGCGCGCTTCTTGCCGTCGGGGCCTTTCGAAGCACCGAGATCACCGAACAAGGATGTGAGCACACGGACTCCTGGCGAAAGACATTGCAGTCGCGTTGTGCGCCCGCCTGCCCGAGTCTAGGCAGCGCGTACGCTGCGAACAACCCCTAAGGGGCGGCAGCGAAGAAACTCATGTACCAATCGGTGACGCCGACGCAGCAGCTTCGAAATGACTAGCATCGAGGCTGCCCCGGTTTCACCATCTCTCGCCGACCCCATGACCGCCCTGACCGCCCCCGCACACCCCGCCCGCCAGGATGTGGCGCTGATCGGCCTCGTCGGGCTGGCGCACAGCGTCAGCCACTTCAGCCAGCTGCTGCTGCCGCCGCTGTTTCCTTGGCTGAAGGTCGCGTTCGGCGTGAGTTTCACCGAGCTCGGGTTGCTGATGACGATCTTCTTCGTGGTCTCGTGCGCTGTGCAGGCTGCGTCTGGCTTCGTGGTCGACCGCTTCGGGCCCCGGCCAGTGCTGTTCGGTGGCCTGGCGTTGCTGGGGCTGGCGGCACTGGGCTACGCCGCGAGCCCGAGCTACGGCGCCATGGCGCTGTGCACGGTGGTGGCGGGGGTGGGCAACGGGGTGTTCCACCCGGTCGACTTCACGCTGCTCAATCGCAAGGTGCATGCATCGCGGCTGGGCCATGCGTTCAGCGCCCACGGCATCACCGGCAGCCTGGGCTGGGCGCTGGCGCCGGTCATGATGGTCCCGCTGGCCATGGCGTACTCGTGGCGAGTGGCGCTCGCCAGCGCGGGCGTGCTCGCATTCGTGGTGCTGGCGGTGCTGTGGTTCAACCGCGAGCAGTTGGCGCTCGATATGGCGGTGCACAAGCGGGTAGATGCCGACACCACCGCCACGCGCGCTGCCACCGACGCCGAAGGGAACTTCGACTTCCTGAAGATCCCGGCCGTGTGGATGTGTTTCGGCTTCTTCTTCTTCTTCGCTGCCTCGCTCAGCGGGGTGCAGACCTTCGCCCCCGCGGCCGCGCAGGCGCTGCACGGCGTGCCTGTGGGCATCACCGCGATGTGCATCTCGATCTACATGGTGTGCAGCGCGGCGGGCATGGTGGTGGGCGGCTTCCTGGCGTCGGACCCGGCGCGCTGCGAACGCATCATCGGCGCCGGTTTCGGCGTGGCGGCCAGCGTGGCGCTGGCCATCGCGTTGCTCGACATGCCGCCGCTGGCGGTACCGGCACTGTTCGGCGTGATGGGCTTCGGCGCCGGCCTGGCCGGGCCGTCGCGTGACCTGATCGTGAAGCGCGCCTCGCCGCCGAATGCGACCGGGCGCGTCTACGGGGTGGTTTACTCGGGCCTCGACATCGGGCAAGCCGTGGCACCGCTGCTGTATGGCGCGCTGATGGACCACCACCGCCCGGCCCTCGTCTGGCTCGCCATTGCCGTGGTGCAGGGCCTGTTGATCGTCAATGCGTTCAACGTTCGAAAGGTGCGGCGCACGCGGCTCGTCGGCGCGCCGGCTTGACCGACACGCGAGACGCGGTACGCGACGCGTTCCACCTGGCGCCCGGTGCGGGCCAGAATATGGGATGAACTCCCCCACGCCCGCCCGCATCGCCGGCCACGCCCTCGTCGAAGCGCTGATCGCGCAGGGCATTGACACCGTTTTCGGCGTGCCGGGTGAAAGCTATCTCGCCGTGCTCGACGGCTTCCACGAACACCGCGAGCGCATCCGCTTCATCGCCTGCCGGCAAGAGGGCGGCGCGGCCTTCATGGCCGAAGCGCAGGGCAAGTTGACGGGCCGGCCGGGCATCTGCTTCGTGACCCGGGCGCCGGGGGCCACGAATGCCAGCATCGGCCTGCACACCGCGTTTCAGGACAGCACGCCGATGATCCTGTTCATCGGCCAGGTGGCCAGCGACCAGCGCGACCGTGAAGCGTTCCAGGAGGTCGACTACCGGCAGATGTTCGGCCCCGGCACGCTGGGCATGGCCAAGTGGGTGGGCGAGGTGCACGACGCCGACCGCCTGCCCGAGTACATCGCCAGGGCCTTCCACACGGCGATGCAGGGGCGCCCCGGCCCGGTCGTGCTGGTGCTGCCGGAAGACATGCTCGCCGGGCCGACGAGCGCGCCGGTGCTGCCGCGCGTCGAGCCCGCGCTGGCCTGGCCCGCACCGGGCGCACTGCGCGACCTGCGCCGCATGTTGATGGAGGCCGAGCGGCCCTTCGTCATCGCCGGCGGTGGCGGCTGGGACGCCCGCGCCTGCGAGGCGCTGCAGCGTTTCGCCGAGGGCTGGAACCTGCCCGTCGGCTGTGCGTTCCGCTTCCAGGACCTGTTCGACAACCGGCACCCGAACTACGCGGGCGACGTGGGCATCGGCATCAACCCCTTGCTCGCGGCGCGCATCCGCGATGCCGACCTGGTGGTCGCCATCGGTGCGCGCCTGGGCGAAATGACGACCGGCGGCTACACGCTGCTGCGCGCGCCGTGCCCGGCGCAGCGCTTGGTGCACATCCATGCCGGGCCCGAAGAGCTGGGCCGTGTGTATGCGGCCGACCTGATGCTGCAATCGGCGATGGCCTGCGCGGCCAAGGCGCTGGAGGCACTCGCGCCGCCGCCGCAGGTCGCGTGGAGCGACTGGACGGCGGCCGCCCGCGCTGACTTCGATGCCAACCGCGTGCACCCACCGGTGGCCCCGCTCGACATGGCCGAGCTGGTGAAGACCATCGAACGCCTCGCGCCGACCGACAGTGTGCTCACGAACGGTGCCGGCAACTACAGCGGCTGGCTGCACCGCTACTACCGCTACCCGGGCCTGCAGCACGGCGGCCGCACCCAGCTCGCGCCGACATCGGGGGCCATGGGCTACGGCGTACCGGCGGCGGTGGCGGCAGCGCTGCTGTACCCCGAGCGCTGCGTCATCAACATCGCCGGTGACGGCGATTTCCTGATGACCGGGCAGGAACTTGCCACCGCAACCGGCTACCGCGCCGGCACCGGTGGGTGCGGGGGCCGGGGCAGGCTCATCGTCATCGTGGTCGACAACGGCACCTACGGCACCATCCGCATGCACCAGGAGCGCGAGTACCCCGGCCGCGTCAGCGGCAGCGACCTGTTCAACCCCGACTTCGCGGCACTGGCGCGAGCCCATGGCTGGCGCGCCGATGTGGTCAACGCAACGGCGCAGTTCGAGCCAGCGTTCGCGCAGGCGCTGGCCACGCCGCAGCCGACGCTGATTCACGTCAGGCTCGACGCCGATGTGAGCACCTCGCGCGCCACGCTGAGCGCGATCCGCACCAACGCCGTGGCCGCGCAGGCCCGGCGCACGAAGGAGCACCCATGAGCGATCCATCAAGCCTGGTCACAGGCGACCTGTGCGACGCCCACAAGAGCGGCAGCGACGCCGCCTTTCGTGTGCTGCCGCCGGTGTTTCGTGACTATGGCAAGCGCGAACGTTTTGCAGGGTTCGTGAGCACCGTGAAGTGCTTCGAAGACAACACGCTTGTCAAGGCCGCGCTCGAAGAACCCGGCCTCGGCCGCGTGCTGGTGGTGGCTGGCGGCGGCTCGCTGGCGCGCGCGCTGGTCGGCGGCCTGATCGGCGCGGCGGCGGCGAAGAACGGCTGGGCCGGCGTGGTGGTCGACGGCTGCGTGCGCGACAGCGCCGAGCTGGCACAGTGCGACCTGGGCATTCGCGCGCTCGCGCTTATGCCCATGCCCACCGAGCGGCGCCAGCAGGGCCTGCGTGACGTGCCGGTGCAGCTGCAAGGCGTGTGGGTGCGGCCCGGCGAGATGCTGGTAGCCGACGAAGACGGGATGGTCGTGATGCCCGCTGCGAACGGGGCAGGGAAAGGCCCCGGGTGAGAGCGAGGCGCCATCCCTAGAATGCCGAGCGCGCACACCCTGCGCTTCACGGCAGTTTGGCCCGATGGCCCCGCACCCCGGGGCCTGGCGACCCTCAGGACGACGATGAAGACACCCCTGCTTCGTACGCTACTTTTCGCTGCGCCGCTGCTTGCCGGCTGCGTTCTGGCCCATGCCCAAAGCCAGACCAACCCGCCGCCTGCGGCGCCACCGCCCGGCGACACGGTGCCGGCGGTTCGGGTGCAGCGGGATGCCGTCAACCCACTGCGCATGATCATCGAAGCGGGCAAATTGAAAGCGCGGCCGAAGCCCACAGCCGAGGCCCGGGCCGCCGACGCCGAGCCGCCAGCGAAGCGCATCCGCAGCGCCGCAGGCAGGTTGCCCGGCGGTTCACCCGAGGCTTCACCGACCAGCGCTGCGGTGGCACGGCCCGCTGCGCTGCAGTCGGTGGTCTTGTCGCCCGCGCAGGGTGACGGCTCGGTGCTGGCGGCCGTGCCCGCAGCGCCTGCCGCAGCGCAGGCCGAGCCCGGGGCCATAACTCTGCTGCCAGTCGTCGCCACCCGGGCCGACACCGATGCCGTGGTCGACCCGCGCCGCAGCGCGCTGGCAGCCGCCGCGCCGGCACCGAGCCGCGCGACACCGCCACCCCTCGTCCCCCTGGTGCTGGCCGACTACGTGGAACCGGTCGTGCCCGAGCGCGTGCGCAACCGCTTGCGCGGCGCGCCCGAGGTGGTGCTCGACCTGCTGGTGCGCGCCGACGGCAGCGTCGGCGAGGCGACGGTACGCTCGTCGACCGACAAGGCGCTCGAGTCGCTGGCCCTGGCCGCCGTGCGGCAGTGGCGCTACAAGCCCATCGCCGAAGACCAGCCGCACGCAGTGCTGATGGTGTTCCGGCCATAGTGAGTGGCTGTCAGCGGGTGAACAGTTCCAGCGCGCGGTCCATGCCGCCTTCGGTGATCGACACCATGGCTTGTTCGCGCACCGCAGCCTTCGGGTGGAAGGCGATGCTCAAGCCCACCGCAGCCATCATCGGCAGGTCGTTCGCGCCGTCGCCCACCGCGATGGCTTGCGCCGGCGCAATGCCCATCAACTCGCAGACCTCGAGCACCACGCGTCGCTTCTCGGCCCCGTCGACGATGTCGCCCCACGGCCGGTCGACCATCAGGCCGGTCAGCACGCCGTGCTCGATACCCAGCACATTGGCGCGCGCGAAGTCCAGCCCCAGGCGGGTGCGGACGCGGTCGCTGAAGTAGGTGAAGCCACCCGACACCAGCAGCGTTCTGAGCCCCGCCGCCTGGCACGCCTGCACGAAAGCCTGCACGCCCGGGTTGAGCTGCAGGTGGTTCGCGTAGACCTCGTCCAGCGCCGCCTCCGGCACGCCCTTCAACAACGCCACGCGCTGGCGCAGGCTTGCCTTGTAGTCGGCAATCTCGCCGCGCATGGCGGCCTCGGTGATGGCCGCCACCTCGGCCTTGCGGCCGGCGGCGGCAGCGATCTCGTCGACGCATTCGATGTTGATGAGCGTCGAGTCCATGTCGAACGCGACGAGTTTGTAGTCGGCGAGAACCAGCGGCAGCGTGATGCCACGGATGAAGAGGCCGGGGGCGTGTTCGGTGTTCATGCCGTCAGACCTTGGCTGCAGGTTCACCGACCACTGCCTTCGGCGTGCCGAGTGACCTCAGCACATCGCGGATGAGCTGCGCGCGGTCTTTCGCTTCGGGCGTATCGCGCGCGATGCGCAGCTTGTCGTTGCCGGCGAGCGTGATGTGGCGGTTCTTCTGCACCAGCTCGATGATCTTCATCGCGTCGACCGGCGGGTTCGGCTTGAAGCTGATGACCATGAGCTTCGGCGCCGCGTCGATCTTGGTCACGCCGAAGGGCTTGGCGAGCACGCGCAGGCGGTGCACGTCGAAGAGCGTCTGGCCTTGCGGCGGCAGCTTGCCGAAGCGGTCGGTGATCTCCTCCAGCAGCACGTCGATCTGCTCGGCCTTCGATGCCGTGGCCAGGCGCTTGTACAGGCTCAGGCGCGTGTGCACGTCGCCGCAGTAGCTGTCGGGCAGGAGGGCCGGCGCATGCAGGTTGATTTCGGTCGTGACCGACAGCGGGCTCAGCAGGTCGGGCTCGTGGCCGGCCTTGAGGGACCGCACGGCTTCGGACAACATTTCGTTGTAGAGCTGGAAGCCGACCTCCATCATGTTGCCGCTCTGGTTGTCGCCCAGCACCTCGCCGGCGCCGCGGATCTCGAGGTCGTGCATCGCGAGGTAGAAGCCCGAACCGAGCTCTTCCATGCTCTGGATCGCCTCCAGCCGCATGGCTGCGGCCTTCGTCAAACCTTCCACGTCGGGCACCATCAGGTACGCATAGGCTTGGTGGTGCGAGCGGCCGACGCGCCCGCGCAGCTGGTGCAGTTGCGCCAGGCCGAACTTGTCGGCACGGCTCATCACGATGGTGTTTGCGCTCGGCACGTCGATGCCGGTCTCGATGATGGTGGAGCACAGCAGCAGGTTGTAGCGCTGGGCCACGAAGTCGCGCATCACGCGCTCGAGTTCGCGCTCGGGCATCTGGCCATGGGCCACGGCGATGCGCGCTTCGGGCAGCAGCGCTTCGAGCGTCTCACGGCGGTGCTGGATGGTGGCCACGTCGTTATGCAGGAAGTAGACCTGCCCGCCGCGCTTCAACTCGCGCAGCACGGCCTCGCGAATGGTGCCGCTGCTCTCGCTGCGCACGAAGGTCTTGATCGCCAGGCGACGCTGCGGCGCGGTCGCGATGACGCTCAGGTCGCGCAGCCCTTCGAGCGCCATGCCCAGGGTGCGTGGGATCGGCGTGGCGGTGAGCGTGAGCACATCGACCTCGGCGCGCATCGCCTTGATCGCCTCCTTGTGGCGCACACCGAAGCGGTGCTCTTCGTCGATCACGAGCAGGCCCAGGCGCTTGAACTTCACCTTCTCGCTGATGAGTGCGTGCGTGCCGACGACGATGTCGACCGTGCCGTCGGCCAGGCCTTCGATGGCGGCCTTCACTTCCTTCGACGACCGGAAGCGCGACAGCTCGGCCACCTTGACCGGCCACTTGCCGAAGCGGTCAGAGATGTTCTGGAAGTGCTGTTCGGCGAGCAGCGTGGTCGGCGCCAGGATGGCAACCTGCTTGCCCCCGGTCACGGCCACGAACGCGGCGCGCAGAGCGACCTCGGTCTTGCCGAAGCCCACGTCACCACACACCAGCCGGTCCATCGGCTGCGGCGAGACCATGTCCTGGATCACGGCATGAATCGCGGCCTGCTGGTCGGGCGTTTCCTCGAAGCCGAAACTGGCAGCGAAAGCCTCGTAGTCGTGAGGCGAGTAGCGGAAGGCGAAGCCCTCGCGCGCGGCGCGGCGGGCATACAGGTTCAGCAATTCCGCAGCCGTGTCGCGCACCTGTTCGGCGGCACGGCGTTTGGCCTTGTCCCACTGGCCCGAGCCCAGCCGGTGCAGCGGCGCTTCGTCGGCGCTCACGCCGGTGTAGCGCGCGATCAGGTGCAGCTGGGCCACAGGCACGTAGAGCGTGGCCTTGTCGGCGTATTCGAGATGCAGGAACTCGCTGACGCCACCGGACTCGGCGCCGAGGTCGATGCTGATCAGCCCGACGTAGCGGCCGATGCCGTGGTTCACGTGCACGACCGGGTCACCGACCTTCAGCTCCGACAGGTCCTTGATCAGCGCGTTGACGTCGCTGACCTGCTCCTGCTTGCGCCTTCGTCGCGCGGTCGGGCTGGTGGCGAACAGCTCTGTCTCGGTGACGAACTGGATCGAGATACCGCGCCCCCCGTCGCCTTCGGCGACAGCCCCCCCGAGGGGGGCGCCGCCCTCGCTCGGGGCGGCCCAGCGCTCGGGCGGTAGGGCCGTTGGCCCTGGCGGTTCGAACCAGAAGAAGCCCTCGGCGAGCGGCGCCACAGCGATGGCGAAGTGCGCATCGCCGGCCTGGAACGCGGCCAGTGAATCAACACTCGGCGGCTCGATTCGGCTGTCGCGCAGCAGCTCGAGCAGGCTCTCGCGCCGGCCTTCGGTCTCGGCGACGATCAGCACGCGGTGGCTCGTGGTGCCCACGTGCAGTTGCAGCTTCTTGAGGGGCTCGGGCGCACCGCGATCCACGCTCAGGTCGGGCAGGGCGCGTGCCCATTCGCACCCGCTGCCGCGCACCGCGAGTTGCGCGTGGGCGTTGCACCGCGTGAAGAACTCGTCGGTACCGAGGAACAGGTCTTCGGGCGGCAGGATCGGCCGCTCGCGGTCGTGCTGCAGAAAGCGGTGGCGCTCGCGCGTGTCGGTCCAAAACTTCTTCAGCGCCTCGTCGACTTCGCCGTGCAGCACCAACGCCGCGCCCTCGCCCAGGTAGTCGAAGATCGTGGCGGTGGCGTCGAAGAACAGCGGCAGGTAGTACTCGATGCCGGCGGTGGCCAGGCCGGTGCCGATGTCTTTGTACAGCCGCACCTTGGTCGGGTCGCCCTCCATGCGCTCACGCCAGCGCGAGCGGAAGGCGGTCCGCGCCGCTTCGTCCATCGGGAACTCGCGGCCCGGCAGCAGCCGCACCTCGGGCACCGGGTAGAGGCTGCGCTGGCTGTCGGGGTCGAAGGTGCGAATCGAATCGACCTCGTCGCCGAACAGGTCCACGCGAAACGGCACGAGCGAGCCCATCGGGAACAGGTCGATCAGCCCGCCGCGCACCGCGTACTCGCCAGGGCTGACCACCTGGCTCACGTGCGTGTAGCCGGCCAGCACGAGCTGCGCTTTCAATGCGGCTTCGTTCAGCTTTTCCTTCTGCTTGAAGTTGAAGGTGTAGGCGGCCAGAAAGCTCGGTGGCGCGAGCCGAACGAGCGAGGTGGACGCGGGCATCAAAACCACATCGACTTCACGTTGCTGGATGCGCCACAGCGTGGCCAGGCGCTCGGAGATCAGGTCTTGATGCGGCGAGAACGTGTCGTAGGGCAGCGTCTCCCAATCGGGGAACACGGCGATGCGCAGGCCGGGTGCGAAGAAGGCCAACTCGGCTTCCAGGCGCTGCGTGTCGGCTGGCTCGGTGGTCACGATGGCCGTGAGCGCGCCGGCGGCGGTGCGCGCCTGCACGAAGCGCGCGAGCAGCAAGGCATCGCCCGAGCCGATGGGGCGGGGCAATGTGAAGCGCTTTCCGGGGGCGATGGAGGGGAGTTGCATGCGGGGCCGGCACGCTGCAGCGTGCCAAAAACAAGTCGCCCCGTGAGGTGCCTCCAGTGCGGAGTTCATCGGGCCGACAGCTGGCCTCGATTATAGAATTCGCGCCTCCATGCCGCTTGCCCCCGCCTCTATTTCCATCTCTCGTGCCACCTCCCGGTTGTTTGCACTCGTGCCGTGTGCCGGCATCGGCGAACGCTCGGGGGCGCAGGGGCCGAAACAGTACGCGTCGCTCGCCGGCCGCGCCCTCGTGGCGCACACGCTGGCCGCGTTGGCGAGCGTGCGCCGGCTCACGGTCACGCTGGTGGTGCTCAGCCCGTCGGACACGCAGTTCGAAACGCAGGTGCCGGGCTTCGGCGGCTGGGTGTCACGCGACGGCGGTGCGACGCGTGCCGAGTCGGTTGCGAACGGGCTGGCCGTGCTCGGCGCGCGCGGCGCCCTCGACCAGGACTGGGTGCTCGTGCACGACGCCGCGCGCTGCCTGTTGCGGCCAGCGTGGGTCGATGCGCTGATCGACGCCTGCATCGACGACGCCGTGGGCGGCCTGCTCGCGCTGCCGGTGGCCGACACGCTGAAGGCGGAGCGCTGTGGCCGGGTGCACGCCACCGTCGACCGGCGCGCGTTGTGGCAGGCGCAGACACCGCAGATGTTTCGCCTCGGCTTGCTGCGCGAGGCATTGGCGGGCGGCACGGCCGGAATCACCGACGAAGCCAGTGCGGTCGAGGCGCTGGGCCATGCACCGAAGCTCGTGGCCGCGCCGCTCGAGAACTTCAAGGTCACCTACCCGGGCGACTTCGAACTCGCTGAACAACTGTTGAAAGCCAGGGCCCGATGAACACCCGGATCAAGCCGCCGTTCTGGCGCATCGGCGAAGGCTGGGACACGCACGCACTGGTCGTTGGCCGCAAGCTCGTGCTCGGGGGCGTGGAGATACCGCACACGCACGGCCTGCAGGGCCACTCGGACGCCGACGCGCTTTGCCATGCCATCACCGACGCGCTGTTCGGTGCGGCCGCGCTGGGCGACATCGGCTTTCACTTCCCCGACACCGATGCGCAGTACAAGGGCGCCGATTCCATCGCGCTGCTCGCCGAGGCTGCACGCCGGGTGCGCGCGGCCGGCTGGGTGATCGGCAACGTGGACAGCACCATCGTCGCGCAGGCGCCGAAGATGGCGCCGCACATCCTGGCCATGCGCCAGCGCGTGGCACAGGCCATGGGTGTGGCGGTCGATCAGGTCAGCGTGAAGGCGAAGACGGCCGAAGGCATGGGGCCGGTGGGGCGGGGCGAGTCCATCGAGACGCGGGCGGTTTGCCTGCTGCAGAAGTAGCCGCAGCTACCGCAACGTCGAGACGGCCCAACCCGCCAGCGCGCACGCACCGAGCAGCGGCATCACGCCGACCTTGAAGCGAAACAGCGCGATGCCGGCACCGAGCGCGATCACCGCAGAGACCGCATCGAAGCGCCCACTGATCCCTTGCGGCCACAGCAGGTGGTAGGCGAAGAACAGCGCCAGGTTCAGGATCACGCCGACCACTGCAGCGGTGATGGCGGTCAGTGGCGCGGTGAACTTCAACTGCCCGTGCGTGGCCTCGACCACCGGCCCGCCGGCCAGGATGAACACGAACGACGGCAGGAAGGTGAAGAAGGTCACCACGCTGGCCGCCAGCGCTGCGCCGAGGAACTGCGCTTCGGGCCCGAGCACCTGCCGCGTCCAGCCTGCGACGAAGCCGACGAAGGCCACCACCATGATGAGCGGGCCCGGCGTGGTTTCACCGAGCGCCAGGCCGTCCATCATCTGTGCCGCACTGAGCCACTGGTGCTGTTCGACCGCGCCCTGGAACACATACGGCAGCACCGCGTATGCACCGCCGAAGGTCAGCAGCGCGGCCTTCGTGAAGAACCAGCCGAGTTGCGTGAGCGTGCCCTGCATGCCGTTGATGGCGACCAGAACGCCCATCGCCGCGGCCCACAGCGCCAGGCCGACGAGCAGCACGCGCGCGAGCCTGCCGCTTGTGAAGCGCGCATGAGCCGGGGTGGGTGTGGCGTCGTCGATCAGCGCCGCACCGTAGTGCTTGTTAGCCGCACCGTGGCCACCGCCGGGCGCGAACACGGCCGGTGCGAAGCGGCTGCCCGCCATGCCGATCAACGCCGCTGCAATCACGATCAGCGGGAACGGCAGGTTCAACGCGAAGATGGCCACGAACGCCCCGGCCGCAATGGCCCACATCCAACCGTTCTTCAGCGCCCGCCCGCCGATGCGGTGCGCGGCATGCAACACGATGGCGGTGACCGCGGGCTTGAGCCCGTAGAACACCCCCGCCACCCAGGCCACATGGCCGAACGCGAGGTAAACCCAGGCGAGGCCGATGAGGATGAACAGCGAAGGCAGCACGAACAGCGCGCCTGCCATCACGCCGCCCCATGTGCGGTGCATCAGCCAGCCGATGTAGGTGGCGAGTTGCTGGGCCTCGGGCCCTGGCAGCACCATGCAGTAGTTCAGCGCATGCAGAAAGCGCTGCTCCGAGATCCAGCGCTTCTGCTCGACCAGCTCGGTGTGCATGATGGCGATCTGCCCGGCCGGGCCGCCGAAGCTGATGAAGCCCAGCCGCAGCCAGTACCAGAAGGCTGCGCGGAACGTGACCGGCGCGGGCGGTGCTTCGGCCGCCACGGCCGGAGCCTGGCTCACCGCGTCATCCCTCACGGTGCCTTCTTCAACCGGATGTGCGCAAGCAAGCCACCGTCCGCCGCGTTCGTCAGCTCGAAGGTGCCGCCCATGCGTTGCACCGCTTTCTCGACGATGGCCAGGCCCAGGCCGGCGCCGGTGGCGGCGGTGCGCGCCGCGTCGCCGCGAAAGAACGGGGTGGTCAGCTGCGCCAGCTTCTTCGGGTCGGCGCCGGGGCCGTGGTCGCGCACGCTCAGGATCACCCACGGCCCGGTGCGCGCGTAGGTCACCAGCACGCGGGCAATGCCGGTGTCGTTGCTGCGGCCGTATCGGCGCGCGTTCTCGAACAGGTTCTGCAACACGCGGCCGAGCTCGGTGTCGTCGGCCATCACCTTGGTGTCGATCGCCACGCGCGACGTGATGCGGATCTGGCTGGTGTCGCGAAAGGCCGCCATCTCGCGGTCGACCACACTGCTCAGGTGCACTGGTGTCAGCTTGCTTTCGCCGGGGCGCGCGTAGTCCATGAACTTGTCGATGATGGCGTCGAGCTGCGTGATGTCGAGCGCCATGTTCTGCTTGGCCTCTTCGTCTTGCACGCTCATTTCCGCCTCCAGGCGAAGGCGCGCCAGCGGCGTGCGCAAGTCGTGCGAGATGCCGGCGAGCATCACCGCCCGGTCCTGTTCGACCTTCGCCAGCTCGCGCGCCATGCGGTTGAAGCCCATGTTGACCTGGCGGATCTCGTTCGTCAGCGTGTTCTCGTCGAGCACCGAATCGAACTCGCCTTCGCGGATGCGGCTGGCGGCGAAGCTCAGCTCCTTCAGCGGCTGGTTGATGAGCCGCGCAATGGCTGCCGAGCCCGCCATCGTGGCCAGCAGCGCGATGCTGACCCACAAGGTCAGCGTGCTCCACGCCATCGGCCCCGGGGTGGCCGCATCGGCCTGCAGCCAGTACGGGTCTTTCTCGATCGTGAAGCCAATCCACAGGCCGGGCGCGCCGTTCACGGTGCTGGCCACGATGGTGTCGGCGCCGAGCCGCTGACGCAGGTCGTTGCTGATGGCGCGCGAACTGCGATCAGCGTCGTAGGGCTCCCACTTGTCGGCCGGTTCGCGGGGTGCGAGCTTGAGCGACTCTTGCGCCGAGATGCCTTTGACCAGCGCGATGCGGTTGATGCCGTCGCTCGCAAGCAGCGCAGCCCGAGCGATCTTCACGAGGCTTGCGATCTGCTGCGCTGCCTGCGTGGCACGCGGCTCGAATTCGAGCGCGCGGAAGGTTTGCGTCCAGGCGAACACGCCGCAGGCGAGCAGCAACGCGAGCAGGAAGAACGTGCGCCAGAACAGGCTCAGCGCGACTTGTTGACGGGCCATCGGTAAGTGGCCGCCTGAGATGGCGGGCCGGCGAATCTAACAGACGGCCGAGGGCGCTCGCGCGGTTACGTCAGGTCAGGGCGCGCCGTCCGGAACGAACACGTAGCCCACGCCCCACACCGTCTGGATGTAGCGCGGCTGGGCCGGGTCGGGCTCGATCATCTTGCGCAGGCGCGAGATCTGCACGTCCAGGCTGCGGTCGAAGGGCTCGAACTCGCGGCCGCGCGCGAGCTGCGCGAGCTTGTCTCGGCTGAGCGGCTGGCGCGGGTGGCGCACGAGCGCCTTGAGCATCGAGAACTCGCCGGTAGTCAGCGCGATCTGGTCGCCTTCCTTGCTCAGGCGGCGCAGCGCCAGGTCGAACTCGAACGGGCCGAAGGTCACGGTCTGCGCGTCGAGTGCGGGCGCGCCCGGGGCTTCGAGCGTGGGGCGGCGGCGCAATACGGCGTGGATGCGCGCGAGCAGTTCGCGCGGGTTGAAGGGCTTGGGCAGATAGTCGTCGGCCCCGACCTCCAGGCCGACGATGCGGTCCACGTCTTCCACCTTGGCGGTCAGCATGATGATGGGCGTCAGGTCGTTCGCTGCGCGCAGGCGCCGGCAGATCGATAGGCCGTCTTCGCCCGGCAGCATCAGGTCGAGCACGATGAGGTGCACCGTCTCGCGCGTCAGCAGGCGGTTCAGCGCCTTCGCGTCTTCCGCCAGCAGCACCTCGAAGCCCTCTTGCGTGAGGTAGCGGCGCAGCAGGTCGCGGATGCGGGCATCATCATCGACAACGACGATGCGGTCGGGGCGCGGGTTGGCGGCTGTAGACATGCAGGGAACTCCGAATTTGTAACAGCGGCGATTTTGCGCAGGTTTCGACTGCCGATTCGATGGGTCTGACCAAAGGTTACAACTCGGCCGTAACCACATTCCACTCTCGAAAGGACACGACTCATGCTCGACCACGCCACCCGATTGACTGCTGCGCTGTGCCTGGCGGCCGCCAGCGCCGGTGGGGCCTGCGCCGACCTGGCCCCGCCCCAGGGCGTTGTCATGCTCGGTGCCAGCGCCACCACCGAAGTCACGAAAGACCTGCTCACCGTCACGCTCGGCACCACGCGTGAAGGGGCTGATGCGGGCGCGGTGCAGTCGCAACTGAAGCAGGCACTCGATGCCGCCCTGGTCGAGGCGAAGAAGGCCGCCCGGCCCGGCCAGCTGGACGTGCAGACCGGCAACTTCCAGGTTTCGCCGCGCTACACGAACAAGGGCACCACCAACGGCTGGCAAGGCAGCGCCGAACTGGTGATCGAGGGCCGCGACATGCCCGCCATCGGCCAGCTCACCGGGCGCATCAACACCCTCACGATCAGCCGCGTGGCCTACAACCTGTCGCGCGATCTGCGCGAGCGCGTCGAGGGCGAGGTGTCGGCCCAGGCCATCGCCCGCTTTCGCGCCAAGGCGATCGAGGCGGCGAAGAACTTCGGCTACACCGGCTACGCGGTGCGCGAGGTCAGCGTGAACACGAACGAGTCGTCGCCGGTGCGGCCGATGGCGATGCAGGCGAAGTCGATGTCGGCACCCGGCGATGAGGCCTTGCCGGTCGAGCCGGGCAAGGGCGTGGTCGTGGTGTCGGTGAACGGCTCGGTGCAGATGACGCGCTGAAGCCGTCGAGCTGCCGCGGCGAGCGGGCGCCCGGCCGGCCCATCCGGCCGAGTCGACCAAGTAGGTAAAGTGCGATTGATGAGCACCACCGAACCACGCCTCAATCACGTTCAATGCCTGAGCGCCCGCGGCTTGCACCGCATGGCCTACTGGGAGTGGGGCGACGCCGCCAACCCACGCGTGCTGGTGTGCGTGCACGGCTTGGCGCGCCAGGGCCGTGACTTCGACACGCTGGCGCACAGCCTCGGCGCCGAGTACCGCGTCGTCTGCCCCGACGTGGTCGGGCGCGGCCGGTCGGATGCCCTGGCCGACCCGATGGCCTACCAGGTGCCCACCTACGTGGCCGACATGGTCACGCTCATCGCGCGGCTTGATGCAACCGCGCTGCATTGGGTCGGCACGTCGATGGGCGGGCTCATCGGCATGGTGCTCGCGGGCTTGCCGAACTCGCCGATCCAGCGGCTCGTGCTCAACGAGATCGGGCCGACGATCCAACCCGAGGCCGTGGCGCGCATCGGCACCTACCTCGGTGTGCCGCAGCACTGGGCCACGGTCGACGAGGCGGCCGACGCCTTGCTCGCCATCTCGCAGGGCTTCGGGCCGCACACACGGGAGCAGTGGCTGGCGCTGACCCGGCCGATGCTCAAACCAGACGCCGGGCCCGACGGCGCCGCCGGCTTCAAGCTGCACTACGACATGAACATCGCCCAGCCCCTGCGCGCCATGACGGCACACGACGCGGCCACTGGCGAGGCCGTGCTTTGGCACAGCTACGACCACATCGCCTGCCCCACGCTGCTGCTTCGCGGCGCCGACTCCGACCTGCTCACGGCCGCTACCGCGCAAGCCATGACGCTGCGCGGCCCGAAGGCGCGGGTGGTCGAGTTCGCCGGCGTCGGCCATGCGCCGACGCTTGTCGCCGCCGATCAGGTGAATGCGGTGCGGGAGTTCCTGCTGGCGCCATGAAGACCGGAACCCCGGCCGCGCGCACCGGTGCGGCGACGATCGTTCAGCTGATCGAGGCCGACCCCGACGCCCGAGTTCACCCCGCAGACGCCGCTGTGCCCGACGAATGGGCGCAGCTGGCACGTGCCCGCGCGTTTTCCGAGCCGCTGCTGGCCGGTGAACTGCTCGACACCGGCGAAGAAGCGCTGGCCCATGCGGACGCAGTGGCGGCCATCCTCGAAGGCATCGGTGCCGCGCCGTCGATGCGTGCGGCGGCCTACCTTGTGTATGCCGGCGACTACCTGAACAAACCCGAGGAAGTGGTCACCAAGGCCTTCGGCGCGTCGCACGCCAGCCTGGTCGTGAACACCCGCAAGCTGGTGCAGTTGCAGCGCGCGGCGCGCGAAGCGCAGCTCGGCACCGAGCAGCGCGCGCAGCAAACCGAGCGGGTGCGCAAGATGCTGCTCGCGTTCTCGCGCGACCTGCGTGTGGTGCTGCTGCGCCTGGCCTCACGGTTGCAGACGCTGCGCTTCTTCGCTGCGAGCAGGACGCCGTGCCCGCAGCCACTGGCGGCCGAGTCGCTGCAGGTGTTCGCGCCGCTCGCCAACCGGCTCGGCATCTGGCAGATCAAGTGGGAACTCGAAGACCTGTCGTTCCGCTTTCTGGAGCCCGAGGCCTACAAGCGCGTCGCCGGGTTGCTCGACGAGCGCCGCGTCGAGCGCGAGCAGCGCGTCGAGGCGTTCCGCCAGCACCTGGCCGACGACCTGGCGCGCCACGGCCTGCGGGCCGAAGTGCAGGGTCGGCCGAAGCACCTGTACAGCATCTGGAAGAAGATGAACGGCAAGGCGCTGAGCTTCGAGCAGGTGCTCGATGTGCGCGCCGTGCGGCTCATCGTCAGCGACGTGGCCGCGTGCTACGCCGCGCTCGGCCGCGTGCACGAACGCTTTCGCGCGGTGGCGGGCGAGTTCGACGACTACATCGAGCGGCCGAAGCCGAACGGCTATCAGTCGCTGCACACGGTGGTGCTCGACGAGTCGGGCCGGCCGGTCGAAGTGCAGATTCGAACGGCCGCCATGCACGAGCACGCCGAGCACGGCGTGGCCGCGCACTGGGCCTACAAGGACGCAGGCGCGAAGGGCTATGCCGGCGTGAGTGCCGGGGCCGAGCAGAGCGCCCGCGTCGCCGAGGCCCGCAAGGCCGTACTGCGCCAGTTGCTGGCCTGGGAGCGCGACTTTGCCGCGCAGGCCGGCCCGGCCGAGCCCGGCGCTGCGCCGGTCGATGAGCGCATCTACGTCTTCACGCCCGCCGCCACGGTCGTCGAACTGGCGGCCGGCGCCACGCCCATCGACTTTGCCTATGCCGTGCACACCGACCTGGGCCACCGCTGCCGCGGTGCCAAGGTCGACGGCGCGATGGTGCCGCTGAACACTGCCCTGCGCAGCGGGCAGACGGTCGAGATCACGGCGGCCAAGGAGGGCGGCCCGTCGCTCGACTGGCTGAACGCCGACCTCGGCTACTTGAAAAGCCCGCGCTCGCGCACCAAGGTGCGAGCCTGGTTCAACGTGCTGGCCCAGAGCGCCACGATCGCGCGCGGCCGCGAGGCCGTAGAAAAGCTGCTGCAGCGCGAAGGCAAGACTGCGACCAAGCTCGACGACCTGGCACAGCGGCTGGGCTTTCGCCACGCCGATGCGCTGTTCGAAGTCGTCGGCAAGGACGAGTTCTCGCTGCGCACCATCGAGACGCTGCTGCGCCCGGCCGAGCCCATGCCGTCGGCCGACGAGGCGTTCGTCGCGCGGCGCAGCAACGTCGATGCGGCAGCGCCGAAGGGTGGGGTGCTGGTGGTGGGTGTCGAGTCGCTGATGACCAACCTGGCGCGCTGCTGCCGGCCCGCGCCGCCCGACGCCATCGGCGGCTACGTGACGCGCGGCAAGGGCGTGGCCGTGCACCGCGCGGCCTGCAGCAACTTCAAGGAAATGGGCGCGCGTGCGCCCGAGCGGCTGATCGCCGTGGCCTGGGGTGCTGCGCGCGCCGACCGTGCGGCGCTGTACCCGGTCGACGTGATGGTGGAAGCGGCCGACCGGCAAGGGCTGTTGCGCGACATCTCGGAGCTGTTCGCGAAGGAGAAGATGAACGTCACCGGCGTCAAGACGCAGTCGGTGCGTGACTCGGGCGGTGGCACCGCGTGGATGACCTTCACCATCGAGGTCGCCGACGCCGCGCGCCTGGCCCATGTGCTGAGCTTGGCGGCGCGCATTGCCGGCGTGCGCGCGGTGCGCCGGAAGTGAAGGCCCAAAGGCGGTCTCACACGTGGGCTACAATTAAGGGCTCAATAGGCGCGTAGCTCAGCTGGTTAGAGCACCACCTTGACATGGTGGGGGTCGTTGGTTCGAGTCCAATCGCGCCTACCAAATACGGTAGGAAGAACAAGCACCCGGCGGAGACGCCCGGTGCTTTTTTCTTGCCTCCGACCGGCCCGCATCGCAGCTCGATTTACGGTTTCGACGCGGAATGCCCCCGCTCTTCCGCGAGCGCGCGTTCCAGGCGCGCGCACAGCGACGGGCGCAGTTCGCCGGCGGTCATGAGGGCATCGAGCGACCCCACATAGAGCGCCCGTGCCACGTTGTGCACGGCATCGAACTCGCGTGCCACTTCGGTCTGCACTCTTGCCGTGACATCAGCCAGCACACTCTCGTAGTGTTCTTCGGCTCTACGGCGATCGTCGAGCCTGGCATCGGCGAGCGCTTGGCGCGCCGCCTGTGCGTGCGGGTCAGCCTGCGCCCTTTCGCGGACCAGACGAGTGAACACGACGGCCGCAGCTGCGCCGCCTCCGATCACGCTCGCATAGCTGCCTTCGAGCGCCACGGCATCGAGGCGGCTCGACAGCCGGCGCGAGAACACGACGTAAGCACCCCCGTGGTAGCGCGCGACGACGCAGAACAGGATCGGCCCGTCGAACTCGACCACGGCCTTGCCGATCTCGGCGCCGAATTCGAGCTGGCGCTCGCGCATCGATTCCGGCGAGCCGTCGAAGCCTGACAGATTGGCCAGCACGACGACCGGGCACAGGCCGTTGACCGAACGAATGGCCCGCGCGATCTTGCGCGACGAATGCGGGAACAGCGTGCCACTCATCCAGCTCGCCGGCCCGTCGACCGGGCGCGGCCCGCGCCGCGGCAGCGGTTGCGACTCGATGCCGATCAAGCACACCGGATTGCCGCCGAGCTGCCCGTGCATCACCACGGCGGTTTCACCGCCGGCAAGCCCTTTCCAGCGCTCGAGCGGCGGGGCGTCCTGGTCGAGAACGGCGGTCATCACCTCGCGGATCGCGAACGGCTTCTTGCGCCCGGGGTTGGCGCTTTCGGAAAACAGCTCCCCGACCGTGGTGAAGCCTCCGGCGCCGGCGTACGCGGCGTTGGTGACGTCACGCTCGACAGGGTCGGTGCTGGGCCGCCGACGCGCCCGCCGCTCGCCCGGCGCGACATAGGTGTACTCGCAGTGGCGCAGCAGCAGTTCGTAGGCGCTCTTCAGGTCGGGCGCGCTGTACTGCGCCTGGCCGTTGCCGGTCATGATCTCGAGCCCGCCGATGGCTTCGTTGGTCTCTGCCGCGACCGATCCGGACACCTCGAGAGCGCGCTTGCCCGTGAGCACCATGTAGCCACGCGGCGTCATGACCAGCGTGCCGCGGCAATGCATCAGCATCGTTGCTTCGGCGTTCCAGTACGACTGCGCGCCCACACACGGCCCGTCGACCAGAACGTTGATCACGCCGCCGGCTTCGGTGAACTCGACGATGCGGCGCAGCACCGCGGCGGTCCAGTCGAGGTTTTCAGTACCGGAGTCGAATGCGATCCGCGCGCCGCCGGACAGCGCGACCCATTCGACAGGCACGCCCAGCTTCTCGGCATGGTCGAGCGCGGCGATGATCCGCCGGCATTCGCCTTCGCCGAGTGAGCCCATGTCCTTGTTGGGGTCGCCGAGCAGCAGCACGCGGCTGAAGCCGTCCGGAAAGCGTTCGGACCAGTTCGTGATCAGCCCGACCACCACACCGGTCGGGTTGCTGGCGGCCGGGCGGCCTCGCACCGATTCCAGCACCTGGCCCTGGGCGTCGAGTTCCAGTTCATCGAATTGCCCGCGCTCGATCCGGCCGATGTCTTCGCGGGACGTGAGCCAGCTCACCACCTCGTAGGGGTGGAACAAGCGCCGCCGCCGTGCGGCCAGCACCTGCTGCTCGTAGGCCGACATGACCGGGACCAGGCGTTGCCTTGGCAGCACCACCTCGAGCCGGGGCCCGAGAGCTGTCGCGTCGCGCCATTCGGCGGCCAGCTCGCGTGGCGGCGCCGAGTCGCCGAGCGTGAAGCGGCCATGCATCGCCACCTTGTGCAGCGCCAGGTCGAAGGTCGCCGGGCCGAGCCGTCGGGCCAGTGCGTCGAGCTCGCTGCGTGCAAGCGCAATCGTCGGCCGCATGAAGAGCGAGATCCGGTTGAACGCCGGTGGTCTGCCGGTTGCAGCACGCACGCCTTCACGCAGGGCCTGCACGGCGTTGAGGAAGACTCTTTCAAAACTGGGAACCCGGACGAAGTCGCCATCGAACACCGGGTCGAAGCGCTCGACTTCGGCCATCACGATCAACCTGTCTTCGCCTGTGGCGATGGCGCGCAGCAGCAGCAACCCTGCCGGAGCGGGCAGCCGCTCGAGCTTGAACTGGGCAAACCGGGCAACTTCCTGTGCGACCGGGCGTGCCGGATGGACATCGCGCAGCAGCGTCTGCTCGGCCATCGCGTCGCCCGAGTTCACCCAGCTGCGGATACGAAGCTCGCCGCCCTCGACCCACAGCGCCGTCCAGCGCGAACGCTGAATGCGTGCCGCCGCGTCGAAGGCGTCGACGGCAGGGACGTAGGCCAGCAGCAGGTCCGCCTCTGCATCGGCCGGCAGCAAGGCCAGAACCTCCGCCAGATCGCAGGGGGCGTTCAGCAACGCTCCGACCACCTGCGTGCCAGCAGTGGTTCGCAGCCGCTGGCAGGGATGGCGCCCCTTCAGGGCGGCAGTGTCTTCGACCAACTCTGCTGCGCGCACTTCATAGATCCGGGCGAGCAACTGCCGCAGAAGGAGGGCCGGATCGCGACGGCCAGCCGGCCCGGCGGAGGCCGGAACGAGTGAGCTTGCGAGCGCACCGAACGGCAAGGCCTGCAAGGCCGCCTCGGCGGCGGTACGCCCATCTTGCAACTGCGCAGCAGCCAGGTCATCCCAGCACCGGTCGGCATCGATGGCGGCCTGCGCCACGTCTGCCTGCCACTCGGGCAGATCCTGCCAATAGTGGATCAGGTTCCAGGCCGCCGTGGCGACCTGCAGGTCACCGCGCTGCACCGCTTCGCTGGCGAGCTTTTCGAACACCACGCGCTGCTCAAGCGCCGACGGCGACACTTCGGACTCCGCTGCTTGCGAGTGCGCCAGCGCGCGCAGCACGGCGAGTGTCAGTGCGCTCGCGTCTTCCTGCGATCGGCGCGCCTGGAACAGCCGCAACAGCGCATGCGCGACGAGCGGATCACCTTCGATGAGATCGTCTATTCCATGCAGCGCAAGGAAGCGCCCGAGCCGCCGCCTATAGCGTTCGGACAGCTTCTTGTCGTCGAAGCGACGATGGTGCGCGAACCAGGCGAGCTGGTCCATGCTCGACTCGCCGGCTTCGTTGACGGCATCGTCGAACGGGCCGCTCTTGAAGAGCTGCTCCTGCACGACGGCCGCGCGCAACATCTTCAGCAGGCGGCCGCGCGGCGGCGATGGCTCCGCCTCCAGGCTCGACAGCGCCGCAGCGAGTTCGTCCGCCGTGACGTCGAACCCCAACAACCGCGCCTCCACCAGCCGCAGCGCATCCAGCCCGGTCTCATGCCGGGCGGCGAGCTTGACGCCTTCGCCGACCACCGGCTGGCTCTCGTCACCCTCGTCGATCTCGACCATCACTTCGCCGGCTGCGACCTGGCTCGACGGCCTGACATGCACGGCGCGCACGGTGCCGGTCATGGGCGAGTCGATGATGGTTTCCATCTTCATCGCCTCGAGCGTCAGGATGCGCATGCCAGCGCTTACCCGATCCCCCGGCTGGACATGAATCTGTGCCACCGATGCCGGCAAGTCGGCGCGCACGCGCCCGTCCGACAGCCGGCGGAAGCGGTGGGCAATGCCCTCGACCTCGACGTACACCTCCGAGGGCGTGGCGGCACGTTGCACGGCGTAGCGCTTGTCGCCGATGTCCAGCAGCAGCGTGCCTTTGCCGGTGCTCTGCGCTCGCACCATCGCCTGCCATTCGCCGCAGCGCATGCGCAGCTCATGCGGCCCCATCGATCCCACCTCCACTTCCAGTGGGTGGGTGCCGAGCACGAAGCGGATCTTGACCGGCCCGGGTTCCGGCACTGTGTGCGGAACCACGCGCTGTGCTTCCTCGATGAAGTTCGCGATGTGCCCGCGCCGGATCTGCAGGTAGTCACCGAGCACGGCGGCCGCCAGCGCCGCCTCGAGGTGGCTGCGCGATGCGCTGCCCGGGCGGCTGGCGACATGCCCATCGAGCCAACGCGTCGTGACCGGCCCATCACGAAACACCGAATCGGAAACCAGCTCCAGCAGCAGCGATCGGTTGGTGAGCCCGGAATCCAGCACGATGACCGTGTCGCGAAGGGCTGTTTCCAGGCGCGCCAGCGCAGCGTGGCGCGTTGTGCCGAAAGCGATGACCTTGGCCAGCATCGAGTCGAACACGGTCGGGACCACGTTGTCCTGCACATAGCCCGAATCGAAGCGCACGCCCGGCCCCAGCGGCGCCTCGAAGTGGATGAGCCGGCCCGCACGAGGCGCGAAGCCTTGATCTGGATCTTCGGCATTGAGCCGCGCCTCGATGGCCGCACCGCGAGGCGCCGGCGGGTGTTCGGCCGGCAACTTGTCGCCGCGGCCGACATCGATCTGCAGGCCGACGAGGTCGAGGCCGAAGATCTCCTCCGTCACTGTGTGCTCGACCTGGAGCCGGGTGTTCATCTCCAGGAAGTAGAACGTCTTCAGATCGGGCAGCAACAGGAACTCGGCCGTGCCGGCGCTGACGTACCCGGAAGTGCGCGCGAGTTTTGCGCCGGCTTCGCACAGGGCTTGTTCGACCTCGGCGGACAGCCCCGGTGCGGGTGCCTCTTCAAGCACCTTTTGCTGCCGGCGCTGCATCGAACAGTCGCGGGTCCCGAGCGCCCAGACACCGCCGTGGCTGTCGGCGAGCACCTGTACCTCGACGTGGCGCGCATCGGCGACGAAGGCCTCGACGAAGATCGATGCATCACCGAACGCCGCCCCGGCCTCGGCTGCGGCGGAACGGTAAGCGCCAATCAGTTCGTCCGGGCTCCCGACGCGCCGGATGCCGCGCCCGCCACCGCCGGCGGTGGCTTTGAGCAAAACCGGGTAGCCGATCTGTGCCGCCCATTCGGCGGCGCCGGCTTCATCAACCGACTCGCGCGACCAGGGGCTGACCGGCACGCCGGCACGCTCGGCCAGCCGCTTGGCTGCGATCTTGTCGCCGAGGGCGCGCATCGCGCTGGCCGGTGGGCCGAGGAAGACCAGGCCGTGCGCTTCGCAGGCTTCCTGCAGTTCGGGTCGCTCGGATGCGAAGCCCCAGCCCGGCCAGAGCGCATCGGCACCGGCCTGCTTCGCGAGAGTCACGATGCGCTCGACATCGAGGTAGGCGCTGCGTTGTTTGCCGTCTTCGCCGCGAACCATGGCGTCGCCGAGGCAGACCGCCGCCGAGGCCATGCGCACGAAAGGCGCATCGGCATCGGGGTGGGTGTAAAGCGCGACGACCGAGAGCGCGGCACCGCGCTCGCGCGACCAGCTGCGCGCGGCGCGCATGAAGCGCACCGCAGCCTCGCCGCGATTGGCCACCGCGACACATGAAAAAGGTTTGTTCAACATGGGGTGCCCTAGACCGTGATCGCCATGCCTCTGTAGATGCGTGAGCGGTAGCGCGAGTCCTCGGCATCGGGCAGCGGCGCGCCGGCCAGCAACACCGCGCGGCCGAAGCGCTTGACCTCTTCCTGGTGTTCGGCGGCGTTGCGTGGCTCCTCGCTGCGGGCGCGGCGCGTCAGGTTGATCTGGTTCACCGGCACGTCGTGAACCAAGCGTTCGTTCTCGACCGCCAGCGTGGCCGTGAAGGCGTGCATCGTGGTCTTGATGAAGTTGGCCAGTGCGAAGCGGGCACCGCTCTTGTCGCTGCCGGTCGGCACGTCGGGCGACACCAGCACCAGCTGCGTGCCGTCGATCAAGCTGGCCTTGCGGGCGACCCGGAACTGGTGGGTCAGGTTGTCCTGCACGAGCTGGCGAAAGTCTTCCGGGCTGAGGGCCGCTTCGTCGGGCGCTTCGGCGCTCGGGAACAGGCGCTCGGGCAGCGGCACGAAAGGCGTGCTGACGATGGTGGTCGGGTAGCCGTGGGTTGTCAGCGATGCGTCGATGCCGCCTTCCAGGTCATCGCCCACCTCGATGAAATACAGCAGGTCGGGCGGCAGGTCACGCATCGCTGCGCGCATCGCCTTGCAGCCATCGGCGCTGCGGCAAAGCACGACGACGCGCCCGACCTGGCAATCGGTGACGAGCTGGCGCGCCGCTTCTGCCAGGTGCTCCACCAGATGCTCGCCGATCAGCCACACGGTGCGCCCGCGCATCATGTCCAGCCGTTCGCGCTTGGCGCTGCCGAAAAGCTCACGCTCGGTGATGGAACGCTCCAGGCTCAGCCCGCCCGAAGGCATGAAGGTCTCGCCAGTGACGGCACGGTCGGCCAGGAAATACACCGTGGCCAAAGCCACCTCGGTCTCGGTCGGCATCTTGCCCAGGTGCAGCAGCGACAGCACGCCGTTGCGCACCTTCGCGGCTTCGTCTTGCACAGCACGCGGCGGCAGGTAGGGCTTGTCGCTGGAGGGCACGCGGCTCAGCCAACTCGAGCCGCTGCGCGCTTGCCATTCCGGCAAAGCGAGGAAGCAGCCGCCCAGGCGCAGGCGGCCGATCAGGCGTTCGGCGATGTCGCCGTCCATCAGGTAGCTGCCCCAGTGGCAGTCGTCGCTGCGCTCCTTGTGGGCGGCCAGGGCCACGTTGCGCAACTCGGCAGGCGCCTCTGAATCCATGGCCAGCGCGGCCACGTCGTTGGCGGCCAGTTGCGAGAGCAGGCTTTCCACGCCGAGGCCGCGGCGCATCGCCTTGACGACGGCGGCGTGCACTGCGTTCAGGCGCTTGTTTTCAAGAATCAGGCGACCGCGCCGCTCGAACAACCCGGGGCGACCGCCCGTGCCCTTGAGCCGCTCGCCCTCGACCGGGCCGGGCGCGATGGCGTTGATCTGCACCTCGGGGCCGAGAAAGCGGGCCATGCTCTCGACCATGGCGCGCTGGCCTGATTTGCTGACCGCGTAATCGCTGCGATTGGGGTAGGACACGGCCAGGTTCTTTTCGCCACCAAAGTAGCTCGACACGTTCAGCACATAGCCGCTGCCCTGCTTCTTCATCAGCGGCAACACTTCGTGCATCAGCACGTAGTTGGAGACCAGGTTCGCGTCCAGCGTGGCCGTCCACGCCGCCGGGTCCATGTCGACCACCATGTCCTCAGCGCCAGAGACTCCCGCGTTGTTGATCAGGTAGTCGATGCGGCCGAATGCCGCGAGGGTGGCCTGCACCGCGGGCTTGAGCGTGTGCAACTGGCCCACGTCAACACCCGGCAAGATGCCAACGCGGCGCTCGGCTTGCGAGTAGCCGATGTCTTCGAGCTCGCCGACGATGCGCGCACGCACGGCCTGCAGCTCGCTTTCGCGGCGCGCCGCCAGCATGACCTTCGCGCCGCCCAGGGCCAGCAATCGCGCGACCGCGCCGCCAATGCCCGCCGAGCCGCCGGTGATCAGCGCCACCTTGCCGATGTGCAGGCCCGCCAGGTTCTCGGTGAAACCCACCGTGGCGCGGCGCGCACCGCTGGCCTCGGCAATGCTGGCGGGAAGATAAAGGTTCACCTGATGGATGCGCTGTTCCTTGAAC
>JANXWV010000019.1 GCA_025350965.1 Rhizobacter sp.
TCGAAGGTCATCGTCGGGGTAGCTGCCGGAATCGCCCGCCGTGCGGTCACCGACCTCCAGGTAGACGACGTCTTCGCCGGTGCGATTCACGAGCTGCTGCACCCCGGCATGTGCGCCGGCTTCAAGGCCGGCACGGGCGACGGCCACCAGCTCGTGAATCGCACCGGCGAAGACGTCGTCTACCTGGAGATCGGTGACCGCACGGCAGGCGATTCCGGCAGCTACCCCGACGATGACCTTCGAGCTGTGTCGGTCGAAGGCCAATGGCGCTTCACGCACAAGGACGGCACGCCATACTGACCGGGCTCCTGCCTCATCAGCTCAAAGGAAAAGACATGAGCGTTCTAAGAATTGCCGCATTCTCCGACGGGAACACAGGTGGGAATCCCGCAGGCGTCATGCTTGCCGATGAGTTTCCCGGCGACGCCGAAATGCAGCGAATCGCAGCAGAGGTCGGGTTTTCGGAAACCGCCTTTGCCGTTCCGACCGGCGCCGGCTGGCGCGTGCGCTACTTCTCGCCGGAGTCCGAAGTGCCGTTCTGTGGTCATGCAACGATTGCGCTGGGGGCGGCTCTCGCCCTCAGGCATGGCGACGGTGTGTTCTCGCTGGCCCTCAATGCGGCCGAGATCACGGTCGAAGGCCGTCGCAGCGCGGGCCTGGTTTGCGCTGCGCTGCAATCGCCACCCACGCGCAGCATGCCGGCACCCGCCCAACTCGTGTCCGACGTTCTGGCCCTGTTCGGCTACACGCACGATGATCTCGATCCTGCCATTCCGCCGGCGCTCGCCCATGGTGGCGCAGACCATCTGGTGCTGGGCCTCAAAACCCGCGCCGGACTGGCCTCGATGAAATACGACTTGAATGCCGGTCGCAGCCTGATGAAGCAGGAAGGCCTGGTCACGATTCTCCTGGCCCACGCACAAGCGTCGCAGTTGTTTCACACACGCAATCCGTTCGCGTTCGGTGGCGTCTACGAAGATCCCGCGACCGGTGCGGCCACAGCAGCCTTTGCCGGCTACCTGCGTGACATCGGCTGGCCTCACGGGGGCGTGATCGATGTCGTGCAGGGAGAAGACATGGGCGTGCGTTGTCGCCTGCGCGCCGAAATCCCGGTGTCGCCCGGCAGCTCGATCCGGGTCTCTGGTACCGCACGGATCATGTCGTCCTGAACGTCCGGCCGCACCGCCATGCAATCCGGACGGCCATCAATCCGAGGCGTTTCCGGCTCAGATGAAGGCGTAGGGCCCCTCGTACTGGCCAATGTGGCTGGTGTGGCTGACCAGCCCATGCTCGGCACTCCAGAGATGCAGCAGACATGCCGTCGGGCCCAGGCAGGATTGCGGTGCGGCGCCCGGGCTCAATGTCAGGCAGATTTCGGTCGCAGTGCTCGGGCAGGTCAACACGACAGTCCCCGCCCAGCGCCTGGCCATCGCCCTGTGGACGTGACCGCAAAGCACGGCCTCGATGTTGGATTGAGCCCGTATCACCCGCTCCAGCGGCGCGGTGTCCTTGAGCCGATATTCGTCAAGGCAGGCGATGCCGCTGACGAACGGCGGGTGGTGCATGACGACGATGGTGGGCTTGTGCGGATCCGCTGCCAAGGTGGACTGCAGCCAACTCAGACCCGCCGCGTCGATGTGCCCGTGATGTTGCCCGGGCAGGCATGAATCGAGCACGACCAGCCTCACGGCATGGTCGTCGACGCAGTAGTGAAGCGGCCCGTGCGCCGGCAGGTAAGTGTGGCCAGGAAATGCCGCGCGGAAATTCTCGCGCCTGTCGTGATTGCCGGGCACGACAAGGTAGGGAATGGTCAAGGCGCTGAGCAGTTCCAGGGACATTGCATACTCGTCGGAATGCCCTTCATCGACAAGGTCACCCGACAGCAAGACCAGATCGGGCCGGCGATCCAGACCATGCAGGTGATCGATCGCTTCGCTCAAGCCGCGATTCGAATCGGCAACGCCCCTGTACAACTGACCTCTGGGGCGGACGTGCATGTCGGAGAGTTGAGCGATCAGCATGTTGGTTCTTCCTTGTTCACGGGCTCGAGGGACTGCGCGCTTCACCCGGCCCTTTGGTTTCATGCGCGGAGTCGGCTTTTCGGTACGGAACACGAGCGGTGTCCGTCGACCATTTCCCGACGACAGCCTCGACATCGTCGATCGCCTGCACCGCCTTTTCGACTTCGAGCCCTTGGGCGTCCGTCTCGACGCAGCCCAGGATGAAGACCCATCGACGCTGGCCCACGACCCAGAGGCTGGAGCGGTCGAATCGCCGGTCCTGGGCGATGAGTCGTTTGACCCGTGGAATGATTTCCCTGTCGTAGAGATAGGCGTTGGGCAGCCTGCATCGACCGGATTGAAAACAACTCGTTCCGCGCTCGACGCGCGAGTGAGACTCGGCTTTGGCTTCGGCCTCCGTCAGCAGCGGTCCTTCGGGGACGGGGCAGGCCTCGATGCCCGAAGTGACCTGCTCGAAGGGGTCGCCGAAGACATTGCTTTTGGGCTGTGCCATGGCAGGACGGATGCAGGCGCACAGCAAAGCCATTGCAAGCACGGCACGGTTCACCGCGACACCTGCATGGGAAGAACAAGCGAGCGCTCACAGAAACCAGACAAGGGCTGCATGGCTCTACGACTCGTTCGACAGTTCGATGAGGTTTGCATCCGGATCGTGGAAGTAGATGGATTGCAGTGGGGCTCGCGCGCCGGCGGCTTTGACCGGCCCCTGTACAAGCGGAACTCCATGCATCTTCAGGTGCTTGATTGCATCGAACAGAAGCGTCTCGGTCCGGAAACAGATGTCGGCTGAACCGGGGGTGGCGTGTAGGACGTTCGGGTCCACGGCGGTTCCGAACTCGTGAAGGTTGATCTTCTGCTGTCCGAAGTGCAACGCGAATCTTCCTGGCTTGAACTCGACGGGCCTCATGCCAAGCACGGACTCGTAGAAAGTCATGGAGCGAGCAACGCTGCGCACAGTCAGCACGATGTGATCGATTGCAGAGACTTGGAGCATTGGGTCTTCACTCAGGTGTGTCGAAGCGGTGCCCATTCAGCGCCGCGCAGGCGCATGGCTGCGTCGTCGATGAAACGAAAGGAGCACAAGGTCGACGGTGGCACCACGATCCGACTCAGGCTGTCGCCGTGTCATGTCGCTCAGCCAACTGTTTTTGCTTCCCGAACATCCGCAGCCTGCAGCGAGGCATACCGACGATGAGTGGATGCTCCTCCCTCGAGACGCGCTCGACGTCACCCTGCGAAAGAATCGTGTCGGCCCGGCACCCATCTCGCGTCAGCCATGCCGTTCCACTCAGGCACATGACCCATGCGTGCGTTGATGGAGCTGTGCGGTAAGGCTTTGCGAACTCGACATCCACGACTGACGGACTCTGCTTCGGTACAAAACCGAGAAGCCTCCGAATGTGCAACGCCATGTCCACGGAACGCTCTGCGCTTTCGTTCCACGCCGCACGAAGGCGCCGAGACAGATCGCTGCGGGACATCGGTTCACTGCAACGACCGCAGTCGGCATCGGAGCCACACGAGTCGGCTTGGGTGGCGATCATGCTTTCGGCTCGACTTTCGCTGTTGCGGCTGCGAATTTGGCAAGAGTTTGGCTTCACGGTGCTGGCATGGCCTGATGGAAACGAACCAGTTCATTTGAGCGTTTGCGGCGCCCTCGGTCAAACGAGTTTTCTGCCTCATCACATTCCGGCCGCGCCGGGTAAGAGCCGCTTGCCTATCGCATTTGCTCTGCGGTCTTCATTGAACGGTGCACGATCGGTGCGCCTCTGCCAACGGTCACTGGGTCGCAGTGGCGCCACGCTTTTGCAGCAGGGCTAGAAAACGCGGAGGTCAGTTTCCCCACAAGTCCCTGGAAACCGGCCGAAAAAAAACGGCCTAGAGACCGAAATCTCTAAGCCGTTGATTCATTTCTTGTTTTTCTGGTGCGGCTGGCAGGAATCGAACCCACGACCCCTTGGTTCGTAGCCAAGTACTCTATCCAGCTGAGCTACAGCCGCGCAGCCCCAGATTATAGCATCGCCGCGGGCGGCTCAATTCAAGCGCGCGGCGGCTTCGAAGGCACGGGTGGCGCGCGGCTCGTCGTCTTCCTGCCGCGCGAGTTGCGCCAGAGCCAGCCAGGCCTTGCGGCGGGCGGCGGCGGCGAGCTCGGTGTCGGCACAGGCCTGCTCCAGCAGACGCCGAGCCTTGCCCCACAACTGGCGCTCGGCGAGCGCACTGCCCACGGCCAGGGCCACCGCACCGTCACGCGGGAAGGCCTGCGCGGCGGCCTCCAGGCGCGGCAGCCATTCCGGGCCGAGGCCACGCATCGCACTCACGAGGGCGAGTGCCACCGCGGCACGTTCATCGCCCGCCAATTCGCCGATGCGATCCCAGAACGGGCGCAGCCAGCCACGCGCTTCGTCGACGCCACCCAGCTCGGCGGCGCGGCTGGCCGCACGCGCAGCGACATACGGGTCGCGGCGATCGACCGGATCGAACTGCAACCAGGCGCGGCGCAACTGGTCGGCGTCGTGCGCGGTGTCGAGCGTCTCGAACGCCAATGAGCGCAGCAGGCCTTGTGCGGCCACTTTCGAGAATCCCTGGTGCTTGGCGAGCAGGCGCGCCGTCTTGAGTGCGTCCTGCGGCTGGCGTGCCAAACGCGCGGCTTGCAGCTTCAGGCGCAGCGCATGCGTGCGGCGCGCCACGCCGACGGGCAGCGCGGCGAGCAGCTCGGCGGCACGCGGCGCATCGCGGTCGTCCAGCGCCCATTCGGCAGCCAGCAAACGCGCGCCTTCTTCGGCCGAGCGCGCGGCCGGGCTCCGGCTCGACAGCTCGAGCGCCTGGCGCAAGGCCTGGTCGCGCCCCGCGCGGTCTTGCAGGCGGTGCGCGCTGCCGGCGGCGAGCAGGTGGCCGAGCACGGTGAATTCGTTGTCCTGCGTCAGCTCGGGTGTGTCGCCCTGGATCGCCAGCGCCTGCTGGGCCGAGCGCTGGGCGCGGCTGTAGCGGCCGCCGAAATACTGCGCCAGCGCATCGCGCAATGCCGCCTGGGCACTGCGGTCGCGCCGCGACACGCGCCAGGCATGTGCGCGCTGCGGCAGGCCGAGCAGGCCACTGACCGCCTGGATCACGGTGACCAGCACGAAGCAGGTGCCGATCAACAAGATCAGAAACAGGTTCAGCGACAGGTCGATCCGCCAACTCTGCCAGTAGAAAGTGACGAGCCCGTCGTTCGTGCCGAGCGTCGTGGCGGCGACCACGGCGGCGGCGAACAGCAGCACGAACCAGATGGCGATGCGCATGCGACCCGCGCTCGCTTCAGCGTCCGGCCGCCGCGGCGGCAAGCGCGGCCAGCGTGTCGTCAGGCCGCGGCAGGCTGACCTGACGCGACTGCGCCGCGACCTGCTTGACGAGCTCGGCCGCGAGCTGCGTGCGGCGCGAGTTGCGGTCGAAGTAGCGTTCCAGTGAGGCCTGCGTGCCCAGCAAATCGGAGTGCGCGGTTTCGAACTGGCGGCTCAGCAAGGCCAGGCGCGCATTGAGCAGGCGCAGCTTCAGGTTCTCTTTCAGAAAGAAGCTCTGCTCGGGGGCGAGCAGCATCGCGTCCGGGTGATCGATGCGGGTCACGCGCACGAGGGCCCGCGCTTCGGCGCCGACACGTTGGGCGACGCCGTCCCAGGCGCCCGACCAGGCGAGTGGCCAAGACCAGCCGGCCGATGCGGCGGCGGGTGCCGCGCTGGCGGCAGACCCCGCCGTGGCGACCGCCTTGGCCGTGTCCTTGCCCGCGTCCTTGCGCGCCTCGGCCACCGCCAGCAGCGGCAGTTCGTCGACCATGCGCACCGCTTCGTCGAGCTTGATGGTGAGCGTGGCGACGTCGGTCACGCTGATGGCCTTCACACGGTCCAGGTCACGCGAGATGGCGCGCCGCACGCCTTCCAGGCGCGGCTGGTTGTAGCGCGCCAGGCGCTCATCGCTCTGTTTGAGCGTGGCCACGAGCGGCTCGGCGCTGCCGGTCAACGCGGCCTGTTGAAGCGCGACGCGGATCGCGGCCTCGATGTCGACGACGAGGTTCTCGTCACGCGAGCGTGAGAGCGACTGGATCAGGTCTTCGAGCTGGCTGCGCTGGATCGCCACTTCGGCGAGGCGCGCTTCCAGCAATGCGAGTTTGGCCGCTGCCTCGCGTGTGCCTTCGTCGGCCTGCTTGGCAAGCATGCGGGCTTCGGTGGCCTGGCCACTGCTTTCCTGCTGGCGGCGCACCAGTTCCTGGCCGAGGCTCACGCCGCGCTGCTCGGCCTTCCAGGCCAGGCCCAGAGCGACCAGCACGAGCACCAGCAAGGCGATCAGCGCGATCCACAGCGCACGGCCGATCGCATGGGCAGCGGGCGGCGGCACGGCTGCGGCGGTAGCAGGCGCGGCGGAAGTTGCAGCATCAGGCAGCGCCAGGGTCGCGGCGGCGGTGTCTTCGGGGAGGGGCGGCGTCGTGTTCACGGTGCAAAGGTCAGCGGCAGGGATTGTAGGCAGGCTGCCACCGCATCCAGCTCCGGTCGAGCCAGGTTGACATCACCGAAGCCAGCGTCGCGGGCCGTGCTGGCAATTCGCGGGTGGGTGGCGATGGCGCGCGCCATGCGCCAAGCCCGGCCGGGCGCGGCAGCCACCAGGGCGGCGATGGCCTCCGAGCTGCTGAACAGCCACACATGCGCGGCTGGCTGCGCCAACGCCGCGTCCAGCTGCGATTGCTGCGCCGGGGTGAAGCGCGGCGCAACGCGGTGGTAGGCGCACAGCGGCGTGACGTGCGCGCCTTGTGCGCGCAGCGTATCGGCCAGCCAGTCGCGGCCGCCCTCGCCACGCACGATCAACACGCCTTCGTCGCGCCAGGCCATCGGAGCCAGCAGCGCCCACAGTGCCTCGGAGTCGAACTGCGGCGCATCCGCGGCCGGCGCCACGAGCGATGCGGCCGGCACGCCGAAACCGCGCAAGGCCTGGCTCGTGCCCGGCCCGGTGGAGCCGGCCAGCGTGCCGGCCGGCCAGGCCGCAGCGCCGGGCCGCAAGGCAAAAAATTGTTCGGCCGCATTCGGGCTGACGAACACCGCGAGGCGGTAGTCGGCAAGCCGCACCCAAGCCGCAAGCACAGGCGCCGGGTCGGCCGGCGGAGCGATGCCGATGAGCGGCAGCGACGCGGCGTCAAAGCCACGCTCCCGCAAGCGCTGCACCCAGCCCGTGGCCTGCGCCTCGGGTCGGGTGACCAGGACCTGGATGCTCACTCGGATTCGGCAGCCGAATTCAGCGGCAACACGGCCAGGTACTCGGTAGCACCCGCCTCGCGCAACGCCGCGGCGGCGCATTCGCCCAGCGCGCGCGCTTCGGCCTCGGTGGCCACGGCGGCATCGACCGAGGCGCGCAGCAGCGGCGACAAAGGCAGCGTCGCGTGCCCCAGCGCCACCTTCAATTCAAGGCGATCACCCCGCCACTGCGCATGCGCCGCCAGCGGCACGCTGCAACTGCCGCCAAGCGCACGCGACACGGCGCGTTCCGCTTCCACCGCAAACCAGGTCGGCCGATGAACCAGGGTGGCGAGCCGCTCACGCAGCGCAGTCGATTCGCTGCGCACCTCGATGCCCAGCGCGCCTTGCCCCGCGCAGGGCAGCATGTCCGCCGGATCGAACACAGCGCGGATGCGTGCGGCCAAACCCAGCCGCTTCAGCCCGGCCGCCGCCAGCACGATCGCGTCGTACTGCCCTTCGTCGAGCTTGCGCAGCCGTGTGTCGAGGTTGCCGCGCAGCGGTTCGATCAGCAGATCCGGCCGCAGCGCACCGAGCTGCACCACGCGGCGCAGGCTCGAGGTGCCGACCTTCGCGCCCTGCGGCAGATCGGCCAGCGAGGCATAACGGTTCGAGACAAAGGCATCGCGCGGGTCTTCACGCTCCAGCACCGCGGCCAGCTCGAAGCCGTACGGCAGGTCCATCGGCACGTCCTTGAGCGAATGCACCGCGAGCTGGGCGCGGCCTTCTTCGAGCGCGGTTTCCAGCTCCTTCACGAACAGGCCCTTGCCGCCGACTTTCGACAGCGCCCGGTCCAGGATCTGGTCGCCGCGGGTCGTCATGCCAAGCAGCTCGACGGTGCCGCCGAAGCGCGCCTTCAGCAGGTCACGCACATGTTCGGCCTGCCACAGGGCGAGGCGGCTCTCACGGGTGGCGATGAGTGTCGTTTCAGTCATGCCGAATGCTAGCAGGCGCGCCTCTTGCATCAGGCTCGTGGCCTTCCTTTGAACGGCAGAGCGCTGCTACGATCTGCCTTGGTAACCAAATTACAAAACCCGAGGTAACCATGCCGCCAGTCGCTCCTGTTCCCAGCACCGCCCGCCGTTCCAGCGCCAACGACGCCGCAGAGAAAAACCGACCGCTGGTCGAAGACATCCGCATGCTCGGCCGCATCCTCGGCGATGTGATCCGCGAGCAGGAAGGCAAGGCCGCGTTCGAGCTGGTCGAACGGGTGCGCCAGCTCTCGGTCTCGTACCGCCTGAAGCGTGACGCCAAGGCAGGCCCTGCGCTCGACCGCCTGCTGAAGAACCTGACCGGCGACCAGACCGTCAGCGTGATCCGCGCCTTCAGCTATTTCTCGCACCTGGCCAACATCGCCGAAGACCGCCACCACGTGCGCCGGCGCGACCACCACGAGCGCCAGGGCCACCACCAGGAAGGTTCGCTCGCCACCTGCTTCGAGCGCCTGGCGAAAGCCGATGTGCGTGCCGCCGAGATCGTGAAGACGCTCAAGCATGCTCACATCTCGCCCGTGCTCACCGCCCACCCGACCGAGGTGCAACGCAAGAGCATCCTGGATGCGGAACGTGCCATCGCCGAACTGGTGGGTGCGCGCGACGAGTTGCACACCGCACGCGAGATGGCCGACAACGAAGCGCTGCTGCGCGCCCGTGTGACCCAGCTCTGGCAGACACGCATGCTGCGCACCGCCAAACTGACGGTGGCCGACGAGATCGAGAACGCGCTGTCCTACTACCGCTCCACCTTCCTGCGCCAGATTCCGCGCATGTACCGCGAGCTGGAAGAGGCCCTGCCCGGCCACGAGATCGCGCCATTCTTCCGCATGGGCAACTGGATCGGCGGCGACCGCGACGGCAACCCCTTCGTCACCGCTGACACCTTGCAGATGGCGCTCGCGCGGCAGGCCGAAACGGTGTTGCGCTTCTACCTGACCGAGGTGCATCAGCTCGGCGCCGAGCTGTCGATCTCGGCCTCGCTCGCGCCCGTCACGGCGGCCATGCACGCCCTGGCCGAGCGCTCTCCCGACCACAGCGCCCACCGCGCCGACGAGCCTTACCGCCGCGCGCTGATCGGCATGTATGCGCGCCTCGCCGCCACGCTGCACGAGTTCACCGGCACCGAGGCGTTGCGCCATGCGGTGGCGCCGCAGAACCCCTATGCCACGGCCGAAGAGTTCGGGGCCGACCTGCAGGTGATCGATGCGTCCCTGAAGGCCCACCACGCCGACGCGTTGGCTGCGCCGCGCCTGCACCCTTTGATGCGCGCGGTGCAGGTGTTCGGCTTCCACCTCGCCACGGTCGACCTGCGGCAAAGCTCGGACAAACACGAGCTGGTGGTTGCCGAGCTGCTGAAGGTGGCGCGCGTGCAGGCCGACTACAGCGCACTCGACGAGCCCGCGCGCCGCGCGCTGCTGCTGGCGCAACTCAACGATGCGCGGCCGCTGCGCGTGCGGGGCGCGGCCTACAGCGAGCACACGCTCAGTGAACTCGCGATCTTCGAGGCCACGGTCGTGATGCTCGCGCGCTACGGCCGCGAGGCGATGCGCCACTACATCATCTCGCACACCGAAGACGTGAGCGACCTGCTGGAAGTGATGCTGCTGCTCAAGGAGGTGGGGCTGCTGCGCGGCACGCTGGACGGGCATGACGACAACGGCACCGGCGTGACTTCCGGGGCGATCACCCAGCTCATCGTCTCGCCACTGTTCGAGACCATCGGTGACCTGCGCAACGCCGCGCCCATCATGCGTGCCTTCTACGCGCTGCCCGGCATTGCCGGCATGATGAAGCGCAGCGGCGCCGAACAAGACATCATGCTCGGCTACTCCGACAGCAACAAGGACGGCGGCAGCTTCACCAGCCACTGGGAGCTGTACCGCGCCGAGACCGATCTGGTGCAGCTCTTCGGTGAACTGCGCGCCGAGCACGGCCTGACCTTGCGCATGTTCCACGGCCGCGGCGGCACGGTCGGGCGCGGCGGCGGCCCGAGCTACCAGGCCATCATGGCGCAGCCGCCAGGCACGGTGAACGGGCAGATCCGCTTGACCGAACAAGGCGAGGTGATCGCGTCAAAGTATTCGCACCCCGAGATCGGCCGGCGCAACCTGGAAACGCTGGTCGCGGCCACCTTGGAGGCGACGCTGCTCCACCCCACCAAGACCGCGCCGAAGGCCTTTCTGGACGCTGCCGCCGCCATCAGCGAGGCCAGCTTCAAGACCTACCGCAAGCTGGTGTACGAGACGCCCGGCTTCACCGAATACTTCTTCAGCGCCACGCCGATCCGCGAGATCGCCGAACTCAACATCGGTTCGCGCCCCGCGTCGCGCAAGGCCACGCGCGCCATCGAAGACCTGCGCGCCATTCCCTGGAGCTTCAGCTGGGGCCAGTGCCGTGTGGGCCTGCCCGGGTGGTGTGGTTTCGGCTCGGCCATCGAACAGTACCTGAGCACCGAGCCGAAGCAACGCAAGGAACGGCTCGCGCTGCTGCAGCGCATGCATAGGCAATGGCCGTTCTTCGGCACCTTGCTGTCGAACCTGGACATGGTGATCGCGAAGAGCGACCTCGCGATTGCCGCGCGCTATGTCGAGTTGGTGGAAGACAAGAAGCTCGGCAAGCGGATCTTCGGCCTCATCCAGGCGGAGTGGCAGCGCACGAACGACGCGTTGTCGCTCATCACCGGCGAGAAGAGCCGCCTCGAATCAAACCCCTCGCTCGCACGCTCTATCGAGCACCGCTTCCCGTACCTCGACCCGCTGAACCACCTTCAGGTCGAGCTCATGCGCCGCTACCGCCATCGCAAGGAAGGCGACCCAGAGAACGCGCGCGTGCAGACCGGCATTCACATCTCGATCAACGGCGTGGCGGCTGGGTTGCGCAACACGGGGTAGATCGGGCGTCGGGGGTGGGTCGAAAGCGCGCGCGCCGACCCCCGTGTGATCAACGTGCAACCGAAGTCGATGCGGCCTCGCTGGCTGCAGGCTCGCGCCTGGCGCGCTCTATGCGCACGAACTCCTCTGGCGTCTTGCCCGACTTCGCGACCCACTCGCGCAGGTAGCCCGTCTCGCCGAGCTCGGCATTGCGCGCCACCTGCGCCAGCATGCTGCGCAACACGGCGCATTTGCGGTTCCCCGCAGCGCTGGTCACGGCAGCCAGCCGGGCCGATTCGGCATCGACGAAGGCACTGTCCTCACCTCGCAGGCGGTCGGATCGCTCCACCGGCCAGCCCACCTGTTTGCCCAGCGAAGTGCCGATCGAGCGCTCGATGCGCGTGTCTGATCGCTCGGTGAGCAGCTCTGCCGCGGCCTCACAGGCCCGCTGCCGGTTGGCGTCGCGCAACGCATCGCGCTTGCAGCTGTTGAGCAACGACTGGTAACCAGGAATTCGCCATGCCGCACTGCGGCCAGTGGCTTCGACAACCAGGCTCAGCACGGCCGGCACATACGCATCGTCATCCGGCGCGTTGCGGATGACGAGCCCGGGGATGGTCGCGAAGCCCATGTCGCTGCGGCGGGCACTGCCAATGCGATGCAGGGCTTCGTCCTGGGCGGCAACATCTTCGCGCTGCACTGCGTCGGAGAGCATGAACAGCCAAGGCTGTGCATTGTCGGGCGCGAGGCGTGCCCATTGCCTGGCGTTGATGAGCTGGCACGTGCCCTCGCTGCCGCCGCCGAGCTGGCCACAGGTGTGGAACGCCAGCGCGTAGACCTCGGCGTTGTGGCTCGATACGGCCGCGGTCGCGAGCGCCTCGCGCATGCGTTGCAGCGCTGGCCAGAGCGGCAGCGCGGCACGGCACGCGTCGGTTTCGCATGCGCTCTCTTCTCGGGCGTGCACGGCCAGCGTGCCCGCGGTGGCCACGTCCAACCAACGCGCAGCCACACGCACAAGTTCGTCCGGGCTTGCGCGCAGCGCTGCAAGAACCGTCGCGCGGCGCTCTTCGAAGCGCGCCGATGGCGGGGGCACTTCGACGCCGCTGGCGTCTTCGGCCTTCAGCTTCGACCACTCGCCGCCGCAGCCCTGAACTTCGTCTGCGCCACGCGGCACCGCTGCCACTGCGCGATCAATGGATTGCCCTGCAGCCCTCACCGCAACGAGCGCCGTGCTCCACGGGCTCGGCTGCGGCACGGCGCCGGCCTCGGCAGGCGGCGCTGCGGGCGAATCGGCACTGCCCCACGCCCACAACACCCACCACGCCGCCACGCAAAGCACGCCGAGCACGCCCGACACCAAGGCAGTTCGCCGCCACGATGGGGGCCGTCGGCGCCTCACCGCCCGGCCGCCACCAAGGCCTCACGCACCGCCGCCACCTGGCGGCGTGACACGGCCAGCCATTCATCGACCGGCGCCATGCACACCGCCCAGGTCTCGCCGCTCGCGTCGTCATCGCCCTCGCCGGCCACCACGCGCCGTTCGAGCGCGCGCACCGCGCTTCGTGCCACGAGCGCGTTGCGGTGCACCCGAAGGAAGCGCTCGCCGAGCCGCACTTCGAGGTCGCTCAAGGCTTCGTCGAGCACATAGGTGTGCGTGGCGGTGCGCAGCGTCACGTACTTCATTTCGGCCTTCAGGTAGAGCACCTCGGCAATGGGCACGCGCACCACGCGGTTGCGGTCGGTCACGACGATCACCCCTGCGTCTTCGCCCTCGCCCGCCGCCGCATCGGCCATGGGTACGACGCGTGCCCCGAGCCGCTGCGCCACGCGTTGCAGCGCGGCGTGCAGGCGCTCGCGCCGCACGGGCTTGGTGAGGTAGTCGACCGCGTCGAGGTCGAACGCGCGCAGCGCGTGTTCGGCATGCGCGGTCACGAACACCACCGCCGGTGGCTGCGGCAGGCGGCGCAGTTCGGCCGCGAGCTGGGTGCCGTCGCGCCCCGGCATCTGCACATCGAGCAGCACCAGGTCGCAGCGGTTCTCGGCCAGCCAGCCGAGCGCCTGCCCGGCATTGCCGGCCTCGCCGACGACGCTGGCGACCGGCTCGGTGCAATCGGCCACGAGGCCGCGCAGGCGCAGGCGCGCGAGGGGCTCGTCGTCGACGAGCAGCACGCGCAGCGGGGGCGTGGCCATCACAGCGGCACCACCACCTGCACGCGGAACACATCGCCCTCGCGGCGGGTGTCGAACTGCGCGGCCACGTCGTGCATCAGGCGCAGGCGTTCACGGACGTTGCGCAGCGCCATGCCATGGCCGGGGCGCGACGCTTCAACCGGCACGCTGTTGACGATGCTCACCACCGCGCGGCCGAGCCGCACACGCGTGCGGATGCGGATCACGCCGCCCTCGGCCGCCGGCTCCACGCCGTGGCGCACCGCGTTCTCGACCAGCGGTTGCAACAGCAGCGGCGGCATGCGCGCGGCGCCGGCGTTGGGGTCGAGCTCCCACGTCACTTGCAGGCGCTCGCCGAAGCGGATCTGCTCGATGGCGAGGTAGCGCTTCGCCAGCTCCACCTCTTCTGCGAGCGTGACCGACTCGGCGCTCTCGGAGATGGCCACGCGGAACAGCTCGGCCAGGTCTTCGAGCACGCCTTCGGCACGCGCGGGGTCGAGCCGCACCAGCGCCAGCGCCGTGTTGAGCGTGTTGAACAGGAAGTGTGGGCGGATGCGCGATTGCAACTCGGCCAGCCGCGCGGTGGTGTCGGCCGGCAGGCTGGCCTGCGCGCGCAGGTGCAGCCACAGGAACACCGCTGCGGCCAGCCCTGCACCGGCCAGCGCGCAAGCGAGCCAGGGCGGTGCGGCAGGGGCATCGGCCATCAGCAGCCAGGCCGTCCATGCCGAGGCGGTGGCACTGGCCGCCCCGAGCACTGTGGCTGCGGCCCATTGCAGCGGCAGCCGCAAGGCGCCGAGCGGCTGCCGGGCCGCGCAAGCCACGAGCAACCAGAACAACACCGCTGGCAACGCCACACCCGCGCCCGCCGTGAAGCGCGCAAACCAGGCGGCCAGATCGGCCGCGCCGAAGAGCACGCCCACCGCCACCACCGCATGCACGAACAGCAGGCCGCGCAACACCACGCCGACATGGCACACGTCGAACACCGAGCGCGCCATGACGGGGCTCGGTGCGCTGGGCGCAAGGCTGTCGAACACCGTGGGCCCGAAGCCGGTGTGGCGCGGCTCGATCACTGCCGCGCGCGCAGTGTGCGTGGAGTCGGGCGAGGGGGTCGCGGAAGGCATGGAAGGGGGCAGTGCGTGACGGCGGATCAGCGGTATGGCCTCGATAGAATCGCACGCCACGGCGTTGCTCCCGCAGCGTGTGCGCATTGTCCAACCCACTTGCCATGTCCACCAACCAACTCGACAAAAAATCCGAAGCCTGGTCGGCGCTGTTTTCCGAGCCGATGAGCGAGCTGGTCAAGCGCTACACGGCCAGCGTGGGCTTCGATCAGCGGCTGTGGAAGGCCGACATCACCGGCAGCCTCGCCCACGCCGATATGCTGTGCGCGCAAGGCATTCTCGGCACCGAAGACCACGCGTTCATCGTGCGCGGCATGGCGCAGATCACGGCCGAGATCGAAGCCGGCACCTTCGAGTGGAAGCTCGACCTCGAAGACGTGCACCTGAACATCGAAGCGCGCCTGACCACGCTGGTCGGCGACGCCGGCAAGCGCCTGCACACCGGCCGCTCGCGCAACGACCAGGTCGCAACCGACGTGCGCCTGTGGCTGCGTGACGAGATCGCCGCGCTCATCGAGCTGCTCGCCGAACTGCAGCGCGTGCTGGTCGGCGTGGCCGACGCGAACGCCGAGGTCATCCTGCCCGGGTTCACGCACCTGCAGGTGGCTCAGCCGGTGAGCTTCGGCCACCACCTGCTGGCGTATGTGGAAATGTTCGCCCGCGACGCCGAGCGCCTGCTCGACGTGCGCCGCCGCACCAACCGCCTGCCGCTCGGTGCGGCCGCGTTGGCCGGCACGAGCTACCCGCTGGACCGCGAGCGCGTGGCGCGCACGCTCGGCATGGTCGATGCAGATGGCCGCGCCTGTGTCTGCCAGAACAGCCTGGACGCCGTGAGCGACCGCGACTTCGCGATGGAGTTCGCGGCTGCGGCGAGCATCTGCATGATCCACTTCTCGCGCCTCTCCGAGGAACTGGTGCTGTGGATGAGCCAGAGCTTCGGCTTCATCGACCTTGCCGACCGCTTCTGCACCGGCTCGTCGATCATGCCGCAGAAGAAAAACCCCGACGTGCCCGAACTCGCGCGCGGCAAGACCGGCCGCGTGGTCGGCCACCTGATGGGCTTGCTCATGCTGATGAAGGGCCAGCCGCTCGCCTACAACAAGGACAACCAGGAAGACAAGGAGCCGCTGTTCGACACGGTCGACACTTTGCGCGACACGCTGCGCATTTTCTGCGAGCTGGTGGCCGGCATCACCGTGAAGCCCGAAGCGATGGAACGCGCCGCGCTGCGCGGCTACGCCACCGCCACCGACCTGGCCGACTACCTGGTCAAGAAGGGCCTGCCCTTCCGCGACGCGCACGAGGTGGTGGCGCATGCGGTGAAGCTCGCCATCCAGCAAGGCTGCGACCTCTCGGCGCTGCCGCTCGACGTGCTGCGCGGCTTCCACGCCGGCATCGGCGACGACGTGTTCGCAGTGCTCAGCCTGCGCGGCTCGTTGAACGCGCGCGACGTGCTCGGCGGCACCGCACCGAACCAGGTGCGCGCGCAAGTGGCGCGGCACCGCGCGCGGTTGGGGTAGGCCCGCCGCGCGGGGCCCCTCAGCTTCCGATGCGAATGCGCGCGGCCACCACGCGCGTGCCGTCGGCCGACAGGGCACCGCGCACCTCGGCCAACGCGCCGGCGGTGATGTCGGCTGCGCTGCCCTTGTCGAAGCGCACACCGGCGGCACCGTAGAACACCGTCGTGCCGCGCAGCACGAAGGTCTGCTGTGCGGGGCTGTGCGACTCGATCAGGCCGAGCAGGCGGATCTCGTCCGAAGGGCCGTTCTTGCCGTCCACGTTGACCTGCGTGGCGCGCAGCAGGCCGCCCACCACGGCACCCTGCGCTTCGACGCGCGCACCGAGCGCCAGGCCGGCCGTGCCGTCGGGGAATGTGGCGCCGCTCGCATCCACCGGCCGGCCGTCGATGCTGAACAGCGCACTCGACGTGAACGACGTGACCGAGCCGCGCAGCCGGGCCGCGTCGGCATTCGGCACCGCGCGCTCGGCTGCACCGAAGGCCAGCACCAACCAGCGCCCCGCCACCGGGAACGGGCTTGCCCGCACCCGCTGGAACGCGCCGTTGGCCAGGCTGGCCGGCACCTCGGCCGCAGTCAGGCCGACGTACGAGAACGTGGCTGCGCCCAGCGTGAACGTGCGCGCGGCCGTGTCGAGGTTGCGTACCGGCGCGCGCACGAGCGGCGCCAGCAGGCTGGCCGGCGCCGGCTCGATGCGTGTGGCCACGAAGCCGTTGGCCGCCACGTCGAACGAGCCGTAGATGCGCACGCCGCTGCCGAGCGCCACACCGGACAGGCCCGCGCCGAGCCGGTCGTCGAAGACGGTTGTCGGCGTGGTGGCCACCGGCTGGCCGAACACGACGAGTGCCGCGCGCGCCACGTCCACGCTGGCCACCGGCCCGGCCAGCACGCTGGCGTAGCGGATGCTGCTGGCCACTGCCGTGGGCGCGCTGCTCGTGCCACCGACGGGGCCGCTGTCGACCTCGGCCGTCATGCCCAGGCGCAGCACCGTGCGCGACGAGGTGTTGCCGTCTTCGTCTTCGACGCGCGCGGTGCTGTCGTCGAAGTCGATGCCGTTCACGATCACCGACGCCAGCCCGCTGATCGGCCCGACCGCGAACGAGCCCGTGCCGCCCACGCCCACGCCGCTGCCGCCGCCGCACGCGCCGATCAGGCTGACGATGATCGCCGCGAGCGCGAGCCCGGCCCAGGCGCGAAGGCCCCGAATGCCGCTCAGCGCGCGGCCCTTGAAGATCGGCTCGTTCATGGGTGTTGTCTCCGGGCCGGCCCGGCGGGCTAGCGGTGCCGGGCCACGCGCTTGCGCGCTGGCCTGGCTTGTTGTTGAGTGCCGGCCGCGGCACGCGGCGTTGCATCGGCCGGTGCCTGGTAGGTGAACAGGCCGATGCGAATGCGCTGGTCGGCGGCGGCTTCTGGGCCTGGGCCCACGCCTGCGGCCGCATCGGCCGCGAGCATCTGTTCGAGCTGCGGCACCAGCTCCGCCGTGAGCCGGCGCCATTGCGCGGTGACGGCGATGCGCAGTGCGGCGAGAGACTGTTCCGACAAGCCGCTGGCGAACATTGCCTGCTCGAAGTGCGCCGGGCCGTTTACTGGCCCGTCCTTCGGCCCGTCCCCCAGCACGTTCGCCACGGCGGCGCTCAGATGGTCACCCACATTCGCGGCCAGGAAGCCGAGCATGCGCGCCTCGTCGCCTTTCGGCACGAACGCATCGCGCACCAGCTCGACCGTGTCACGCTTCGCGTCCAGGGTGGCCAAGCCCAGGCGCAGCAGCTCTTCGAGCAGGCTGCGCGGGTGCATGTCACGCGTCACGGCGCGGGCCAGGCTGTCGAAGCTCGTTGTGGCGTCGTCTGCCGCGACGCGCGGCAGACGGCGCGGGCGGCCGCGTTTGTCGGTGTAGTCGGGGTGCGTGGTCCAGTGCGCGAAGGCCTCGCTCGCGTGCGACTTGACCGGCGCCGGCGCGGCCCCGGCCTGCGCGCCGAGCCGCACCACCTCACGCCGGTTGATGCCGGTGGCGGCACTCACGCGGCTCACGCGGCGGTGCTCCGGCAGCGTGGGGTGGGCCGCGTGCGCGGCAGCGACGAATGCCGCGCGCAGCATCTCATCGACCGGCGCATGCGGCACCCCGCGCGCCACCGCGAGTTGGGCGAGCGGCACCAGCAACTCGCGCAATGCGGCGAGCAAAGGTGCGGCAGGGTCGGTGGGCGGGGTGGGCTCGGTCAAGGGAGTGCACGAAGGCGGCGGGCCGGAAGGGGTCGATGATGCCTCCTGCAAGCGGCGTGGCCGGGCGCATCGGCCCGGCCACGAACACCGACCGCCTTCTTCCGTCTGCTCAGTTCTCGAACTCGATCTTGGCGGCAGCCAGTGTCTTCTGGTCGATCGACAGAACGCCCTTGACCTCGACCTGCGCGCCGTTTACCAGCTTGGCTTCGGTGCCGTTCTTGAACACCACGCTCGCGTCATAGCTGACCCTCACGGTGCGCAGCACGAAGGTCTTCGTGGTGGTGTTCACGTCGCTGACCGCGCCGTGCAATTCGATGCCGCGAACCGTGTCGTCGTTGTCGCGCAAGACGCTCACGCGCGTGGCCACCAGCGTGCCGCTCGCGAGCTTGCCGCGCACATCGACACGCGAACCCAGCGCCACCGGGCCGTGCTCGACCACCGCCTTGCTCGCATCGACCGGCACGCCGCCGACCTCGAACGCCGTGGCCGACGTGAACGCCGTGACCAGCCCGCGCAGGCGGCCGTCGGCGCGGTCATCGACCTTGCGCACGCCCGAGCGCACGCTGATCGCAACCCACTGGCCGCTGGCCTGCGCTGTTTCCAGCCGGACGCGCACGCGCAGGCCATTCGCCAACGCGGCCAACGCCGCCGGCAGGTCGGCCGCTGCGACCTTGCCGTACGAGACCACGGCGCTGCCGATCTGGAAGGTCTTGGCCGTCGTGTCGAGCGCGCTCACCAGGCCGACGAGCTTGAACGCCACCGGCGCTGCCGCAGCCTCGATGCGTGAGGCAATGAAGTGGCCGCTGGTTGCGTCGAACAGCGCATGCACCTCGACCGTCTTGCCGGCCAGGCCTGCCACGCCGCCGGCGAGGCTGTCGTCGAACACGGTGGCACTGCGCACCTCGACCGTCTGGCCGAGCACGACGAAGGTGGCCGCCGTGGTGTCGACGCTTGCCACCGGCCCGATCAGCGCACTGCCGAAGCGGATGTGCTGGGCCACCGCGCGGCCGAGCGAGTCGTCCACCGTGCCGCTGTCCACGTCGACCATCATGCCCAGCTTCAGCGCGGCCGAGGTGGCGGCATTGCCGTCATCGTCATCGACCTTGGCGCCGCTGTCGTCGAAACGCACACCGTTGACGATGACCGAGCCGAAGCCGCCGACCGGGCCTGAGGTGAAGGCCACCGACGACGGCGCGGCCGTGCTGCCGGTGGCGGGCAGGGCCTCCGACCCGCCGCCGCCGCAGCCCGCGATCCATGACGCCGCGAGCAGCGCGCACGCCGCACCCAGCCAACCCGCCGCGCGGGGCCTGACGAAGTTCATTTGTTCCATGGGCCGCTCCTGATGAAGGTTCGCAAGGGCTGGGTTCGTGCGGGGCACGACAGCCGTTCTGCGGGCTCGACTATAAATGTGCTTTATGCACTTTTACGCTGAATCAGGCACGAAGTTGTATCGGGTTGTGGGTCGGCTCCAGGGCTCACACCGCTTCGTAACGGGTACCAAGCGCCAGCAATTCGGGCGTGCCGAGCAAGTCGTTCAGGCCGTCGAAGTCGAGCATCCGGTCCTGCCACGGCGCGGTGCTGCCGTGGGTGCGCAGGCTGGCGTAGTAGCCGGTCATGGCATGCGCCATCGCGCGCGCGGCGCCGCCGGGAAAGATGGCAATGCGAAAGCCGCGCGCCTGCAACTGCGCCACCGGCTCGACCGGCGTGTGCCCACCCTCGACCATGTTCGCGAGCAGCGGCACCCGTGCCGCGAAGCGTGCGCAGGCGGCGTCCATCTGCTGCGGGGTGCGCAGCGCTTCGATGAACAGCGCATCGACGCCACAGGCCAGGTAGCGCTCGGCGCGCTCCAGCGCGGCATCGAACCCTTCGACGGCGAGCGCATCGGTGCGGGCAAGGATCAGCGTGCGCGCCTCAAGGCGGGCGTCGAGCGCGGCGTGCAGCTTGCCGCACATCTCGGCCACCGGAATCACGGCCTTGCCGCTCAAGTGGCCGCAACGCTTCGGGAAGGTCTGGTCTTCGAGCTGGACCATCGCGGCGCCCGCCCGCTCGAAGCCACGCACGGTGCGCTGCACGTTGATCGCATTGCCGAAGCCGGTGTCAGCGTCCACGATCAACGGCAGCGCCACCCGCTCGGTGATGCGCGCCACGGTGTCGCGCACCTCACCGTAAGTGGTCAGGCCCACGTCGGAGCGGCCGAGGCTGGTGTAGGCCAGTGACGCGCCCGACAGGTACAGCGCCTCGAAGCCGGCTTGCTCGGCGATGAGCGCGGTGAGCGCGTCGTACACGCCGGGGGCGTGAAGGATGCCGGGTTGCTGCAAACGTGTGCGCAGGTCGTGGGTCATGGTGTCTTCTCTTTCAAGCGGTCCGTTTCAACCATCTCGTGTCAACAGCTGCGCGGCCGTGGCCGCCGCAATCCAGCCGCCGGCCACGGCACTGAGCAGCCCGTTGCCCGACAAGTAGCCCCACACCGCGTTGCCCGACACCCCCCGAGCCGCGCCCCCGGCCGCCAGCAGGTTCGGGAAGGCCCGGCCTTCCGCGCTCAGCACGCGGCATTGCGCGTCGATGGCCAGGCCGCCCTGCGTGTGGAAGAGCGCACCGGTGACCTTGACGGCGCAGTACGGCGCGCCGAGCAAACGCGTGAAGCGGCGGCCGAACCCGTCGGTGGTGCCAGCGCCAACGGCTGCCAGCGTGGCGGCCAGCTCCCCCGCATCGCAACCGATCACTGCGGCGAGCTCTGGCACACCGGCCGCCACGCGCAATGCGCCGGCTGCTTCGGCGGCGCAGAAGTCCGGGAAGCCGCGGGCCAGCGCCAACAGCTGCGCATCGAACACGTTCCATGCGGTGCCGCCGGGTTGCGCCAGCACCTGAACTGCCGCTTCCGAGTAGCCCTGTGTCTCGTCGTGAAAGCGCCGGCCCTCGCGGTTGACCTGCACTCCCCCTTCCATCATCACCGCCCAGGTCATCAGCGCGCCTTGCGGCACCACCCACGAACCGTGGCCCTGGTAGCCGCCCAGGTCGGCCAGGTGCGCGCCGAGCTGGCGCCCCCACTGCAGCGCGCTGCCGTCGTTGCCCGCGTGGCCGGCGTAGGTGGCGTTGCGCATCGCGGGCAGCCATTCATCGACCAGCCCGGCGTGGCCGCCGAAGCCATTGCAGGCGAGCAGCAGCACGTCGCAGCCGAGGTGTTCGATGTGGCCGTCGGGCCGCTCGATGCCGACCCCGAGCACGCGCGCGTTGGCGGTTTCGCGGTCGGGGTCATCGCAATGCAGCGTGACCACACGGGCACGCGGCATCACGGTCACGCTCATCCGCGCGGCGGCGCGGTCGAGTGCCGCCATCAGTGCAGCGCCGGTGCGCTCGGGCAGCGCGTGCATGCGGCGCACGCCATGGCCGGGGTAGAGAAAGCCGTCGAGAACGTCCCATTGCAGGCCATGCCGCTGCTGCAAGGCGTCGAGCGCAGGGGCGATGGCCTCGGTGTACGCACGCACCAGGTGCGGCGCCGCCGTGCCGTGCGCCTTGGCGCTGATGTCGGCCGCGAACGCATCGGCCGAATCCGCCACGCCGGCCGCTCGCTGCGCCAGCGTGCCCGCAGCCGGAATGAAGCCCGAGGACAGCGCGGTCGAGCCCTGCGGTTGGGCGTCGCGTTCGATCACCACGCACTCGATCCCGGCGTCTGCCAAAGCCAGTGCCGCCGTCAGGCCACACGCACCGGCACCGACGATGGCGACCGGCACGTGCAGCGTGCCCGCGGGCATCGTGGCGCAGCGGACGATGCTCGGCTCGGTGCGCGCAGGCATGCTCATCGCAACATCACGCCCGCGCTCAAGCGGTCGGCCGGTGCAGGTACTCCCCGCGCGGTTTGCCGACGATGCGGCCGTCTTCGTAGACCAGCATCCCGCGCAGGAAGGTCGCGTCCACGCGCGCCGACATGGGCAGGCCTTCGAACGGCGTGTAGCCCTGCGTGCTGGGCGAGTCCTTGGCGTGCACCGTCCACGAGCACGCGGGGTCGACCAGGGCGATGTCGGCATCGAAGCCCACGTCGATGTCACCCTTCTTGTTCAGCCCGAAACGCTGCGCCGGGTTCCAGCTCGTCACGCGGGCCATGTGGTTGTAGCTCATGCCTCGGCGCGAGCCTTCGCTGACGAGCGCGGGCAGCAGGTACTCGGTGCCGCCGAAGCCGCTTTTTGCCATCCAGATGTTGCCGAAATAGTGCTTCGGGATCTTCGTTTCATGGCGGCAGCAGGCGTGGTCCGAGACCACCCAATCCAACTCGCCGGCAAGCAGCGCTTCCCACAGGAACTCGACGTCTTCGCGCGGGCGGATCGGTGGGTTCACCTTGGCCAGCTCGGCCGCCGCGCTCGTGGTGTCGAGCATCAGGTGGCCGATGGTCACCTCGCGCCGGAAGTCGATGTGGGGGAAGGTCTCGGCCATCATCATCGCAGCCTGCACGGCCTTGCGCGAGCTGAGGTGCAGCAAGTTGATGTTGGGCAGCGAGGTCTCGTTGGCCAGGTAACTGGCGATGAACACTGCCAGGCCTTCGCTGTGCGGCGGGCGTGAGGCGTGGTACGCGTCCAGGCCTTTGCGGGTCTTGTCTTTCTCGACGATCCGGGTGTACGCAGTCATGATCTCGGCCGTTTCGCAGTGCAGTGACAGCGAGATCTGCGCGGCCTTGTCGGGCAAGGCCTCGCGTGCCTTCTGCACGCCACGCATCACGAACTCGAAGTGCGCCAGGTCATAGCGCTCGTCCTTGCCGATCATCAGGAAGTCACGCTGCGCGTCGGATGCGCCGTGCAGGCCGTGCGAGCCGTAGAACATGAAGATCTTGAAGCTCGACACGCCGTGCTTTTCGATCAACTCCGGGATCTCTTCGATGTGCTTCGCGTCCATCGGCGCGAGGTGAAAACCGTAGTCCACGTGGAAGCGGCCCTTGCTCAGCTTGAGCACTTCGGGGAAGAACTTCTTGTACGGCCCGCCCTTGTTCAGGTAGTACTGGCCGGTGCGGAAGTAGTTCAGGCTCGAGGTCACGCCGCCCATCGCCGCCGCCTTGCTCTCGCTGACAGCGTCCTCGGCCAGCGGCGCATAGATGCCGCTGTGCATGTGGGCATCGACGACGCCAGGGAACGCCAGACGGCCGCGCCCGTCGTGCACGGCCTTGGCGAGTGTCGCGTCGATGGCGGGCGCCACGCGGGTGATCTTGCCGGCGGTGATGGCGATGTCGGCCTCGTGCACCGCGTTGCCGTGCGGGCGCACGACCCGCACGTTCTTGATGAGCAGGTCGATGGGGGGCGTGGTGGTCATGGTGTGTCCTGGGAGTGTTGGGTGGGGTCGGTGTCTCTGGATGGCGAGCCGGGTGCCAACACGTGAAGGCGTTGCTTCAGCTGTGCGAGCAGGCCGCCGGCGCGCACCATGTCGAGCAGGAAGGCGGGGATGGGCGCCAAGGCCAGCAGCGCGCCGTCAGCTCGCGTGAGGCGGCCCGCAGGCGCGTTGAACGCAATGTGTTCGGCATCAGCCAACACCTCGGCCTGCGCGCAGGTCAACAACAGCAAACCCACGTTGAACGCATTGCGAAAGTACAGGCCGCCGAACGACGGCGCGATCACGGCCGCGACGCCCAGGTGCACCAGCACCGAGGCCGCCTGCTCGCGCGACGAGCCAATGCCGAAGTTGGGGCCGGCCGCGATCACGTCGCCGCGTTGCACCTGCTGTGCGAAGCCGGGCCGCACAGCCTCCAGGCAGTGCCGCGCGGTCGTGTCGATGCCGAACTTCATGGTGGCGCCGGGCGCGAGCACGTCGGTGTCGATGTCGGCGGGTAGGCGCCACACGCGGTGGGTGTTCATGGCTCGCTCCACACGCTGCGCGGGTCGGTGATGCAGCCGCGCAGTGCCGATGCGGCCACGGTGTAGGGCGACGCGAGGTAGACCTGCGCCGTCGCCGAGCCCATGCGGCCCTTGAAGTTGCGCGCGGTGGTCGAGACGACGGTTGCGCCATCGGGTATCGCGCTGCCGTAGCCGGCGCAGGCGCCGCACGACGTGGGCAGCAACTCGGCGCCCGCCGCTTCCAACACCTGCATCACGCCTTCGCTGCGCGCCTGGTTCAGGTCGAGCTGGCTCGCGGGTGCCACCATCAGGCGTACGCCCGGCGCAATGCGCTGGCCGCGCAGCACGGCGGCCACCGCGCGCAGGTCGTCGAGCTTGGCACCGGTGCAGGCACCGACATACGCGATGTGGACCGAAACCGCGCCGACCTCGGTCACCGGCACGGCGTTCGCCGGGCTGTGCGGCAGCGCGACCTGGGGCGCGAGCAGCGCGGCGTCGAACTCGTGCAGCGTGGTGTCGGCGCCAGGGTCGGTGCACCAGGATGCATCGATGGCAGCGGGACCGGCATCGGCGCCATCGGCGCCATCGGCGCTACCGGCCCCATCGGCCGGGTCGGGCACGCCGGCCGCGCGCAGGTAGGCGCGGGTCGTTTCGTCCGGCGCGATCAGCCCGGCCTGCGCGCCCAGCTCGGCGCTCATGTTCGCGAGCGTCATGCGCTCCTGCATGCTCAGTGCGCGCACCGCGCTGCCGTCGAACTCGACCGCCTGGTACTGCCCGCCGTTCATGCCGAAGCGGCCGATCATGTGCAGCATCATGTCTTTCGCGGTCACGGCCGGCGGCAGTCGGCCGTGCCAGCGCATCGTGATCGTTCGCGGCACCTGCAACCACAGTTCGCCGGTCACCATCACGCCCAGCATCTCGGTCGCGCCGATGCCGAACATGTAGGTGCCGAACGCGCCACCGGTGGGCGAATGCGAGTCACCGCCCACGCAGAACATGCCCGGCCGCAGGTGCCCGTGCTGCGGCACGACCACATGGCAAATGCCTTCGGAGTCGTGCACGTGCGGCAACTGCTGCTCGCGCGCCCAGTCGCGCGCAATGCGCACGATGCGGCGCGACTCGTCGTCTCGTTCGGGAACGTAGTGGTCGATCACCAGCACCACGCGGCGCTTGTCCCAGATGCGCGCGCCGAGCTCGCGCAGCATCGGCGCCAGCCGCCGCGGGCCCGACGAGTCGTGGAACATGGCAAGGTCGACCCGGCAGGTCACGATCTCCCCCGGTGCCACATGCGCCCGGCCGGCGGCGCGGGCAACGAGCTTCTGGGCGAGGGTCCGGGGGGCGGTCATGCCGTGCATTTCAAGGGACTCACAAGCCGAGATAGGCCTGGCGCAACTCGTCGCTGGCCAACAGCACATCAGGCGTGCCGGTGAAGCGGATGCTGCCGTTCTCCAGCACGTAGGCGCGGTGCGCGATGGCAAGCGACTGGGCCACGTTCTGCTCGACCAGCAACACGGCCAACCCCTGTGCATTGAGACGCGCGACCAGCGTGAACAGCTCTTCGACCAGGAGCGGCGACAAGCCGAGCGAGGGCTCGTCGAGGATCAACAGGCGCGGCTCGGCCATCAGGCCGCGGCCGATCGCAAGCATCTGTTGCTCGCCGCCGCTCAGCGTGCCGGCCGCCTGCGCGCTGCGCTCGCGCAGGCGCGGGAAGATGGCAAAGGCACGCTCGATGTTCTGCGCGCGGCGCTCGCGGGCGCGGGTGTACGAGCCGAGCACCAGGTTGTCGAGAACGCTCAGGTTCGGGAACACGCGGCGGCCCTCGGGCACCTGGATCAGGCCGGCCTTCACCACGTCACGGCAGTGCGCGTTGGTGAGTGCCACGCCGTCGAAGTGCACGCTGCCGGCCCAGGCCGGGAACAGGCCGCACACGGTGTTGTTCAGCGTGGACTTGCCCGCGCCGTTGCTGCCGAGCAAAGCCACGATCTCGCCCGCGTTCACGTGCAGGTCCACGCCGCGCAGCACCTCGGTGCGGCCATAGCCGCCGCGCAGTTGCTCGATGCGCAACAGAGCGGTCACCGAAGCGCTCCCTGGCGCAGGCGCTCGGCCGCCCCATGCCCCAGGTAGGCCTCGATCACGGCCGCATTGCGCGTGACTTCGCCGGGCGCCCCTTCGGCGATCAACCGGCCCTGCGCCAGCACCCACACATGCTGCGCGAGGTTCATCACGGCCTGCATCACGTGCTCGATCATCAGCACCGTCACGCCACTCGCAGCGAGGCCGCGTACGACCGGAATCATCTCGCTGATCTCGTGCGGGTTCAGGCCCGCCAGCACCTCGTCGAGCAGCAGCAGTTGCGGCCTGGTGGACAGCGCCCGCGCCAGTTCCAGGCGCTTGCGGCCGGCCACGGTCAGGTCGGACGCAGGCTTGGCGAGTTGCGCCGTCAGGCCCACCCGCTCGGCAACGTGCTCGGCCTCGCGCAGTGCCGCCGCCCGCCCCGCGATGTGAAGGTGCGCACCCACGGCGATGTTCTCGCGCACGGTCTGCGCGGCAAAGGGCTGAACGATCTGGAAGGTGCGCGTCATGCCGGCGCGCGCATTCAAATGCGGGGCGCGGCCGGTGATGTCGTGCCCGTTGAACACCACACGGCCGCTGCCCGGCCGCAGGAAGCCGGACATCAGCGCGAACAGCGTGGTCTTGCCGGCGCCGTTCGGGCCGATCAGGGCACAGAGCGACCCGCGCGGCACCGACAGGCTGACGCCGTCCACCGCTTTCAGGCCGCCGAAGGTGACCGACAGCTTGTCGACATGCAGCAAGGCCCCGTTCATGGCGGTCCCTCCGTGCGCTCGCGTTCGCGTTGGCCTTCGCGGTCAGGGTCGCGGCCGGCGGGCCCGGGCCACCGCAGCGCCACGCCGAGCCCGGCGACGCCGCGCGGCATGAACATCACGATCAGCACCAGCACCGACCCGTAGATCACCATGTTGATGCCGGGCAGCGCGCCGAACAGGTTGCGGGTGAGTTCGGCCAGCAGGTGCAGCGCCAGCGCCCCGAGCACCGGCCCCCACAGCGTGCCCATGCCGCCGACGATGGCACCGAGCAAGGCCTCGACCGAGGTGCTGGCACCGAACGCGATGGCCGGGTCGATGTACTGGAAGGCCTGCACGTAGAACGCGCCGGCCGCGCCCATGAACGCGCCCGACAGCACCGTGGCAACGAGCTTCACGCGGATCGGCGCAATGCCGAGTGCGCGGGCGGCGTGTTCGTTGTCGCGCACGGCCTGCAGGCTGGCGCCGAAGCGCGAGTGGCGCAGCCAGGCCGTGACCGCCAGCGCCAGCGTGACGAAGCCGAGCAGCACCAGCACGTAACCGCGTGGCGAAGCGAACTGCAGGTGGGTGGCCGACGCGCGCAGCGGCAGCATCATGCCCACGCCGCCGCCGGTGAAGCCGAGCGACAGCGCCAGGATGCGGAACACCTCGGCGAACGCCAGGGTCACGAGCGCGAAGTACGAGCCCTTCAGGCCGTAGCGAAACGCAAGCGCACCGATCAGCAAGCCCACCCCGCCAGCCGCGCCCACGGCCAGCGGCAGTGCCGCCCACGCATTGAAGCCGCCCGACACCTGCGCAATGGCCTGCACATACGCACCCGTGCCGAAGAACAGCGCATGCCCGAAAGAGAACTGCCCGCCGAAGCCGCCGAGCATGTTCCAGGCCTGGGCCATCAGGCAGGCGTACAGCGCCATCATCATGAAAGTGAGCGCCACGTTCGAGCCGAGCGCAAACGCCGCGCCGGTGACCACGAGCACGAATGCGGCAATGCCGAGGGCGTCGGCCCGTGCGCCGCTCACGCGCGGTCCCCGAACAGCCCTTGTGGCCGGAACAGCAGCACCGCGATGAAGATCAGGTAGATGCCCACCTGCCCCAGCGATTCACCGAGGAACAAGCCTCCCAGCGACTCGACAATGCCGACGAGAAAGCCGCCGAGCAGCGCCCCCGCGAAGCTGCCCATGCCACCGAGCACGACGATGGTGAACGACACCAGCACGAAGCCTGAGCCCACCTGCGGGTTCACGTAGAAGGCCGGCAGCAGGAAGCACGCCGCCGCCCCCAGGCACGCCAGGCCGATGCCGTAGCTGAGCGCGTACACGTGCTCTACGTCGATGCCCATGAGCCGGGCGCCCTGCTTCTCTTTGGCAACAGCGCGAATCGCGCGGCCGAGGTCGGTGCGTTGCACCACCCACAGCAGCGCGCCCGCCACCACCAACGAGCCGAAGAACGCCACGATCTTCGGCAGCGCGATCATCGCGGGGCCGATGGCAACCGTCGTCAGCGTGTAGGGCGTCTCGATGCTGCGCGTGTCCGACTTGAACACCAGCAGCGCCGCGTTCTCCATCACGATCGAGAGGCCCAGCGTCACGAGCAGGATGTTCTCGTCCTTGCCGTGGCTGGCACGGTTGATCACCACGCGCTGCAGCACGTAGCCGAACACGAACATGCCCGCCACCATCAGCGGCAGCGCCAGGTAGGGGTCGATGCCGAACCGGGTGCGCAGCACGTAGACGCCGTACAGCGCCAGCATCAGCGCCGCGCCGTGCGCGAAGTTGATGATGTGCAGCACGCCGTAGATCAGCGTCAGGCCGAGGGCGACCAGCGCATACACCGCGCCAGTCGTCAGGCCGTTCAGCAGCGACGGGAAGAGGATCGCGAAGTCGAACATCGGGCGCCCGCTTCAACTGCCGATGCGCGCCGTCACCCCTTCATCGGGAAGGCGGCATCGGCTTGCCGGTACTCGCGCGGCACGATCACCTTGATGTCGCCGCCCTGCACCTGCGTCATCAGCGGCTGCGCGCCGGTGTTCTGGCCGTTCACCATCTTGGTGGCACCGTACGGCATGAAGTGGTCAGCGAAGGTGCTGCTCGAAAGCGCCTCGATCACCGCGCCCCGCTCGGTCGACTTGGCGCGGCCCAGGGCGTCGGCCAGGTACATCATGGCCGTGTAGGTGTTGAAGATCTCGTAGGTGAAGAACAGGCCCTTCGCCTCGACGCGCTTGCGCAATTCCAGTGCCCGCTTGTCCTTCGGGTTGAACCAATGGTTGCAGTCGATGATGCCGTTCGCCGCATCGGGGAA
>JANXWV010000021.1 GCA_025350965.1 Rhizobacter sp.
CCAACCCGAAGGGCTCTTTATCGCCCGCACGCGCCATGTGCAGGCGTTGCGCGAGGCGCGCGCGCACCTCGGCGGCGCGCTCGTGCAGGCCGCGCGTGCCGACGCCGCGCTCGACCTGCTCGCCGAGGAGCTGCGCCTCGCGCACGACGCGCTCGGCGCGATCACCGGCGCGTTCGGCGCCGACGAACTGCTCGGCGAGATCTTCAGTCGCTTCTGTATCGGCAAGTAAAGGCAGCGCGAAAGCGCCGTCAGCGCGACGAACGGGGGGCTGACGCCGACGAAGGGCACGGACCGCCGCACGCGCGGTTGTGGCGCGCTGCGGCGGGCGTCGATAATCGCCCTCGGAGGAGCGCCTCATGCGGGCGCTCGGTGGAGCAAGCACATGGAAATCGACGCCCTGGTCCAGGCCATCCAGACCCTCAACGCCGAGGACGCGCTGCGGGCGCGTCTCAATCTGGAGCAGTGGCGCAACATCGCGCCCTACCTGACGCGGCACGAAATACGCGCCGGTGACCTGCTGATCAAGCAGGGCGATGCCGACCGCGCCATGTACTTTCTGGCGCAGGGCAGCCTGCAGGTGTTCGTGACGGGCGGCCCGCCCGGCAGCAACCGCATCGCCATTCTGCGCACTGGTTCGGTGGTGGGCGAGCCGGGCCTGTTCGGCGACAGCCCGCGCATGGCCAATGTCGAAGCGATGACGCCGTGCGTGGTGTTTGCGCTGCGTGGCCCGCGCCTCGAAGAGCTGGCGCAGCGGCTGCCAGCGCTCGCTCTCGAACTGCTGCGCGCTGCGGGCGGCGTGATGGCCACGCGCATGCGCGCCAACCTCTCGAAGCAGACGCCGTTCAGCTGACCGCAGCCGCCGGGGTGCCGAAGCGGTTGCGCAACAGCCCGATGCCGTCGATCACGACCTCGACCACCGACCCCGGTTTCATCGGCAGCACACCGAGCGAGGTGCCGCACAGGATCACGTCGCCGGGCAAGAGCGTCATGTCGTGTGATACGTGCGACACCAGCTCGGCCGGCGTGAAGAACATGTCGGCGAGCGGGTAGTTCTGGCGCTCGCGGCCCGACACGGTGGTGCGCAATTGCGCAGTACCCACGTCGAACGTGGTTTCGATCACCGGCCCGAGCGCGCCGAAGCCGTCGAAGCTCTTCGCGCGTGCCCACTGCGGGAAGCTCGGGTCGCGGTGCAGCAACTCCAGTGCTGTCACGTCGTTCGCGCAGGTGTAGCCGAAGATGTGTGCCGGCGCATCCGTCACGGCGACGGCGCGCGTGGGCTTGCCGATCACGACAGCGAGCTCGCCCTCGTAGGCCACACGGCCGTCGTAGCCCGCCGGCACGTCGATGGTCGACTCGTTTGCAGTGACGCTGCTCGGCGCCTTCAGGAAGTACAGCGGCTCGGTCGGTGGTGACCAGCCGTTTTTCAAGGCCGCCGCGCGGAAGTTGTTCCACAGCCCGATGACCTTCGATGGCCGGCACGGCGCGAGCCACTCGACCCCGTCTGCGCTCACGCGCTCGCCGGTGGCGCAGGGTTCGTCGAACATGTTGCCGTCATGCACGAGCACGTGCTCGCCGTCGAGCAGGCCGAACGCCTCGGCGCCGTGGTGGCGAAAGCGCAGCCACTTCACGGCGACCACCTGTCGATCATCGGGGGGTGGGGTTCAAGCGGCATGGTCGGCGGCAGAATCGAAGTGGGAGAGCCAACAGCATGACAGACGCCGAGCGCAGCCTGGAGCACGACGCGCTGTTCTGCGCGCTGTACCCGCAACTGCAGCGCCTGGCACATGCCCAGCTGCGGCGCAACGAGCCGATCACGCTGCTCGACACCACCCGTTGCTGGTCGGTGGCCTGGCCTGGCTGGGCTGGCGCCGGGCTGGGCTGGGCTGGCGCCGTCGTCGCGTTGCGCCGCTGGCTCTGTACGCGCTGCTCGGTGCCAGCGCCGCGCAGGCGGCCAGCGACCACTGGGTGCAGGCCTTCGTCGACGCGCGCGGCAACGGTGTCACGTTGCAACACGACAGCGGCCAGGTTGCCGGCCCGATCGGCTTCAACGTGGTCGACCAGTTCGGCAGCTTCAGCAACTGCATTCAGGCGAGTGCGACCTGCGGTCACCTGTGGGGCTCGGCCTTCGCGGCACAGAACGGTGCACTCTTCGCCCGCCAGTCCGACGCCAACGCAGACTACCCCGCGTTCCAGGACCGCATCACCTCGCTTTCTGCCACCTTGCCGCAGGGTACGGCAGTGGATTTCAGTGTGACGATGCAGTTGACCGACAAGTTGAGCGCCGGGCCCGGCACCTGCTCGACCCGGCCGATGTGCAGTTCTGGCTCAACCTGCCGCAAGGGGTCTCGGTACAGTCGGCCAGCGGCGCGAGTTACGCAACCGCGGAGCCAGAGACGGGTTCGGCCGTGATGATGCTGGTTGGCGTGGCGATGCTGCTGACCAGCAGGTACCGCCGGGAACACATTGAATTGCCACCGCGGATGTGATGGCGCGCCT
>JANXWV010000029.1 GCA_025350965.1 Rhizobacter sp.
TCAGCCGCTCGTTGCACGGCCTGCAGGATTTCGAGGTGCGCACCACAGCGGCACAGGTTGTGCGCAAGCGCGTTGCGCACTTGTTGTTCGGTGGGATGCGGGTGGCGCTTCAGCAGCGCGACCGTGCTCATGACCATACCGTTCAGGCAGTAGCCACATTGCGCGGCTTGCGCTTCGATGAAGGCTCGCTGCACCGGATGAAGTTGACCCAACTCGCCAAGACCTTCGAGCGTCGTGATGCTGCGCCCCTCGACACCGCCGGCTGGAATCACACACGCCCGCGCCTCGACCCCGTCGACAAACACCGTGCAGGCGCCGCACTCGCCGAGCCCGCAGCCGTATTTCGGTGCGTTGAGCTGCAGGTCGTTGCGCAGCACCATGAGCAGCGGCGCGTCGCGCGGTACCGCAAGCGAAACGGCCCGACCGTTGACCACCAGCGCGATGCTGGTAGTCACCGCGCCGGGTACCGCGTGGCTCAAGCCAAGGGCCTCAGGCGAGGTCGGCCGATTGGATGCGTTTCACGCCCTTGGCCGCCATCGCCTTCCACGCCGCCGCGAGTGAACCATTCAGGTCGATGGCTCGTGTAGCGTCTTCGATCACATAGACGTTGAAGCCGGCCTTGCGCGCGTCCATCGCCGTCCAGGCGACGCAGAAGTCGGTGGCGAGGCCGGTGATGTACAGCGTCTTGATACCACGCGCTTTCAGGTAGCCGGCAAGGCCGGTGGCCGTCTTGTGGTCGGCTTCGTCAAAGGCCGAGTAGCTGTCCATTTCCTTGTGGAAGCCCTTGCGGATGATGATCTGCGCGGTCGGCAGCAACAGGCCCTTGTGCAGAGCCGCGTCGTCGGTGCCCTGCACGCAGTGGTCGGGCCACAGCACCTGGGTGCCGTAGCTGAGCTTCGTCGTCTCGAACGGCTTCTTGCCTTGATAGGTGCTTGCGAACGAGGCGTGGCCGGGGGTGTGCCAGTCTTGCGTGACGACGATGTTCTGGAAGCCGGCGGCCAGCTTGTTGATCACGGGCACCACCGCCTCGCCGTCTTTCACCGGCAGCGTGCCGCCGGTGACGAAACAGTTCTGTACGTCGACGACGATCAGCGCGCTCTTCGCATCCGGCTTGGGCGCGGCGGCGAACGCGGCGAGCGGCACGCCACCGAAAGCGACGGCGCCGGTGAGGGCCTTGAGCAAGGTTCTGCGGGGAAAGGTGTTCATGATCGATTCCTTCGGTTTCGGGGTGGTGGCGAAAGTTGGGACGAAGTTTGGAAAAGTTTGGGCTGAACGCGACATCAAACGCTCAGGTACGCACGCCGCACGTCTTCATTGGCGGCCAGCTCGGCCATCGTCGCGGCGTATCGGATCTGGCCCTTCTCGAGCACATAGGCCCGGTCCGACACGAGTGCGGCGAAGTGCATATTCTGTTCGCACAACAGGATGCTCACGCCCTGCGCCTTCAGCGCCAGGATCATCTGTGCCATCTGCTCCACGATCACCGGCGCCACGCCTTCCGAGGGCTCGTCGAGCAGCACCACGTAGGGGTTGCCCATCAGCGTGCGCGCCACGGTGAGCATCTGCTGCTCGCCGCCACTCATGCGGCCGCCGGGGCGGTCGGTCATCTCGCCGAGGTTGGGGAACAGCGTGAAGAGCTTCTCTTGCGTCCACACCGGCGCGGCCGTGCCGTCGGGCCACAGGCGCGGCGGCTGGCGGCCGACTTCGAGGTTCTCGAGCACCGTGAGGTCGGCGAACACACGGCGGTCTTCGGGCACGTAGCCCAGGCCCCGCCGTGCTACGTCGTGGGGCTCGGCCTTCGACGCATCGATGCCGAGGAAGGCGATGCTGCCCTTGCGCTTGGCGACGAGGCCCATCAAGGCCTTCAACGTCGTGGACTTGCCGGCGCCGTTGCGGCCCATCAGCGCCACGACCTCGCCGCGCATCACCTGCAGGTCCACATCGAACAGGATGTGCGCCGCGCCGTACCAGGCGTTCAGGCCCTTGGCTTCGAGCAGCACGGTCATGCGCTGGCCTTCTCGAACGTCTTGCCGCTGCCGAAATACACGGCCTGCACCTGCGAGTCGTCGCGGATGTGGGCCGGCTTGCCCTGCGCGATGAGGCGCCCGCGCGCCAGCACGATCATGCGGTCGGCGAAAGCGAACACCACGTCCATGCTGTGCTCGGTGAACAGCACTGCGAGGCCACGTTCGGCGACGAGGCGCTTGGTGAGCGCCATCAGCTCGTTGCGTTCCTTCGGCGCCATGCCGGCGGTGGGCTCGTCCATCAGCAGCAGCCGCGGCCCGTTGGCCAGGGCGATGGCGAGTTCGACGCGCTTGACATCACCGTAGGCCAGCACGCTGCAGGCGCGGTCGGCCTGGGCCGCCATGCCGACCTGTTCGAGCAGCGCCAGCGCCTCGCCGCGCTTGTGCGCCGCCGCGCGCTTCCACAGCGAGAACAGCTGCGCGTCGGCCGAGAGCAGCGCCATCTGCACGTTCTCGGCGACGGTGAGCGAGGCGAAGGTCTCGGCGATCTGGAACGTGCGGCCCACCCCCAGGCGCCAGATGTCGCGCGGCTTGCGGCCGATGAGCTCGGCGCCATCGAGCGTGATCGAGCCGGTGTCGGCGCGCAGCTGGCCGTTCACCATGTTGAAGGTGGTGGACTTGCCGGCCCCGTTCGGGCCGATCAGCGCGAGCAGTTCGCCTTTCGCCACGCTGAAGCTCACGCCGTCGACGGCGCGGTTGCCGCCGAACGACTTGCCGAGATCACGCACCTGCAGAAGGCTCATGACGCAGCCTCGCTGCGCCGTTCGAACCACTGCTTGATGAAGCCCGCGATGCCCTGCGGGAACACCAGCACCAGCAGCAGGATGGTGCCTCCGAGCAGGGCGCGCCAGTAGTCGGTGTTGCGCGCCACCGCGTCTTGCAGCCAGGTGAAGGTGACGGCGCCGACCAGCGGGCCAGCGAGCGTTTGCAGGCCGCCGAGGAGCACCATCACGAGGCCGTCGACCGAGCGGCCCACCGCAATGGTGTCGGGCGAGATGCTGCCCTTCGAGAACGCATACAGCGCCCCCGCCAGCCCTGCGAACACGGCAGCGACGACGAATGCCGCCCACTGCAGCCGCTTCACGTCGATGCCGACCGCGTCGGCCCGCAGCGGCGAGTCGCGCCCGGCCCGCAGCGCGTAGCCGAACGGCGCGAAGAGTGCGCGGCGCAGCAGCAGCACCGAGCCCGCCACGAGCGCGAGCGCCACGTAGTAGTAGGCGCGCTTGTCTGCGAGCCACGGCGCCGGCCACACGCCGGTCAGGCCGTTGCTGCCGCCGGTCACCTCGTCCCACTGAAACGCGATGCTCCACACGATCTGCGAGAACGCGAGCGTCAGCATGGCCAGGTACACGCCCGACAGGCGCACGCAGAACCAGCCGAACAGGAGCGCGCCGATGGCCGCCGCGAGGGGCGCGAGCAGCAGCGCCGCCTCCATCGGCAGGCCGAGCGAGCGCACGCCGAGTGCCGCGCCGTAGGCGCCGAGGCCGAAGTACGCCGCGTGCCCGAACGAATGCATGCCGGCCGGGCCCATGATGAAATGCAGGCTCGCGGCGAAGAGTGCGGCGGTGAGCAGGTCAATCGCGAGCACGGTGAGGTAAGGCGAGCCGGCGGTGGCGATCGGCCACGCGATCAGCACCAGCAACAGCGCGACGCCGGCGGCCTTCTGCACCGTGTCGGCTGCGCGCAGCGGCGCCTCGGCCGGCGCCGAGTTGCGGCTCACCGCCTGCGGCTTGCCGAGCAGGCCCCACGGGCGCACGACGAGCACCACCGCCATCACCAGGAACTCGACCACGAGCGTGAGCTTGGAAAACGAGAACGCGAAGCCGCCGACGTCGACCGTGCCCAGCCCCACGCACACCGCCTTGATCTCGGCGATGAGCAAGGCGGCCACGTACGCGCCGGGGATCGAGCCCATGCCGCCCACGACGACCACCACGAATGCGTCGCCGATGGTCAGCAGATCGAGCCCGAGGTTCGCCGGCTCGCGCGGCAGCTGCAGCGCACCGCCCAGGCCCGCGAGCATCGTGCCGAGCGCGAACACCCCGGTGAACAGCCACGCCTGGTTCACGCCGAGCGCGCCGACCATCTCGCGGTCTTGCGTGGCGGCGCGCACCAGCGTGCCCCAGCGCGTGCGGGTGAGCAGCAGCCACAGGCCGCCGAGAACCAGCGGGCCGACGCCGATGAGGAACAGGTCGTAGGTGGGGAACATGCGGCCGAGGATCGGCACCGCATGGGCGAGGCCGGGCGCGCGCGGGCCGAGCAGGTCTTCAGGGCCCCACAGCCACAGCGCGGCATCCTTGATGACGAGCATCAGCGCGAACGTGGCGAGCAGTTGAAACAGCTCCGGCGCACGGTAAACGCGGCGCAGCAGCAGCACCTCGGTCAACGCACCGATGGCGCCGACCGCGAGTGCGGCGAGCAGCAGCGCCGGCCAGAACCACGCGCTGCCCCCTGCGTTGCCACCCGCGCTGCCGAGCCTGTCGACCAGCGTGTAGGCGATGTAGATGCCGAGCATGTAGAACGAGCCGTGCGCGAAATTGACGATGCGCGTCACGCCGAAGATCAGCGACAGGCCCGCGCCGACGAGGAACAGCGAAGAGGCTCCGGCCAGGCCGTTGAGCAGCTGGACGATGAGGCCTGAGAGGGTCATGGGCGTAGGGCGTGGGCTCGGGGTCCTGTTCCCTCTCCCTCTGGGAGAGGGCTAGGGTGAGGGCAGCGCGCCGCGCCGACCCCTCACCCCGCCCTCTCCCCAAAGGGGCGAGGGAGAAAGCAAACTCAGTCGGCCGCCCGCAGCTTCTTCACCTGCTCGGCGGTGGGCTGGTACTTGGCGCCATCGAGGTAGCGGTAGTCGACCATCGTGCCCTTGCCCTTGTCGTTCTTGGTGGTGCCGAGGAAGGCGCCCATCGTCGACTGGTGGTCCTCCGGCCGGTAGGTGATCTTGCCGAACGGCGTGTCGACCACCAGGCCCTTGAAGGCGGCGATCATCTTCTCGGTCTCGGTGCTCTTGGCCTTCTTCATGCCGGCGGCGAGCGACTTGATGGCGCTGTAGCCCACCACCGAGCCGAGGCGCGGATAGTCCTTGTACTTGGCGTAGTAGGCGACGAAGAACGCCTTGTGCTCGGGTGTCTGGATGCCGTACCACGGGTAGCCGGTCACGAGCCAGCCGTTCGGCGTTTCGTCTTTCAGCGGGTCGAGGTACTCGGGCTCGCCGGTCAGCAGGCTCACGACCTCGCGGCCGGTGAACAGGCCGCGGGTGTTGCCCTCGCGCACGAACTTGGACAGGTCGGCGCCGAACAGCACGTTGAAGATCGCATCGGGCCGGGCATCGGCCAGTGCCTGCGTGGTGCTGCCGGCGTCGAGCTTGCCCAGCGGCGTGGCCTGGTCGGCCACAAACTCCACATCGGGTTGCGCGGCTTTCAGCAATTCCTTGAAAGACGCCACCGCCGATTGGCCGTACTCGTAATTGGGATAGACCAGCGCCCAGCGCTTCTTCTTCAGCTTGGCCGCCTCGGGTACGAGCATCGCCACCTGCATGTAAGTCGAGGGCCGCAGGCGGAAGGTGTAGCGGTTGCCGTTCTGCCAGACGATCTTGTCGGTCAGCGGCTCAGAGGCGAGGTAGAAGAACTTCTTCTGCTTGGCAAAGTCGGTCAGCGCCAGGCCGATGTTCGACAGGAACGCGCCGGTCAGCACGTCGACCTGCTCGCGCGACACCAGCTCCTCGGCGGCGCGCACCGCGTCGCCGGGGTTGGCGTTGTCGTCGCGGGTGATGAGCTGCACCTGCTTGCCGTTCACGCCACCGGATGCGTTGATCTCCTCGACCGCGAGTTCCATGCCCTTCTTGTAGGGCTCCAGGAACGCGGGTTGCGCCTTGTAGCTGTTGACCTCGCCGATCTTGATGACGCCTTGCGCATGCGCGCAGAGCGACAAACAGGCTGAGACGGCAGCAGCAGCGGCGGTGAGCGCGAGGGTTCTGCGGTGGATCATCGAATGCTCCTGGGTCGAAAGGTGAGGGATTGTGAAGGGCTCGCGGAGGCCGATGGGCTGCGGTGGGCGGCGGTTCAACGCAAGCCGTCCACACCCTTGATCTGGTGCACTTGCAGGCCACCGATGCGCGCCAGCGGGCGGCCGCTGTCGGTCACGACGACGCAGACGACGATCTCGTTCGCGGCCGGCGCGTCGCCGATGCGCGCCTCCATCGCGTCGAAGTGGCTGCGCACGAAGGCGGCGTCCTTGTGGCCGAGCGGCACGTCGATCGTGCAGCCCATGCCGCCGCGCTTCTTGGCCGAGGGCACCAGCGCTGCGCCCTTCTCGACTGCCAGCCGTAGCGGCGCGCCGAGCCTGGGGTGGAGGATGGCGGCGGCGTGTTCCAGCTCGCCGGCCTCGCCCACGATGGCTGCCTTGCCGTAGCTCTGCGCCTCGCTGGGTGTGATGCCCAGCGCCTGCACGCAGCGCGCCCCGAGCAGCGCACCGAGCTCTTCGCCGATGGCGATGAGTTCGTCGAGGTTCTGCGCGTAGCGGCCGGCGAACGGGTTGGCGATCACCGCCACGGCGAGCGCCTTGCGCGTGGGCGGCACGACCGGTTGCCCGCCTTCGGTGTGGGTTTCCTCGACCTGCACGACGAGTTTGCGGATGTTGGCGAGCATGGTGGTCATCCCGTTTCGTTATGCAAATACTGAACCATGTTCGACGCTTTGACGATGCGCGGCGACAGGCCCTTCAACGCGCAGTGCCTGTTGCTGGCAGACAAGCACCGCAGCATGGATCAACCCGGCGCGCTGCAACGCGCGCGCGCACCGCTCGCCCTGCTGCAAGGCCTGCCGCACCACGCTCGCTGGCAGCGGCGGCACATCGACCACGACCTCGATCTCGCCGAGGTCGCTGGCGTCGCGCACCTGGTTCGCTGGCTCGCGGCGGATGCGCGCATCGTCGGCGTTCACCGCGTTCGCGATCACGGTCGCCGCCGCGTCGGCCTCGGCCGCGGTGCGGGCCAGCACGGTCACGCTGTCGGCGATGCCGAGCGACAGGCTGCGCCCGCGCCAGCCGCTGGTGGCGATGCCGCGCACCGGCTGCGCGGCGTGCACGTCGAAGTGGCCGTCGATGTGCATGGCGGCAGCGGTGGCAGCGGCGCCGCTTGCGGCATCGGCGGCTGCGACGCCGATTGCGACACCGCCCACGTCGAAGCGCGCCAGGTCGGCGAACAGGCCCACGCGCACCCGTGCCCCGGGCGCGAGGTGCAAGGCGATGTCGCCGCCGTTGTTGACCCACGCCCGCCGCACGCCCGGGCGCGCGTAGGCTTCGATCAGCTCCTGCGCCACCGCACCGGCCACCGCTGCCATCGGCGTGATGAACGGTGCACGGTGCGGGCGGCAGGCCCACCACATGCGTTGCGCAACCGGGCCACGCAGCGGGCACGTGCCCGTCACACGCGAGCGCAGCGCGGGCAACTCGGCGACGAGTTCGTCGAGCACCGTCTCGAAGCGTTGCCACGCGGCGGCGTGCGCAGCATCGACGGCGGCCGCTTCGCCCTCTGCGCCGATCACGATGTCGATAGGCCCGTGCTGCAAGTGCCAGCGGCCACCACTCAAACGTGCGCGCGCGGCCTGCATGATTCGTTCACCGGTTCTCAACCCAGCAGCGGCGGTTGGCCGAGCGGCCACGCGTTGCCCCGCTGCAGCGCCTCGATGCGGCGCGCGGTGGGCGCGCCGTCGCTGTGCCACGCGCCGCGCGCCAGCACATCGGCGAGGCTCTTCACATGGCCCAGGTGGCCGCCGAGCGCGGCGTACTCGTCCATGCGCATGCTGAACTCGAGCGGCGCCACGATGGCCGGCGTGGGCACGCTGCCAAACGCGTTGTCGGGCATGCGCGCCACGTCCACCATCACGGTGATGCCACCACCTGGCCACACATAGGCAGGCGCGCCGCCACACGTCACGTTCACGAACGCCTGCTTGATGCGCTGCGTGAGCCGCACCGGGTTGTCGGTGACGCCGGCGCGCAGGCTGCCGCCGGCACCGCCGACGAACAGCACGGTGGCAAGCGACGGCTCGCAGTTCTCGCCGATGCGCTCGACCACGGCGCGCACGGCCTCGGGCATGGCGGCCGGCTGCGGCACGAGCGCAGCGTCGAGCACGAACCACGCGGCGTGCTCGCCGGTGGTCGAGACCATCAGCAGCGTCTGCCCCGGCACAGCGGTGCCGGCATCGAAGCCCTCGATGATGGCGAGCGGGTCGGCGAGGTCGGTGCCGCCCCAGCCGGTGCCGGGGTTGGCGACCTGGAAGTAGCGCCCCGGCGTGCTCTTGCGCCCGCGGATGCGCACGCCCGAAGGCCGCATGGCCAGGCAGCGCCCGGCCTGGTGCTGGGTGAGCACGCCGGTGATGTGGTCGTCGACCACCACCACCTCGTCGGCCAGGCCGGCGAACTGCTTCGCGAAGATGCCGACCGTGGCCGAGCCACAGCCCACGCGCATGCGCTGTTCTTCGACGCCGTTGACGATGGGCGCGCGGCCGGCCTGCACCACGAGCTGTGCGCCGCCGTCGATGCTGAGCTCGACCGGCTGCTTGTTGCCGAGCGCGAGCATCGCCTCGACGGTGACGCGGCCTTCCTTCTTGCTGCCGCCGGTGATGTGGTGCACGCCGCCGATCGACAGCATCTGCGAGCCGTACTCGGCGGTGGTCACATGGCCCACCACCTCGCCCCGGTGCCGCACGTTGGCTTGCTCGGGGCCGAGCCAGCGGTCGGTGTCGATCTTCAGCTTGTGGCTGCAGTAGCTGAAGATGCCTTCGGTGACGACGGTGACCATGTCCACACCGTTCACCGCCGACGCAACGATGAATGGCGCAGGCTTGTAGTCGGGGTAAGTGGTGCTGCTGCCGATGCCGGTGACGAACAGGTCTTCGGTGGTGACCGGGGCGATGGCCGCCTCGCCGGGCGCGCGTGCGGCGAACGGCACGAGGGGGGCAGCGGCGCCCACGGCATCGGCATCGGCACTGTCCAGCGCCTTGCGCAACAGCACCACCGGATCGACGCGGACGAGCACGCCGCCCGCATTCGCATAGCGATCACACGCGCCGGCGCGGCCGGGGGAGATCTGGCACAGCACCGGGCAGGCGTTGCACTCGACCTTGCCGGCCGCCACACGATCATTCGGTGAACGCAGGTTGTCGAGTGACGGCGTTGACGCGCCTGGTGCCGGCACAGGCAGGGTGTCGGGCAGGCCGTCGGTCTTGGTGTGCTCGGTCATGGGGGGTCGGTGCGCTCTTTCGCCGGATGAAGTTTCATGTAGCATTCACTGAACGAATGCCCGGCCGATGCTACAGGGCAGGCCGCTCGCACGCAACCGCACGCACCACGTCGCAACCCCCACGCCATGCATCCATGAGCACCAAAGCACCTGGCGTGCGCGCGCTGGCGGCGGCCGCCACGCGGGACAGCATTCTTCGCGCCGCGACCAAGGTGTTCGCGAAGCATGGCTACGCGGGTGGGCGGGTCGAGCAGATCTCGAACGCCGCGAAGTCGTACGACCGGATGATCTACTACTACTTCGGCAGCAAGGAGGGCCTGTTCATCGCGGTGCTTGAAGCGCTGTACCAACGCTTCAACGAGGCCGAGTCACAGCTCGTGCTCGACCGCTCCAAGCCGGTGCAGGCGCTGCGCGACGTCATCGGGTTCATGTGGGGCTACTACCAGCGCAACCCCGAGTTCATCACGCTCTTGAACAGCGAGAACCTGCACGCCGGCGCGCACATTGCGAAGTCGCTGCGGGCGCGCGAGTATTCGTCACCGGCCATCGCGGTGCTCGGCGAAGTGCTGAGCCGCGGCGCGGCGCTGGGCGTGTTCCGGTCCGATGTGGCCGCACGCGACGTGTATTTGATGATCGCCTCGATGGGTTACTTCTACCTTTCGAACCGTTACACCTTGTCGGCGTTCCTCGGCGAGCCGCTGCAGGCGCCCGAGGCGCTGGCGCACTGGGAGGGCTTCATCGTGGACGCGGTCATGCGCACGGTGGCGAAGGCTCCGTCCGGTCAGGGAAAACTCGGGTCAATGCCCCCTCGATTGAGGGATTCGCGCATGTAGATTTGGCACATAACGTGCGTATTCCATTTGATCCACGTCAGCCCTGCGCAGCACAGCGTCAACTCTTCAACACGGTTGGCGGCGTACGGGGAATTGCAGCACCAATCCGTACTGCCTGACTGGGTTTGCCAGCCCGCGAATGTTCGCGTCCTTACCAAGGAGTTCCCATGAAAAAAATGATTCGGCAGCTGTACATCAGCGCCGCAATCGCCGGCGCCGCACTGTCACCACAGGTCCACGCGGCAACCGTGATCGATTTCGAGTCGGCAGCCTTGACGGGCCTGTATTTCAGCGGCGACAGCTTCACCCAGAACGGCTTCAAGATGACCGTCGGCTTCGACGCCGGCATCGTCGACAACGCGGGCGCTTTCCTCTCTGGGGCGCCGACGGGCAACGCCACGCAGTTCTATGCCCAACTCAACGAGGGCGAGCTGATCCTCGAACGCGAAGACGGCGGCCTGTTCAGCCTCGATGGGTTCGACGCCGCGTTCGCACCGCTGAGCCCGCAGGCGTCTGGCACCACGGTGCTGGTCGCGCTGGCCACGTTCGGCGATGGCACCGTGGGCGGCCTGGGCTTCCCGTTCCTGGGCAGTGGCAGCGACCATTTTCCCTTCGGCAACTACAGCAACGCCGCTGACTTTTCGAGCTACACCAACGTGAAACAGATCGAGTTCTTCGCCTGCTCCTACGACGGCACGAGCTTCTGCACGACGCCGCTCAACAACAACGGCCAGTTCGCGCTCGACAACGTCGTTGTCACGTCGGTCACCTCGGTGCCCGAGCCCACGACCGTTGCGCTGTTCAGCCTGGGCCTCGTTGGCCTGGCCCTTCGCAGCCGCCGCGCGGCCCGTTGAACGCACCCACCGACAAGGAGTCCTCGATGACCCATACACGTACTCTTCTGGCGATGAGCCTGCTGGCCGCGAGCCTGGGCGCACACGCCCAGACCGCGGCCAAGAAGGTCTACATCGTCCAACTGGCCGACGCGCCCGTGGCCACCTACGCCGGTGGCACGTCCGGCATTGCCGCGACGCGGCCTGCGGCCGGCAGCAAGATCGACAGCGCAGCACCGAATGTGCGCGCCTACGCCAACATGCTGTCGATCAAGCGCAGCACCGAGCTCGCCAAGGCCGGCCTGAGCGCCGTGCCGATTCACACCTACGTCTACACCTACAACGGGTTCTCGGCACTGCTGACCGACGCCGAAGCGCAGGCGCTGAAGAAGTCGGCGGGCGTGACTGCGGTGGTGCCCTCGGCCCTGCACACGCTGGACACGACCCGCACGCCGGCCTTCCTGGGCATCAGCGGTGCGGGGGGCCTCTGGTCGCAGCTTGACGGCGCGTCCCGCCTCATCAAGGGCGAAGACGTCATCATCGGCGTGATAGACACCGGCGTCTGGCCCGAGAACGCGTCGTTCGGCGACAAGGTCGACGCACTGGGCAACCCGGTGGCCTACACCGGCGCTGGCACCTCGGCCTACGGCCCGCCGCCCGCCAAATGGAAGGGCACCTGTGTGACCGGCCAAGGTTTCACGGCGGCGATGTGCAACAACAAGCTGATCGGCGCGCGGTACTACGGCGACGCCTTCTTTGCAGGCGTGGCAGCGAGCAACGGGGCCTACACGCTGAACCCGCGCACCGAGTACGTTTCGCCGCGTGACGGCGACGGCCACGGCACGCACACCGCGTCCACGTCTGGCGGCAACAACGGCGTTGACACGGCGGTGAACGGTACGGCCATCGGCAAGATTTCGGGCATTGCACCGCGCGCCCGAGTCGCCGTCTACAAGGCGCTGTGGAGCACCAACACCACCCCGACCAATGACGGCGGCACCACGGCCGACATCCTGAAGGCGATCGACGATGCCGTGTCTGACGGTGTCGACGTGATCAACTACTCGGTCAGCGGCACGCAGACCAACTTCGCCGACCCGATCGAGATCTCGTACCTGAATGCGGTTGCAGCGGGCGTGTTTGTGTCCGCATCGGCGGGCAACAGCGGGCCTGCCAATCAGGTCGCGCACATCAGCCCCTGGATGATGACGGTCGCGGCCTCCACGCACGACCGCCAGGCACTGGCCGACTTCACCACCGGCGACAACGTGCGCCACAGCAACGGTGCCTCGGTGTACGGCAGCGTGCTGACCGGCCCGGTCGTGCTGGCAGCAAGCATTCCCGCGTCGGGCGCAGCGGTCGCCGACGCGCAGCGCTGCTTCGCGAACGCACTCGATGCCACGCTGGCGGCCGGCAAGATCGTCGTCTGCGACCGGGGCGTCAGCGCCCGCGTCGACAAGAGCGCCGAGGTCAAGCGCGCTGGCGGCTCGGGCATGGTGCTGGTGAATGCCAGCGCAGCGGCTGACAGCCTGGTTGCCGATTTCCACTCGGTGCCGGCAGTCCATTTGAAGCTGGCCGAGCGTGCAGCGATTTACGCCTACGCCGCAGGTGCGACACCCACCGGCACGATCTCACCACCGGCCGCTCCGCCGCCCGTGGTGGCCCCGGTGATGGCCGACTTCTCGTCGCGTGGCCCGAACAAGGCCAACCCGAACATCATGAAGCCGGACATCACCGGTCCGGGTGTCGACATCCTGGCGGCCTTCACCAACCAGGCGCAGACCCAGGCCGAGCACGACGCAACGATTGCCGGCACCTTCACGCCGCCGGCGAACGCGAACTCGCTGTCTGGCACGTCGATGTCGAGCCCGCACGTGGCAGGTGCCGCCGCGTTGCTGCGCCAGATGCACCCGACCTGGTCGGTCGCGGCGATCAAATCGGCGCTGATGACCACCACGACCGGCGTGAAGCTGGCCAGTGGTGCTGCCGACCCCGACCGTTGGGGCTATGGGGCGGGCCACATGAACCCGAACGGTGCGGGTTCGCCGTCGCTGGTCTATGACGCTTCGCCGGCGGACTACGGCCGCTTTCTGTGCGGCCTGAGCCTGGCACCGCCTGCAGGCATCGGCAGCTGCGCGACCCTGGGGTCGGTCAAGGCGCAAGACCTGAACCTCGCGTCGATCACGGCGGCCGGCGTCATCGGGCAGATCACCATCCCGCGCAGCGTCACCAACGTGTCGGGAGCGACGGGTACGTTCCTCGCCAGCGGCGCGCTCGACGGGTATACCGTGGCCGTGGCGCCGTCCACCCTGACCCTGGCCGCTGGCGCGACCGGCAACTTCACGGTCACGCTGACCCGAACCACAGCGCCGCTTGGCACCTGGGCGTTCGGCAGCTTGACCTGGAGCGATGGCGTGAAGAACGTGGTCAGCCCGCTCAACGCACGTGCGGTCGGGTTCTCGGCTCCTGCCCAGATCACCGATGTTCGTGTTTCGGGCTCGGGCAGCAAGGTGGTGCCGGTGGTGTCGTCGTACACCGGCACGCTGGCGGTTTCGCCGGTCGGCTTGGTGCCGGCCACGCGCAACACGAACAGCATCACCACCGGGTCGACCCAGTGCTACGACGTGGCGGTACCAGCGGGTGCGCAGGTGGCGCGCTTCCAGCTGTTCAATGCCGACACATCGGTGGCGGCCGACCTTGACCTGGAGGTGTTCAACGGCCCCTTGGGGACGGGCACCAGCGTGGGCGCCAGCGGTGGCGGTACGTCGGACGAAGTGGTCACGCTGGCCGCTCCCGCCGCAGGCACCTACTCTGCTTGCGTGACGGCCTTCGCGGCAGCCAGTGGTGTCACCTACACGCTGTCGAACTGGGTCGTCGGCCCGGCCGTCGGCCCGCAGACGCTGCGTGCCAGCGCACCGACCAACGTGTTCGCCGGTGGCGGCGCGTCGGTCGGCCTGGGCTGGAATGTGCCGGCGGGTGCGCGTTACCTCGGCAACCTGACCTACATCGACACGCGGGTGGCCGGTTCGCCGGTGACCATGGGCTCGTCGATCGTCTTCGTCGACAACCACTGATCCCAGCGAGGGGTCCTGAGGGGTCTGCCGATCCCTCAAGCCGCGTTCATACAGAGGGGCCGCATTGCGGCCCCTTTTTCATGGCTTGTCGTGGCGGGGCGCGGCGTGAGAGCAGGCTGCGCTCAAACCGCGCTGCGGCCGCCGCCCTGCCCGAGCTGGCAGGCGCGCCGGCCGTCACCGTCACGTGGCCGGCACACGGCGCCGGGGTCGGGTGTCACGGCGCAGTTCGAGCGCAGGCTGCTCCGTTCGTTCTCTGCCCTGCGTGCGTCGCGATGGCGCGCTGCGAGCGCAGCCAGTGCGTCCGGCTTTGTCGCTGCGCTCGACCACGCGACGTAGGCCTCCGGCCCGCCGCACGGTTTGTCGCCGATGCCCACGGTGTGGCATTGCTCGGCCGTGTCGCACGCCGCGTCGCCGATCAACAGGACGATCTGGCCCAGCAACGGCGTGCTGTTGCCGTCTGCACGCACAGGGGTGGCGGCCAACGCAAAACCGGGCGCGAGCGCCGCCGTGGCCGCCGGCCATGGCGGGTTCGTCGTGCAGGCGCCCAGCAGGGCGGACAGCGCCCAGGCGAGCATGGGCCTGTTCAGAGATGGGTTCATGGCACGCTGACTCGGTGTGAATTCGGTGAGAACTCGTTGTGAGATGAAGGTCGAGCGCCCATGATCCCCCAAAGCAACCTGCGGGCTGCGCCTTCGGCCGTGATGACCAGCGCCGTCGGTGCTACTGTTGCGCACTCCAGTGCCTGCACCCTGCGCCCGCCATGCCCGAACCCACCCCACCCAAAGTGCCAGCCCAGGCCATGCCGGCCAACGGCTCGCGTCCCGTCAACGACACGCCCGACCTCGCCGACCTGGCGACAGTGCTGCTGCGCACGCCTACCGCGCTGGCGCAACTCGGGCCGGAAGAAGCGCGCTGTGTGGTCGACTACATGCGCCTGGTGGCCTTTCCGGCGGGTGCCATCATGCTGCGCGAGGGCGACCAGGCGCGCACCAACTACCTGCTGCTCGTGCTGAGCGGCGAAGTCACCGTCGACAAGGCCGATGCCTCGCCGACCGAGGTACTGTCCCTCTCGGTGCTTGGCCCCGGCAACGTGATCGGCGAGATGGGCTTGCTCGATGGCGCGCCACGGTCCGTCACCTGCCGCGCTGCCACGCCGATCCAGGCTGCCGGGCTGTCGCGCGACGCGCTCGAGCTGCTGATCGATGAACAGCCCCGCGTGGCGGCCAAGTTGATGGTGGCGTTGTCGCAGCGCATGGCCGAACGCATGCGTGCGCTCGACGACCAGCTCGGCATGTACGGGCAGCTGACGGCCGCGATGCAGGCCGAGATCACGGCCCTCAAACAAGCGAAGCGCTGAACAGCCATGGCAGATGCCAAGTCAATCGCCAGCGCCGGCTCGCCTGGCAAGGTCGTGATCCGCAACATCGGCCTGCTGCTGTCGGGCGACATCGACGCGCCCATCCTCGACGCCGACACGCTTGTCATCCACGACGGGCTCATCACCGCAGTCGGCCGCGAGAAAGACTGCGACACCACCGAGCCCACCACGCTGATCGACGCACGCGGCACCTGCGTGTGCCCCGGCCTGATCGACAGCCACGTGCATCCGGTGTTCGGCGACTGGACGCCGCGCCAGAACCAGCTCGGCTGGATCGAGAGCACGATGCACGGCGGTGTGACAACCATGATCTCGGCCGGTGAAGTGCACTTGCCCGGAAGGCCCAAAGACATCGTCGGCCTGAAGGCGCTGGCCATCACCGCGCAGCGGGCGTTCGACAACTTCCGCCCCGGTGGCGTGAAGGTGCTGGCCGGCGCGCCCATCATCGAGAAGGGCATGGTCGAGAGCGATTTCGCGGAACTCGCGAAAGCGGGCGTGGGCTTGCTCGGCGAGATCGGCCTGGGGTCGGTGAAGGCCGGGAACGAGGCGGCGCAGATGGTGAAATGGGCGCGCGCGCACGGCATCCAGAGCACCATCCACACGGGCGGCCCGTCGATCCCGGGCTCGGGCCTGATCGACAAGGACGTGGTGCTGGAGGCCGACGCCGACATCATCGGCCACATCAACGGCGGCCACACCTCGCTGCCCTTGCGCCACGTGTGCGAGCTGTGCGAGAAGAGCAGCCGCGCGATCGAGATCGTGCACAACGGCAACGAGCGCGTCGCCATCGCGGCGGCGCAGGCGGCCCTGCAACTCAAGTGCCCGCACCGCGTGATTCTGGGCACCGACGGCCCCGCTGGCTCGGGCGTTCAGCCGCTCGGCATGCTGCGCATGATCGCGCTGCTCTCGAGCCTGGGCCGCATCGCGCCCGAGCTGGTGTTCTGCTTCGCGACAGGCAACACCGCGCGCATTCGCAAGCTGAACTGCGGGCTGATCGAGCCAGGCCGCGCCGCCGACTTCGTCTTCATGGACCGCGCTCAGCACACGGCCGGCCGCACGCTGCTGGAAAGCGTCGCGCTCGGTGACTTGCCCGGCGTGGGCATGGTGATGATCGACGGCCTGGTGCGCTGTGGCCGCAGCCGCAACACACCGCCAGCCACCGAAGCGCCGGTGGTGGTGACGGCGGCCTGATCCGCTGAATCAGCTCACGCGACGTTCACGTTCAGCGTCGTCGTGCCGACCCGGCTGCTCGCCAGCGTCACGCTCACGGTGCCCGTGCCCTGCGTCACCAGCGTCAGGAAGCGTTCGTGGCCGTTGCCGCGCGTCCACGGCCCGAACACGCTCGGGCCGCCGTGCAGGCCCGAACCCCAGCCGTCGAGGTGGCCGAGTACGGTAACGGCCTCTGTGGGTGCGAGCAGGGCCACGCCGCTGCACTTCAGCGTGATGCGCAGCGGCTCGGCCAGCGGCAGCCTGCTTGCCGACGGGATCCCCACGCTGCCCAGGTAGCCGCGGTTGACGATGCGCAGCTCGGTGCGCGTGACTGTGCTGCTGCCGGCGCCGCTGCGCTCCTGTTTCACCACCTCGATGCCCACTTGCGGCACCAACGCGGCCACGCGCAGGAAGGCTGCGCTTTGCGTGGCGCAGGTGTCGGCCAGGCGCTCATAAGGCGGGTTCCAGATGCCCACGCGCGGGTCGAAGCCGTTCACCTCGACTTCGCCGAGTTGCGGGTGCAGCACCTTCTTCCACGCGCCGAACACGCGGCCCGCGTTGTGCTGGCGGTCGAAGGCGGCGAGGGCCCGCATGTCCTTGCGGGTGAACTTCACGTAGTGGTCGACGAAGGGCTTCTTGCGCTCGATGCCGAGCTGCTTGAACAAGTCCCACAGCTCGACCACGTAGGCCAGCGCGCCGCGCTGGTGGTAGGCGTAGTCGGAGAGGTCGCCGTGCAGCGGCTTCTCGGGTTCGTACAGGAACTCGTGGAAGCCGCTCACCGTGACGTAGCCGGTGTGCTCGGTCATCCACGCTTCGACCTGCTCGAACAGGGCCAGGTCGCCGGGGTTCATCTTGGTGTCGGGCTTGTCGCCGAGCGGGCGGATCAGCACGCCCCCGAAGGTGTGCAGGTTCAGCCACACCATGATGTTCGGGTGGCGCGTTGCGAACTCGAGCACGGCGCGCGTCTCGGGTGCGCTGCCGGGGTAGTGGCCGGCGCCTTCCTGCTCGGGCTCGGGCGCCCAGGCATAGGGGAAGTTGCGGTTGAAGTCGTAGAGGTTGTCGCCGAGGAAGTGCGGTGCCGGGATCGTGTGCCCGTCGAAGTTGGCGATGCGGCCTTCCGGGTAGAGCTTGTAGAACGGCCCTTCGTCTTCGGGCAGCCGCGACACCATCACCGGCGGGTCGAGCACATCGCCGCCTTCGCTGCGCAGCGCAACGAGTTCGCCGTTCGCATCGAGCTGGCGCATGTAGCCGGCAATGCCGTCACCGTCGATGTCGGCCGATTCCCAGTGCGCGTGGCCGCTGGCAGTGCGGTCGTTGACGGGGCTGGAGCGCACGTAGCGCCCTTGCTTGAGGACAGCCTCGGCACCGTCGGGTGACAAGCGTGGCGCCACGAAGAAGAGCGTGGCCTTGATCGCCTCGGCCATGTGGGCGGGCAAGGGCTTGCCACCGGCAGCGTGTGCGCCCGTGTGGATCGAAAGAATGTCTTCGGCGATGGCGAGCGCCACGCTCGACCCGCAGACCTCGCTGGCGTGCATGTTGCCGTCGATCCACACCGCAGGCCGCACGCGGTCGGGGTCGCGGCCGATGGTGAGCAACGGGATGTCGCGGCCCTCGGCGCTGGTGCCGAGCGAACTGATGTGCGCGATGTCCGGGTGCTGCGCGGCCCAGGCGGCAAGCTGGGCGGCGATCTCGGCGTGGTCGAGGTACTTCTGACGAAACATTCGTTCTCCTTGGCCTGTAGGGGTCGCTTGCCGTGCGGTGCGATGTGTACATTGTGGCGCTCGTCAAGCGCAGCACCCGGGCCGCGTACCGGCGCAAAACATGCGCAAAAAAAGGGCCCGAAGGCCCTTTGTGATTGCGTTCAACGAAGCGCTTACTTGGCGCGCTTGCGGGCGAAGGCCAGCAGGCCCAGGCCGCCGAGCATCAGCGCGTAGGTCTCTGGCTCGGGGATGGCGGCGGTCGACAGCTCGACGCTCACGCCGTCGATCATCGGGTCGTTGTAGCCGCCGTCGCCTGCCGTGTGCACGAACGACAGCGTGGTCAAGGCGCTGGTGGCCGTGAAGTCGAAGGTCTCGGTGGTGAACGCGCGCTTGAAGGTGCCTTTGCCGTCGATCGACAGCACGTAGTCGATGCTTGCCGAACCGGCTGCCGCCGTCAGGGTTTCGACGCCGGATTGATTCTCGGCGCTCAAACCGAAGGTCACCGTGTACGTTTGCCCCACGATGGTTGCGAAGCTCTGGCCGATGCCGTCGCCGATGGGGCCGTTGGCGTCGCCGTAGCCGCCCAGGTCGTAGTAGTTGAGGCCTTCATAGGCCGGCGTACCGAAGGCGGCGTAGGTGATGATGCCGTCGCTGTGGCCAATGTTGACCCAGCCGGTCGGCGTGGCCGTGGGGCTGCTCGACGCTTCAAAGCCGCCGTTGGTGATGAGGTTCGCGTGAGCGAACTGATGGGTGCTCAGCGCCACGGCGGCGAGCAGGGCGATCTTTGCGAACTTGAACATGGGCTTTCCTTTGATCGTGCGTGACTTGTTGCGCGAGCTGGCGACCCACCATCGGGTTGATCACCACAAGAGTTACAACTCTCACACGCAGTGTCGAGGAAAGGCGGGACGTACGCGACCCCGCGTTCAAAGGGATTTTCAGACGCCGGGACACGTGCGCGCAAAACTTTCACGCTTGCCAAGGCCCCGGCGCGCGCTCAGGAATCCACCTTGAACACCTGCCGAAGGTAGGCCAGAAAGGTCTCGTCGTCGCACAGCAGCTTGCCCGGGCTGTCGGACAGCTTGGCCACCGGTTGGCGGTTGGCGTGGGTCAGCTTCATGACGATGTGCAGCGTGCGCAGCCCCATGTCGTTGGTCAGGTTGGTGCCGATGCCGAAGCCGGTCTGCGTGCGGTCGGCGAAGTGGTGATACAGCGCGATGGACTTCTCGAAGTCCAGCCCGTCGGAGAACACCAGCCGCTTGGTGTGGGCGTCGACGCGCAGCTTCTCGTAGTGCGCCAGCGCCTTCTCGCCCCAGACCACCGGGTCGCCGGAGTCGTGGCGCAAGCCGTCGAACAGCTTGGCGAAGTAGAGGTCGAAGTCGCCGAGGAAGGCGTCCATGCCGACCACGTCGGTCAGCGCCGTGCCGAGGTCGCCGCGGTACTCCTGCACCCAGTCTTCGAGCGCCTTGCGCTGGAAGTCGCGCAGCCTCACGCCGAGCGTCTGGTACGTCTGCAGGTACTCGTGGGCCATGGTGCCGATGGGCACCAGGTTCAGGTCGCGCGCGAACAGCACGTTCGAGGCGCCCTTGAAGTAGCGCGGCACCTCCTGCTTGAAGGTTGCCACGACCTCGCGTTGCCACTCGCGTGAGAAGCGCCGGCGCACGCCGAAGTCGAAAAACTCGAACGGGTGGCGGCGTTGCAGCTCGTTGTCGAACGCGCGCAGCCGCGCGATCTTCGCGGCCAGGCGGCGCCGGCCCTCCGCAAGTGCGGCGGTCGCGTCGAAGCGGCGGAAGTACAACTCGTTGACGATGGCCAGCACGTAGATCTCGAACGCCATCACGTGCACCTGCGGGCCGCTCGCGATGATCTCGAGCTTCGGGCCGACCGCGCGTGCGCTGATGAACTCGCGCTGGAAATGGAAGATGCGCAGGAAGTCGACGAAGTCGGAGCGGATGAAGCGCAACCCGCCCAGGTAGCTCAGCTCGTCGGGCTGGAAGTTCAGCGCGCACAGGTGATCGAGCTGCTCGTTCACGTCGGCCAGCAAATCGGCCAGCGGGTAGGCCGGCTCGTTGCGGCACACGAAGGTGTACTCGGCCTGCGTCTGCGGGTGACGGTGCAGCATGGTCTGCCACATCGTGAACTTGTAGAGGTCGGTGTCGAGCAGGCTGTAGATGACAGGTTGCATCGTGTGTCGAAGAGCTGAGGGACACGGTGCGCACAGGCCATGGTTCGATCAGCCCGGCGTGCACCGCTGGGGGATCATTCTCTCGCTAACTTAGCGCTTGCTTCGCGCTGACTCCGGCGCTGCTGCACCGCGCGCCTGCCCGCAGACCTGTCTGCGGCGCTTCAGCGCTTCGGCGTCGGACCGGCGAAGCGCGAGCGCCACAGCGCAGCCAGCTCCACCACGCCCCACAGCGCGGCGCTGGCCAGTGCCAACAGCCGGTGCGATGTGCGGATGGGTGCCAGTGGCAAGTTCATGAATTCGACCTTAGCCACCGCATGTGACGTGTCCGTGTCGCATCCGTGACCGAACGCGTGTCACAAACCACCGTTAGCGTTGCACTTCGATGCCACGCCGACCGATTCCCTGCTGGCCGCCCGAACTGACCGAACTGCAGCGCATGGCCGACGCCGCCGGCGCGCTCATCCAGCAGCGCGTGGTGTGCGAGGTGGCCCATGGCGAGCAGCTGCTGCCGGTGCTCGCCCTCACGCTCGGCAACCCCGACCCTTCTGTTCCCGCGCTCGGCCTGTTCGGCGGCGTGCACGGGCTGGAGCGCATTGGTGCCGAGGTCGTGATCGCGCACCTCGCGAGCCTCATCTCGCGCCTGCGCTGGGATGCCAGCCTGCAGCGCCAGCTCGAGTCGATGCGGCTCGTGTTCATGCCCATCGTCAACCCCGGCGGCCTGGCGCGCGCCACGCGAGCCAACCCGAACGGCGTGGACCTGATGCGCAACGCGCCGGTCGATGCGCTCGACGCGGTGCCGTGGCTGATCGGCGGCCAGCGCATCGGTGCCGGGTTGCCGTGGTACCGGGGCGCCGCCGGCTCACCTATGGAAGCCGAGAACCTGGCCGTGTGCGAGGTGGTGTCGCAGGAGCTGTTCACGCACCGCTTCAGCATGGCGGTCGATTGCCATTCGGGCTTCGGCACGCGCGACCGCGTCTGGTTCCCGTACGCGCACACCGCGCGGCCGTTTCCACACCTGGCCGACGTGTGGGCCTTCAAACGCATCTTCGACCAGACGCACCCGCAGCACCGCTACGTGGTCGAGCCGCAAAGCCACCAGTACCTGGCGCACGGCGACCTGTGGGACCACCTGTGCCTGCGCTCGCTCGGCGAGCCTCAGCACTGCTTCGTGCCGCTGACGCTGGAGATGGGTTCGTGGCTTTGGGTCAAGAAGAACCCACGCCAGCTGTTCACCCGCCATGGCATGTTCAACCCGCTGATCGCGCACCGCCAGCAACGCGTGCTGAGGCGCCACGGCGCATGGCTGGACTTCGTGATGCGCGCCGTCCAGAGCCACGCGAACTGGCGGCCCCTGGGTGCCGCGCGGCAGGCCGACACCGAGGCCGCGCTCACGCACTGGTACCGGGGCGCCCGCGCATGACGGCATGGGTGCTGCTGCGCGGCCTGGCGCGTGAAAGCCGCCACTGGGGGCCGTTCCCGATGACGTTGGCGGGCGCGCTCGGGGGCGGGCTCGGCGGCTCGGACGGCGGCCTTGCCGACACTGCGCCGATCATCAGCGTCGATCTGCCGGGCAGCGGCCGAGCCAACCAGTTGCGCAGCCCGCTCACCGTGCGGGCCATCGCCGCGCATTGCCGAGCCGACCTGCGTGCGCGCGGCGTGAGCCCGCCGTATTGCCTGTTCGGCTTGTCGCTCGGCGCGATGGTGGCCACTGCGTGGGCCGGGGTCGCGCCGCAAGAGGTCGAGCGCATGGTGCTCGTCAACACCAGCATGCGCCCGTTCAGCCGTTTCGATGAGCGGCTGCGGCCACGCAACTACGCGTCGCTGCTGCGCATGTTGCTGCTTCCGCACGGGGCCGTCGCGGCCGAAGAAAAGGTGCTTGCGATGACGAGCCGGCGCGCTGCCGAAGAGCGCTCCGACGTGCTGGCCGACTGGATTGCCATCCGCCGCAGCGCGCCGGTCTCGCGCGCCAACGCGCTGCGCCAGTTGATGGCGGCGATGCGCTTCATGGCGCCGCGCGAGGCACCGATCCCGCAGGTACTGGTGCTGACGAGCGCGAGCGATGGGCTCGTCGGCACGCGCTGTTCACGGCAGCTGGCGCAGGCCTGGAACTGCCCCATCGCGAGCCACCCGACGGCCGGCCACGACCTGCCACTGGACGACGCGCCGTGGGTGGCGCGCCAGGTGCAGGCTTGGCTGGCCGGGGTCGATCAGGGGCAGGCCGGGTAGTTGGCCTGGAACGCGGCACGCGTGGCCGGGGGGGTGTAGTCCTCGGCGCTCGGCGTGTTGTTCGTGAAGGTGCAGCCGTAGGTCGGCGAAGCCAGCGTGGCGGCCGTCTTCACGTCGTCGCCGGCCGGCTTCGGGCCGCCGGCTTCCCACTGGATCATCGCGTCGAAGGCGGCGGTGGCCTCGGCCGCGGTGAACGCGCAGTGGCCCACGTCACGAATGGCACGCTGCACCAGCCACTTGTCGGTGCCCTTGGCCTTGGCGCGGTCGTAGTAGACCTGCTCCATCTTGAACGGCACGAACAGGTCGCCGAGCGTGTGGATCGAGACCACCGGAATGCCGATGTCGGCGCTCGTCAGCGGGATCCAGCGCATGCCGTCGGTGCGCAGCCGGTTGGCGTCGGCCACCGGCGCGATCTTGAACGCCGCGTTGTTGAAGGCAGTGTCGAGTGCGGTCGTGCTCGTGCTCGACGCGTCGATCTTGTAGCTCAGGCCGCGGGTGTCGAGGATGTTCTTGGTGAGGATGCCGCTGATCGTGCCGTCGCCCCCGAGCGAGGCCCAGATGTTGCCCTGGTTGCCGGCATTGGCCCAGCCTTCGGCGTAGAACGGTCGGGCCCCGCCGGACAGGTTCATGACCACGTTCTTCAGCTTGTCGCCCTGCGCGTTGCTCACCGTCGGGAAGGTGCTCCACAACGTGGCTTGCACCGCAGGTGCGATGGCCGCGAAGTCGGTCACCGGGAAGCTCGCCATCGGCAGGCCGGCCAGTTGCTGCGCCGCCACCTGATAGCCGGCGAAGTAGTTGAACAACTCGTTGTCGCCGAGCACGCCGCACATCGGCACTGCGCCGCTGTACTTGACCTTGTTGACAGCGGTCGCGGTGGCCTCGGCGTCGATGGCGGCGGCCGTGATGTGCCCACCCATCGACACGCCGGTGATGAAGATCTTCGACGGCGTGGCCAGCACGCGGCCGTTGGCGGCGGCGATGCTGGCGAACTTCAGTGCCAGCGCGTTCGTGTCCTCGACGCCGACCTTCACGTCGTAGTAGTTCTTGCTGTAGCTCGACGCGGCCCAAGCGTAGCCGTTGGCCAGCAAATAGCGCCGCATGATCGGCGTGCCCACGGTCAGGTTGGGGCCGGTGCCGGCATAGCCGTGCGCCCACATCACGAGCTTGCCGTTCCAGCCGGTCGTGGGCACTTCGATGCGGTACGCCGCGCCGTTGAGCACGCCGGTCCAGCGGTCGGTGGCCGGCGCGCCGGCGAGTGCCGCGAACGTGGTCTCGACCACCGGGGTGAAGGTGCGTGCGTCTTGCGGGCGCGTCTCTTCGGGCTGCGCCACGGGGGCGGGTGCAATGGCCGAGTCGCCGCCGCCGCAGGCGGCCAGCAGGGTGAGCGCAGCGAGCGAAACTGGGCCAAGGGCGAACGTGCGGTGTGAGGTCATGGGGTTTGTCTCCGGGTGCGGCTGCAACGCCGCTGTTGTGGGGTCAACCGATGAGGCTAAGCCCAGCATGCACTGGTGGCGAGTCGCAAATGCGACTCCCTTGCCCCGAGAAAACCATGAGCCCCGACGCAGGCCTGCAGGCGTACGCGGCAGGCCGCTTCAACCTTCGGCCGGCTCCGCAGCCACCGCCGGCGCGCGCCGCTGCAGCCGCCGCGCGCCCCACTGCACCACGTCGTCCACATACGTGAAAAGCACCGGAATCACCAGCAGGCTCAGGAAGGTGCTGGTGATGAGCCCGCCGATCACCACGATCGCCATCGGTGCGCGAAAGCTCGGGTCGATGCCCAGGCCGAGCGCCACCGGCATCATGCCGGCGCCCATCGCGATGGTGGTCATCACGATCGGGCGGGCGCGCTTGTGGCAGGCGTCGAGCAGCGCTTCGGTGCGCGTCATGCCGCGGTCACGCCGGGCCATGACGGCGTACTCGATCAGCAGAATCGAGTTCTTCGCCGCAATGCCCATCAGCATGATCAGGCCGATCATCGACGGCATCGACAGGGCCGTGTGCGTGATGAACAGCGCCAGCAGCGCACCCGGAATCGACAGCACCAGCGCCGAGAGAATCGTCACCGGCTGCACGAAGTCGTGGAACAGCAGCACCAGCACGATGTAGATGCACAGCACGCCGGTCGCCATGGCCAGGCCGAAGCTTGCGAACAGCTCGCCCATGGCCTCGGCGTCGCCGACCGTCGTTTGCGTGACGCCCGGCGGCAGCGTCTGCAGGCTGGGCAGCGCCTGCACCTGCTTCTCGACGTCGCCGAGCGGTGCGCCGTTCAGCTCGATGTCGAAGTTCACGTTGCGCTGGCGGTCGTAGCGGTCGATTTGCGCCGGCCCGCTGTCGAGCGTGAGCGTGGCCACGTTGCCCAGCATCACCGGGCCGCGCGCGCCGGGCACGGCCAGGCGCGAGAGCAGGTCCAGGTCGGCTCGCGCACCGGCTTTCAGGCGCACGACGATGGGCACCTGGCGCTGGCTCAGGTTCAGCTTGGCGAGGCTCTGGTCGTAGTCGCCAGCGGTCGCGATGCGCAGGGTGTCGGCGATGGCTGCCGACGTGACGCCCAGGTCGGCCGCGCGGGCGAAGTCGGGCCGCACGATCAGCTCGGGCCGCACCAGGCTCGATGTGGACGTGACGTTGCCGATGCCGGCGATGCCGCGCAGTTCGCGCTCGACCACGCGCGCATGCGCAGCCAGCGCAGCGCCGTCTTCTCCGGCCAGCACCAGCACGTACTTCTCGCCACCGCCGCCCAGGCCCACCGCCACGCGTGCACCCGGCAAGGCCAGCAGCGCCTCGCGCAGCTGGCCTTCGACGGTCTGCTTCGACACGCCATGGCGTTCGGCGCGCGGCGTCAGGTTGAGGGTGAGCGACGCTTTGCGCACTTCGGCCGCGCCGCTCGGCGAGAACGGGTCACCGCCGGTGTTGCCGCCGCCGACCGCCGTGTAGACCAGCTTGACGTGCTCGTTCTTCTGCACGATCACGCGCGCCGCTTCGGCGGTGGCGAGCGTCTGCGCGAACGTGGCGCCCGGTGGCAGCGCGAGCGACACCTGGGTCTGCGACAAGTCATCGGGCGGGATGAAGCCGGTTGCAAGCAGTGGCACCAGCGCGAACGAGCCGAACAGGAACACCGTGGCCGCCACGGTGGTGAGCACGCGGTGCTTCAGGCAGGCCTGTACCCAGCGCATGTAGATGCCGACCCAGCGCCCGTCGACATGCGCGCGCTTCGGCGGCTTCAGGATGTAGGCCGACATCATCGGCGTGAGCAGCCGCGCGACCACGAGCGACATGAACACTGCAATCGCCGCCGCCCAGCCGAACTGCACGAAGAACTTGCCAGCCACGCCGCCCATGAAGGCGGTGGGCAGGAACACCGCGATCAGCGTGAAAGTGGTCGCGATGACCGCCAGGCCGATCTCGTCGGCCGCCTCCATCGCGGCCTGGAACGGCGTCTTGCCCATTCGAAGGTGCCGCATGATGTTCTCGATCTCGACGATGGCGTCGTCGACCAGGATCCCCACCACCAGCGACAGCGACAGCAGCGTCACCGTGTTCAGCGTGATACCGCCCAGGTGCATGAACGCGAAGGCCGGCACCAGCGACAAGGGCAGCGCCGTGGCCGCCACCAGCGTGGCGCGCCAGTCACGCAGGAACAGGTACACCACCAGCACAGCGAGCGCGGCGCCCTCGTAGAGCAGCGCCATCGAACCATCGAAACTTTGCTGCACCGGTTCGACGAAGTTGAACGCCTCGACAACCGTGATCTCGGGGTGCGCGGCGCGGATGGCCTGCAACTTCTCGCGCACGCCGGCGGCCACCTCGACCTCGCCCGCGCCACGGGTGCGTGTGATCTCGAAGCCGACCACCGGCTTGCCGTTCAGGAGCGCGGCCGAGCGCTGCTCGGCGACCGTGTCGCTGACCTTGGCCACCTGGTCGAGCCGGATGCGCCGGCCGTCGGTCAGCGTGATCTCGAGGCGCCCGAGTTCATCGGCCGACTTGACCGTGGCCAGCAAGCGCACCGACTGCTCGGCGCCGCCCAGGTCGGTGCGGCCGCCCGAGGCCTCTTGCTGCACCAGGCGCAACTGGCGCGAGATGTCGGCGGCCGTGGCGTTCAGCGCCTGCAGCAAGGCCGGGTCGAGCTCGACGCGCACTTCGCGCGTGGCGCCGCCCACCCGTGCCACCGCGCCCACGCCGCGCACGCTGAGCATGGCGCGCGTGATGTTGTTGTCGACGAACCAGCTCAGCGCCTCGTCGTCCATGCGGCTCGACGCGACGGTGTAGGTCAGGATCGGCGCGCCCGAGAGTTCGATCTTCGTGACCACCGGGTCGCTCAGGTCGCCCGGCAGGTCGGAGCGCACGCGCGCCACGGCGGCACGCACGTCGTCGACCGCTTCCTGTGTGGGCTTTTCCAGGCGGAACTCGGCCGTGACGGTGGCGCTGCCGTCCTGCAGCGTGGTGTAGATGTGCTTGACCCCCTGCAGCGTGGCGATCGAGTTCTCGATCTTGCGCGCGACCTCGGTTTCCAGCTGCGCGGGTGACGCGCCGGGCAGCGCTGCCGACACGGTGACCGTGGGCAGGTCGATGTCCGGGAAGTTCTGGATCTTCATGGCCCGGAACGCCATCAACCCGGCGAGCGTGAGCATGATGAACAGCAGCACCGCCGGAATCGGGTTGCGGATGGACCACGCGGAGAAGTTCATTTGGCCGCCTCCGTCCCCGCGCCCGTCCCGCCGCCAGGCACCACGCGCACCGTGTCGCCATCGGCCAGGAAGCCGCCGCCCGACGCGACCACACGGGTCGAGGCATCTACACCGCTCGTCACCTCGACGCGGCCGCCCACGCGCCGGCCGACCTTCACCTTCACTTCGGTGAGCTTGGCGTCCGCGCCCACGCGCAGCACGTAGCTGAAGCCGTCGCGCAGTTGCACCGCGCTCTGCGGCAGCGTGAGGCCACTGCCGCTGCCGACCTCGAACTCGCCGCGCGCGAACATGCCGGCCCGCGCCGCGCCCGCCTGTGCCGCTGCGGACGGCAGGTCGACATAGACCAGGCCGTTGCGGGTTTGCGCATCGACCGTGGGTGCCACGATGCGCAAGCTGCCCTTGATCGGCGCACCGCCGGCCGGCGTGACGAGCGCCACCATGCCCGGTTTCAGCGCCGCGAGGTCGCTGGCGGCCACCTCGGCGCGCCATTCGAGTCGGCCCTGCCGGATCATGCGGAACAGTTCCTGCCCGGTCGGCAGCACTGCGCCCACGGTTGCGCTGCGCGCCGAGATCACGCCCGCGTCGGGCGCCAGCACCTGCGTCTGCTTCAGGCGCAACTGCTGCATGCGCGCCATGGCGCGCTGCGCTTCCAGCCGCGCCTGCGCAGTTCGCTCGGCAGTGAGGTACTGGTTGATGGCGGCGTCGCTCAATGCACCGGTGGCTTGCAGGCCGCGTGCGCGCTGGGCGTTGGCGGCGGCCTCGGCGAGCGTGGCTTCGGCCTCGGCCACGGTGGCGCGCGACTGCGCCGCATCGGCCTGCAGGGTGTCGGGCGCGAAGGTCGCGAGCACCTGGCCGCGCTGGACCACGTCACCCACGTTCACCCGCACCTCGGCCAGGCGCAGGCCGTTCGCCTCGGTGCCGACGCTGGCCTCTTGCCACGCGGCGATGTTGCCGTTGGCGCTGATGCGCACCAGCAGGCTCATGGCCTGCGGCTGCGTCACGGTGACGGTGAGCGCGGCCTTCGGCGCGGCGGGCTTCGCGGCGTCGGCGGCTTGTGCGGTCGAGGCCAGCCCGGTGAATGCCAGTGCCGCGACCGACAGGGCAGCGACCGACAGGGCAGCGCCGCGCAATGCGACCAGACGCGAGGTGTTGGTGTTCATGGGTTCGGTGTTCGCAGCATCGTTTGGACCAGGGTTCAGGGCGGCGTGGCCAGCGCCCCATCGGCGGCTGACCAACCGCCGCCGAGGGCGCGGTAGAGGTCGATCCAGGCGGTGCTGCGCTCGCGCTGCAGGTCGATCAGCGCGACCTGCGCCTGCACGGCAGAACGGCGCGCGTCTTCGAGCTCGAACAGGCTCGCCAGGCCGCCGCTGAAGCGCGCCTGCGTGGCCCGCAGCGAGACGGCGAAACCTTCGCTGGCCGTTTGCGCATCGGCCGCGCGGTCGGCGGTGCTTTGCAGCGTGACGAGCGCGTCTTCGACCTCTCGCACCGCCGTGCGAAGGCGCGCGCGGTAGAGCGCTGCGCTCTCGTCGACGCGCGCCTGCGCGGCGTCGATGTTCGCGCGCCGGGTGCCGCCGTCGAAGAGCGGCAGCGCCACGCTGACGGGGCCGATGCTCCACACGCTGCCGGTGTCGCTTGCGGCCGCTTGCGCACCGGTGCCGCTGTCGACGCGCAACGCGCCGATGCTGCCGGCCAGCCGGATGCTCGGCCAGCGCTGCGCGCGCGCCTGGGCCGCGTCAGCGCTGGCGGCGAGCAGGTCGCGCTCGGCGATGAACACATCGGGCCGCTGCGCGAGCGCTTGCGCCGGCACCGCCGGCACGGCGAGCTGCACCGGTTGCGGCACCCGCGCCGTGGTGCCCGAGAGTTGCAGGCGCAGGGCCGGCTCGGGCAGGGCGGTCAACGCCACCAGCGCCTTGACGAGGCTGTTGCATTGGGCGCGGCGTTGCGTGAGCAGGCTGTTCGCCTGTGCCGTGCTGGCGCGTGCCAACGCGGCGCTGGCCGGCGCTTCGAAGCCTGCTTTGGCGCTCAGGTCGGTGAGGCGCGCGGTCTGCGCGCGCGAGGCGGTGTCGGCCCGCTGCTGTTCGAGCTGCGCTTCACAGGCGCGCAACGCGGTGTAGCTGGTGGCGGTTTCGGCGGCCACCGCCACGCGCGCGTCGTGCCAGCCGGCTTGCGCACCGCCGAGGCGCAGTTCGGCGGCGCTCTTCGCGGCGCGGCGGCCACCGAACAGGTCGATCTCCCAGCCCGCCTGCACGCCGGCACTGGCGCTCGTGGCAAGCGGCGAGAACAGGTCTTGCCGGCCGCGGCCGGCACTGGCGCTGACGTCGAGCGCGGGCAGAAGCGCGGCGCCCGCCGCCACGCGCGTGGCGCGCGCCTGCTCGATGCGGGATCGTGCCGAGGCGACCGTGGCGCTGGCCTGTTGCGCGGCATCGATGAGCTGCGCCAGCAGCGGGTCGTCGAACTGGCGCCACCACTGGCCGAGGGCTGCCAACTCGCCGCCGTGCGGCAACGGCGCCTGCCACTGGGTGGGCGCGTCTGCATCGGTGGTGTTCGGCGGGGCGGGCGCGCTGGCGCACGCGTTCAGCACCGCTGCCACCGCCACCACCAAGGCTTTTGCGGCGAGCCGGGCGGGTGCGGAGAAACTGCGGCGGTGTCTGGCAACGGGGGTGGTCATCGGGCGAACGGGCCAGCGTGCGAGCGGGCCAATGGGCATGCGGCGGGGAACAGGGCGAACAAGGCGAACAAGATTCACCAGCCAATATACCCAAGCCGTTCGACCGCCGGCACGCCACCCGCTCGCGCCCGCCGGCGTGGTACACGCCCGCTACAAGGCCAGCTCGCGCTGCGCCGTGTCGTGCCGGCCGGCCGAGGCGCCGGGCCTGGGCACGTAGCCGCGGGTGTCGAGTTGCCAGCCGTCGGTGGCGCGTGCGTCGCTCATGGGAACCACGGTGGCACTGCACAGGCGGCGCGCAGCCGCCTTGGCGAGCAGCGCTTCGCACTGGGGTGCGGTGAGCTGGCGCGCGAAGTGCGCCCAGCGTTGCTGCACCAGCGGCGAACGCCACGCGTCTTCGATGGCCCAGCGCGTGTGCGGCACATCTGCCAGCTTGCCGGCTTCGAGCACGCGTGGCAGCAGCGCCATGAAGAAGGCCTTGAAATTACGCTTGAGGGGCTTGCCGGCAAGCAGGTCTTCGAAGCGGCTCAGCCGCTGGCTCCAGCCGGGCGTGAGCAGTTGCCGGCTCACGAATGCCTGCAAGGCCTGCACCGGGTTGAACAGGCGCAGGCGGTTCGGCGGCAGCACCAGCATCGGCAGCGCGCAGGCTTCGTGGTGCGGCACGGGCTCGACAAAGCTGCACAGCACGGCCACGCGGTCCCATTGCGGCGCGGTCAGGCCGTCGAGCCCGGGCAGCTGCTCGGCTTCGATTTGCTGGATGCGCGCCAGCGCGTCGCGCAGGTTGCATGCACCCTTGGCGTGGTTTGCCTTGGTGCTCATCACGGCCAGGTTGCCGGCGGCATAACCGGCGTCGTTGCGGACCCGGTCGACCGAGGCGTCGGTGGCTTCCAGCGTGGCGCTGGACAGGGCCACGCGGGTGATCGGGCAGTGGCTCACGTCGATCTGCTGCAAGTGGTTGGGCGTGACCTGGAACAGCTCGACGCTGCGCCCGCGCAGCCACGCATGCAGGCGCAGTTGCAGCCACTTGCGCACATGCCGTGTGGCGGCGAGCGTGCGGCTGCCGAACGCCGCCTGGCCGGCCAGCAGGCCGCTGCGCAGCGGGGAAGGCTCCTGGGCATACGGGGCCGGCAGGCTGACGCGAAAGTGCGCGTAGTCCCAGCCGAGTTCGAAGCCGATGCTCTCGAAGGTGGGGGAGGCCGATTGAATGTGGATTGGCTGGGCTGGGGTGCGCGCGATGGTGTGCATGGAGGCTCCTGGTGGGGGTTCGCGGCAACCCGTTTGCCGCGATGGAGCCCAGTGTCCAGCCCAGGTGGCTCATGGCGTGAGCCACCTGCGGGCCGTGCGAACAAAAAACCGGGCGGGTATGCTCGGGGCTTATGGCTCATCTGGTGAGCCACCTCTGTGGCGAGACTGCCGATGGACCGCACCGAACGCTTCTACAAGATCGAGCTGTTGCTCAAGAGCCGGGGCAGCGTCAGCTTCGCCGCGCTGATTGGCGAACTCGGCGTGTCACCGGCCACGCTCAAGCGCGACCTGCAATACCTGCGCGACCGGCTCGCCGCGCCCATCGTCTACAGCGCGTTCGACAACGGCTACCGCATGGCCGCAGCAATCGGCGCCGGCCCATCTTCGGGTGCTGCGGGTGCTGCAGGCGCTGCAGGTTCTGCCGGTGCGGCGGCGCAGCGCCACGAGCTGCCCGGCCTGTGGTTCAGCGAGAACGAGATCCACGCACTGCTGACCATGCACCAGCTGCTCGCCGGCCTCGACGACGACGGCGTTCTCGCGCGCCACCTGCAGCCGCTGATGGAGAAGCTGCAAGGCATGCTGGGCACCGACGCAGCCCAGGCGCGCACGCTGATGCGCCGCGTCAAGGTCATCGGCACCGCGCGACGGCGCGTGCCGAGCCGGCACTTCGAGCTGCTGGGCGCCGCGCTGCTGCAACGCAAGCGCGTGTGGCTGCGCTACTTCAAACGCACCGACCGCAGCCACAGCGAGCGCGAGGTCTCGCCGCAGCGGCTGGTGAACTACCGCAACACCTGGTACCTGGACGCGTGGTGCCACGCCAGCGACGGCCTGCGCCGGTTCGCACTCGACGCGATGGTCGAGGCGCGCCCGCTCGACACGAAGGCGAAGAACGTGGCGCTGCGCGACCTGGAAACCGCACTCGACGCTGGCTACGGCATCTACGGCGGCGCGGGCGCGAAGGTCAAGTGGGCGACCCTGGTGTTCAACGCGGACGCCGCGCAGTGGGTCGCCAACGAGGAGTGGCATGCCGAGCAGAAGCCGCGTTGGCTGCCAGACGGGCGCTACGAACTGCAAGTGCCCTTCAGCGACCCGACCGAACTGGCGATGGACATCCTGCGCCATGGCGACAGCGTGGTGGTGACGGGCGACAAGCCCCTTGTCGCCCTGATCGCAACCCGCCTGCGCAGCGCGGCGGCCCGTTATGCGGGATGATTTCGTTCTCGCGTGCCCGACCCCCGATGCACCCCCCGATTCAACCCCTGCTGGAGCCCCCATGAAAGCCACCTGGAACGGCGTGACCCTCGCCGAAAGCGATGACACCGTGATCGTCGAAGGCAACCACTACTTCCCCGAAGCCAGCCTGAAGCGCGAATACGTGACCTTCAGCAACCACCGCACCGGCTGCCACTGGAAAGGGCAGGCGCATTACTACAGCCTGATGGTCAATGGCGACATGAACGAGAACGCTGTCTGGTACTACCCGGAGCCGAGCGAGGCGGCGCGCGAGATCAAAGGGCGCGTGGCGTTCTGGAAAGGTGTGGTGGTGAGCTGACGCTCGCCGCACACGGCGGGCAGGGTGCAGTCACCGGCTCGCCTTGAAGGTCGTGAACACCCGCGTCTGCACCCGCCGCACTTCCTGCGGCAGCGCGTCCGGCGGCGTCATGCGCTTCTTGTCGGCGTCGCTCAGGAAGATGGTCTTGTTGTCGGCCACGTCCTTCTTGACGAACTTCAGCGACGCCGCGTTCGGGTTCGCATAGAACACCTTGTTCGTGAGGCTGGCCGCCACGTCGGGCCGCAGGATGTAGTTGATGAACAGGTGCGCGTTGCCCGGGTGCGGCGCGTCCTTCGGTATCGCCATGCTGTCGAAGAACAGCGTTGCTCCGCCTTGCGGCACCAGTGCTTCGATGGCCGGTGGCGCCTTGGGCGCGGCCTCCAGCGCGCGCGCGCGGGCGATGTTGATGTCGCCCGAGAAGCCCATCACCGCGCACAGCTGGCCGCTGGCCAGGTCGTTGATGTAGCCGCTCGACGAGAAGCGCGTGACGTACGGGCGCACCGCCTTCAACACCTTGGCCGCCGCGTCGTAGTCGGCCGCACTCTTGCTGTACGGCGGCTTGCCGGCATAGAGCATGGCCACCGGCAACACCTCGGAGGCCGAGTCAAGGAAGTTGATGCCGCAACCTTTCAGCTTGGCCGCGTAGGCCGGGTCGAACAGCAAGCTCCAGGCGTTGGCAGGCAGGGCCAAGGGGTTGGGCGGTGCGGCCAGCGCGGCGCGCACCTTGGCGGTGTTGATGCCCACCGTGACGTAGCCCCACAGCCAGTCGACGAGGAACTGGTTGCCCGGGTCGACCGTGGCCATCTGTTCGAGCAGGCCCTTGTCGAGGTTGCCCCAGTGGGTGAGCTTGCTGCGGTCGAGCTTTTGCAGCAGGCCGCCTTCGATCTGCGTCTTCGCGAAGTGCGCGCCGGGCACGACGATGTCGTAGCCGGTCTTGCCCGCCACGAGCTTGGCGTGCAGCACCTCGTTGGTGTCGTAGTTGTCGTAGTTGACCTTGATGCCGGTCTCTTTCTCGAAGTTCTTGATCGTGTCGTCGGCGATGTAGTCGGACCAGTTGTAGATGTTCAGCAACTTGGGTTCGTCGGCGGCCGAGGCGGGCATCGTGGCGAGTGCTGAAACCGCGGCAAGGCACAGCGCGGCGAGGGGTCGGGTGAGCGGCAGGGTCATGGCTTGGGGCTCCGTCGCAGGGTGGGCGGGTGGTTGCTGAAGGGCAAAGATGCTAGCGACAAACATGCCGCGTGCCGGGTAAGATTTTCGCTCTTTCACTCAAGCGGACGACCATGAACCTTGCCACCCACCTTGCCCTGGCGGCGCTGTGCACCGCATTCACTGCAGCGCCGGCCGGCGCCCAGACCACCAAGCCCAAGCCGGGCCTGTGGGAATACACCATGAACCTGGGCGGCGCGGCGAGCGGCGAAATGGCCGCCGCGCAGGACAAGATGGCCGCCGAGCTGGCCAAGATGCCGCCCGAGCAGCGCAAGATGGTCGAGGCCATGATGGCCAAGCGCGGTGTGGGCAGCGCCGCCGGCGGCGCGACCACCATCAAGGCCTGCGTCACGCCGGAAAGCATCGAGCGCGAAGACTTCAGCAGCGGCCGGGCCGACTGCAAGCAGGTCGTGGCCTCGCGCACCGCCACCACGGTGGTGCTGAAGCTGACCTGCGATGGCCCGCCCCCGTCGACCGGCGAGATGACGATGACCTTCCAGAGCGCAACGGCCTATGCCATGAAGATGGTGAGCACCACCACGGCGAACGGCAAGGCGGTGCAGACGACGATGGACGGCAGTGGCAAGTGGCTGGGTACCGACTGCGGGGCCGTCAAGCCCGCGAAGCGGCCGGGCTGACGCGCGGGGCCTGCTGCCAGCGCATGTGAACCCACGCCACGGCTGCGCCGAGCAAGGCGCCGGCCAGGACGTCTAGCAGCACGTGCTGGCGCGTGGCAAGCGTCGAGTACAGGATGCCGGCGCACCACAGCACGTTCAGGCCATGCAGCAGCGCGCCGGTGCGCATCTCGCGAAGAATGCGCGCCAGCCACAACGCGGTGAACACCGCGAACGCCACATGCAATGACGGGCAGGCATTGGCTGCCAGGTCCACGTCTTTCAGGAACTGCATGCCGTCCGGCACCGGCCCGGTGGGTGCGAACGGCGGTGCGGCCGTGGGCCAGCGCATGAACACACCGAAGCCAATCACGCTGATGGCGCCGGTTGCCGCGCCGTAGCCCGCCAGCTCGCGCCCCGAGGCCAGCAGCGCGGGGGCGATGGACACGTAGAACCACAGCGAGAAGTACAGCGGCAGGAACGCCGGCTCGAAGCCCACGAGCCGGTCGAGTGCCATCACGGGCATCAGTACCGGCGGGCTGAAGGGGTGGCGCAGCACCCAGAAGTAGGCGATGAAGAAGGCGCCGATGCCCAGCATCGTGGCGAGCATCTTCGCCAGCGTGCGGGTGCGCAGGCGGTGCATGAACTCGCGGCGCCATGCGGCGTGTTCGGGTGTGATGGGCTGTCCTCGGGTGAGCTCGGGTGAACTGGTGGAAGGGCCGGGTGCCGGCCGCTCGGCATGCGCGTGCGCCGCAGTATCGCTCTGCGCCACCTGGCGATGCCGCGCTACCCTCGGCACCATGGCTTCTTTTGCCCCCGCGCCGCACCTGCTGCCGCTGCCGCTGCTGTCGATCTCGCACCGGCGCCGGCTGCACGACGTGTACCGCTCGCCACACCAGCGTCGAAGCCTGTCTGCAGCCGGTGGTGCACGAGGTGAAGGTGCGGCGCTCCGACCTGCTCACCGACCTGCGCAACCCGGCCAAGCGCGCTGCCTACCTGCAGCTCGGCAGCGAGTGCTGGTACGTGCTGCGCGCCGGCATCGCCCGCGCCGACGAGGTGCCGCCCGAGTGCGGCGTGCTGTTCGCCACCGACACCGCGCTCGATGTGGCGCGCCCCGCCCCCCGCCGCGCGATGCACCTGCCCTTCGACCTGTGGATGGCGCTGGCCCGCGCCACACCGCTGCCTGGCTGGCGCCTCGAAGACAACCAGGGCCTGCTGGGCGACACTGATCAAACCGAAAAGCCCTGACTTGGCGCCGATGCACCCCGACCCGCTGCTCCCCAGACATTCCCCCCACGAAGCGCGGAACGCGTTGTGGTCTGCGCTCGTGATGGTTCTGGTGTGGGGCGGCAACTTCAGCGTGCAGAAGCAGCTGTTCCCGGTGCTCACTCCGGGCGGCTTTCTGTTTGCGCGCTACCTGATCATGCCGGTCGCGGCAGCGGCGCTGCTGCTGTGGCGCTACGGTTGGGCGTGGCCGCGCGTGTCGCGCGCCGATGGCTGGGCGCTGCTGCGGCTGGGCCTGGCCGGGCATTTGCTGCATGTGGGCCTGGTGACCTTCGGCATCCACTGGTCCACCGCATTCTCGAGTTCGCTGATCCTCGCCTGCGGGCCGGTGTTCACGCTGCTGATCCTGCGCTTCTACGGCCTGGAACAGCTCACGCGCGGGCAGGTGACGGGCGTGGCCGTGGCCTGCGCGGGGGTGCTGATCTTCCTGTCCGACAAGCTCTTCGGCGGGCACTGGCAGGCCAGTGGCGGTGACGCGGTGCTGGTGGTGGCCGCGGCGTTCTTTTCGTACTACACCGTGGCCTCGAAGCCGCTGATCGAGCGCCACGGCGGCGTGGTGGTGATGACCTACGCCACGCTGCTGGCCAGCGCCCCGGTGGTGTTGCTGAGCGCGCCCGCCGGGCTGCAGGTGGCGTGGTCGAACCAGGGGCCGCTGATCTGGCTCGGCCTGGCGTACTCGGTGCTGCTGTCGGCCTTTCTCGGCTGGCTGGTCTGGGGCTGGGTCAACGCGGTGCGTGGCGTGGCCCGCAGCGCGCCGCTCATGTACCTGATGCCGCCGGTGGCCGGCCTGGTGGCGTGGCTCGTCACCGGCGAGCGCTACTCCGGTATCAAGCTCGCCGGCGCCGCGTTCACGCTGGCCGGTGTGGCGCTGGCGCAGTTCTCGGCGTCGCGCCCGGCGCTTGCGGTACGCGAGGCGCCGGCGCCGGTGGATTGATCGCGCCATACTGGCGCCTCATCGTTCGACCGAGGACTGCAGCATGACGCGCCACCACCCCCGCTTCGCACCCGTTCCAGGCAGTCGCTTCGGCCGCGTCGTCGGCTGCATCGCCGGCCTTGCGCTGGCCACCGGCACGGCGTGCGCGGGCGAAGGCATCGCGTGGAAGAACGCGAGCAGCAACGCCGACGTGGACGCCGCGTTCGCGCAGGCCAAGGCAGAGTCCAAACCCGTGTTCCTGTACTGGGGCGCCAAGTGGTGCCCGCCGTGCAACCAGGTGAAGGCCACGCTCTTCAACCGCGCCGACTTCATCGAGCGCTCGAAGGGCTTCGTGCCGGTCTACGTGGACGGCGACAGCCCCGGTGCGCAGAAGCTCGGCGCGCGCTTCCACGTGAGCGGCTACCCGACCATGCTGCTGTTCAGCGCCCAGGGCACCGAGTTGACGCGCCTGCCGGGCGAGGTCGACCCGGCGGCCTACACCGAGGTGCTGACGCTGGGCATGAACGCGAAGCGCCCGGTGAAAGAGCTGGTCGAGCAGGTGCGCGCCGGCGGCCGGGGGTTGACGCCGGCTGACTGGCGGCTGCTCGCGTTCTACCCGTGGGACGCCAGCGAAACGCCGCTCGTGCCGAAGGGCGGCCTGCCGGCACTGCTGGCGCAACTGGCCGCCGCAGCCCCGCCCGAGCCGGCCGCTGTGGCCCTGCGCCTGCGCCTGAAGGCCCTGGCTGCGGCCGGCGACAAGGCGCCCACGAAGCCCGACGCCACCGCCGCGCCCACCGTGCTGGCGCTGCTGGCCGACGCGGCTGCAGCGAGCGCGCTCTTCGACGTGCTGGCCGGCAGCCCGGGCGACATCGTCCACGCCGTCAGCGCCAAGGGAACGCCACTGCGCCAGCGCTTGCTGCAGGCCTTCGATGCGGCGCTCGTGCGCTTCGAGGCCGACACCTCGCTGTCGCGCGCCGACCGGCTCGGCGCACTCGGCGCGCGCATCGACCTTGCCGTGCTCGACGCGCCGAAGAAGGCTGCACCGAAGCTGCCGCCGGCGCTGCTCGCCGACCTGCGCGCGCAGGTCGCCCGCATCGACGTTGAGACGACCGACGGCTATGAACGGCAGGCGGTGATCCCGTCGGCGGCCTACCTGCTCGCAGCGAGCGGGCTGCTGGCCGAGTCGGATGCGCTGCTCAAGGCCAGCCTCGCCAAGAGCCACTCGCCCTACTACCTGATGAGCGAGCTTGCCGGCAATGCGAAGAAGCGTGGCGACAAGGCCGAGGCCTTGCGCTGGTCGGAACAGGCCTTCGCCACCAGCGAAGGTCCGGCCACACGCCTGCAATGGGGCGCTGCGCACGTGAAGGCGCTGGTCGAGATGGCGCCTGGCGACGAGGTGCGCATCGAGCGCACGGCGGGCCAGCTCTTCACCGAAGCGGCCAAGGCACCGGATGCCTTCTACGAGCGCAGCGGCCGCTCGATGCAGCGCGTGGGCAACCAGTTGCAGGCGTGGAACAAGGGTGGCGCTCACCAGGCCACGTTGGCCCGCCTGCAGGCGCAGCTCGATGCCGTGTGCGCCGCGCTCGACACCACCGAGCCGAACCGCGCGCGCTGCGACGCGCTGTTGAAGACGCCGGCGAAGCTCTGAGGAAGCGCGGGCCACGGCAGCGCTGCTGCCTCGTGCCTTAGCATGCGCGCCATGCACACGAGCACCGACCGCCGCCGCGCGCACCTGCGTGGCGGGCTGGCCGCGCTGGTGCTGACGTGGGCCACGAGCCTTGCGTCCAGCGCCACCACGACCGCCCCTTCTCCTTCGCTTGCCCCGGCCCTTGCCGTTGTCTCTGCACCTGCGCCGGCAGCAGGCCGCGCCGACGCCGCACTGCCGTCGGCAGGCGCAGTCTGGACGCACGCCTACGCCGCGTTCGGCCCGCCCAAGTACGGGCCCGCGTTCACCCACTTCGCGTATGCGAACCCCGACGCGCCGAAGCGCGGCACGCTCTACCTGAAGAACCCCGACCGCCGCACCAGCTTCGACAAGTTCAACTACTTCACGGTCAAGGGAAACGCGCCGGCGGGGATCAACATCTTCATGCTGGAGACGCTCGCGCTGCTCAGCGCCGACGAGCCGCAGACCATGTACGGCCTGCTGGCCGAGGCCATGCTCGTGGCACCCGACAAGAGCAGCATCACCTTCCGTCTGAACCCGAAGGCGCGCTTCTATGACGGCAGCCCGGTACTCGCCGCCGATGTGAAGCACAGCTTCGACACCTTGACCAGCGCGCAGGTCGCGCCTTCGTTCCCGACCGCACTGACCGGCGTGGAACGCGCCGTTGTGGTCGACGAGCGCACCATCCGCTTCGACCTGAAAGACCGTAGCACCGACACGCTCTTCACGCTGGGCACCGAGCTTTACATCTTCTCGCGCAAGTGGGGCCTGGGCGCCGACGGCAAGCCCAAGCGCTTCGACGAGGTCGTGACCGAGCTGCCCATCACCAGTGGCCCGTACACCATCGGCGCCGTCGACATGCCCCGGCGCATCGAGTTCGTGCGCAACCCCGACTACTGGGCGCGCGACCTGCCGCTGCGCCGCGGCTTCTTCAATTTCGACAAGGTCGTCTACCGTTTCTACAAGGACGACGTGGTGGCCACCGAGGCCTTCAAGGCCGGCGAGTTCGACCTCATTCGCGTTCTCGGTGCGCGCACCTGGGCGCGCCAGCACAAGGGCCCGAAGTGGGACGATGGCCGCATCCGCAAGGAGCTGTTCCAGACCAGTTTCGGCCAGATGCTGCAGGCCTACGACCTGAACCTGCGCCGCCCGGTGTTCCAGGACATTCGCGTGCGCGAAGCGTTGGGCCTGACCTACGACTTCGACACCCTCAACAACCGCTTCCGGATGTTCAAGCGTGCGAGCAGCGCCTTCAACAACTCGGAGTTTGCCGCCACCGGGCCGCCGTCGGCGGACGAGCTGAAGTTGCTGGAGCCGTTGCGCGCGCAACTCCCGGCCGAGGTGTTCGGCCCGGCCTATGTGGCGCCCGACACCGGTGGTGAAGCCGGCCGCCTGCGCGCCAACCTGCTCAAGGCCCGCTCGCTGCTGGAGCAGGCCGGCTGGAAGCTGGCCCCCGACGGCAAGCTGCGCAATGCCAAGGGCGACGCGTTCGAGTTCGAATACCTGGAGCCGGGCGCCAGCGCGCGCGTGAGCGACTGGGAAGCCAACCTCCGAAAGCTGGGCATCACGATGAAGCCGCGCGCCGTCGACTTCGCGCTCTACCGCACCCGGCTGGAGAACTACGACTTCGACACCATCGTCATCGTCGAAGGCCGCTTCACCTTGCCCAAACCGAACGACCTGGCGCAGCTGTACGGCAGCAAGTCGGCCGACGAGAAAGGCAACAACAACTTCCGCGGCGTGAAGAGCGCGGCGGTCGACAAGCTGATCGATGTGATGAGCCGTGCCACCACGCTGGACGAGCTGCGAACGGGCGCCCGCGCACTCGACCGGGTGATCATGTGGAACCACTGGCAGGTGCCCGAGCTGTACTCGGCTTCGGAGGCGGCGAGCTACTGGAACAAGTTCGGCATGCCTGACGTGCGGCCGCTGTACTTCTCGATCGACAGCCCGCTCGACGCCATCCCCCAAGGCCCGTGGCCGTTGATCACCTGGTGGCTTCGCGATGCGCCGGCGCGTTGACGTGAAGCTCGCCCCCGCGTGGTTGACGGTGGTGGCGGCCTGCGCCTTCGCGGCGCCGCCGCCCGCGTCGCCTGCGCCAGCCGCGCCGTTGAACTGGTCGCACAGTTTCGCCGCGTACGGGAATGCGAAGTACGCCCCCGGCTTCGACCACTTCGACTACGTCAACCCGGCCGCGCCGAAGGGCGGCACGCTGTACCTGCGCAACCCCGACCGGCGCACCAGCTTCGACAAGTTCAACACCTTCACGCTGCTCGGCAACGCGCCGGCCGGCATGGGCATGTTCATGACCGAGGCGCTGATGTTGCTCAGCGCCGACGAGCCCCGCACGATGTACGGCTTGCTGGCCGAGAGCCTCGCCGTGGCGCCCGACCTGTCCAGCGCGACCTTCCGCCTGAACCCGCTGGCACGCTTCAGCAACGGCGATGCGCTGACCGCCGCCGACGTGAAGTACAGCTTCGATGCGCAGACCGGCCCCTACGCGCACCCTTACTACAGCGGCCCGCTCGCCACTGTGGCGTCAGCCACCGTGCTCGACGCGCGCACCATCCGCTTCGACTTCAAGGAGCGCAGCGCCGACGCCGTCTTCAAGGTCGGCCTGATGTTCATCTTCTCGCACACCTGGGGCCTGAAACCCGACGGTACGCACACGCGCTTCGACGAGATTCGAGATGAGCAGCCGCTGACCACCGGCCCCTACACCATCGCGCTGGCCGACTCGGGCCGGCGCATCGAGTTCAAGCGGAACCCCAACTACTGGGCGCGCGACCTGCCCGAGCGGCGCGGCATGTTCAACTTCGAGCGCATCGTCTACCGCTACTACCAGGACGAAGACGTGGCCACCGAGGCGCTGAAGGCCGGCGAGTTCGATGTGACAAGGGTCTACGGCGCGCGCGTCTGGGTGCGCCAGATGACGGGGCCGAAGTGGGCCAGCGGCGAGATCGTCAAGAGGCGGCTGACCTTCGGCACCGGCCAGGGTTTGCAGTCGTACAACTTCAACATGCGCCGCCCGCTGTTCCAGGACATTCGGGTGCGCGAGGCACTGGCGCTGGCCTACGACTTCGAGCAGACCAACCGCTACGGGCTGTTCAAGCGTGCGAACAGTGCGTTCAACAATTCCGAGTACGCCGCCGTGGGCCTGCCCTCCGCCGGCGAGCTGCGCTTGCTGGAGCCGTTCAGAAGCTCGCTGCCACCGGCCGTGTTCGGCCCCGCGTTCGTGGCACCGCGCAACCCCGACGCGGCCGCGCTGCGCAGCCACCTGCTGAAGGCGCGCAGCCTGCTGCAAGCTGCAGGTTGGCAACTTGGGGCAGACGGCCAGCTGCGCAATGCCAAAGGCGAGGCCTTCGAGTTCGAATACCTTGCCCCTGGCGACAGCGTGAACGATGCGCGCCTGAAAGCCTGGGCGCAAAACCTGGCGAAGATCGGTATCCGGTTCACGGTGCGCAACGTCGACTACGCGCTCTACGACACACGCCTGCAGGGCTTCAACTTCGACGTGGTCACCATCGCCGAAGGCAGCTTCACGCAACCGTCGAGCGCCGAGTTCACGACCCTCTATGGCAGCAAGGCCGCGATGGAGCCAGGCAGCAACAACATACGCGGCGTGCAGAGCGCTGCGGCCGACCACGCGCTGGCCGCGATGACCGCCGCCACCACCTTTGAAGCCTTCGTCGATGCCTGTCGCGCGCTCGACCGCATCGTGATGTGGAGCCACTGGCAGGTGCCTGAGCTGTACCAGGACAACGAGCCCATCACCTACTGGAACAAGTTCGAGATGCCGGCCGTGATGCCGCGGTTCTTCACCACCGACCTGGCACCCGACGTCGACCCGCAACTGCCCTGGCCCATCACCACGTGGTGGATGAAGCAAACTGCCCCGAGGCCCTGACCCATGCTGAGCTACATCCTCAAACGCATCGCGCTGATGCTGCCCACCTTGCTGGGCGTGCTGACGCTCACTTTCGTCGTGATCCAGTTCGTGCCCGGCGGGCCGATCGACCAGATCATGGCCGAAGCGCGCATGGGCGGCGGCGGCGAGGGCAACGCCTACAAGGCGGGCCGCGACAGCGACGCCAAGCAGATCGCCGAGCTCAAGAAGCTCTACGGCTTCGACAAGCCGGCGCATGTGCGCTATGTCGAAATGCTGTCGAACTTCGCGCAGTTCAACCTGGGCCGCAGCTTCCTGCACAACAAGGACGTGTGGCAACTCATCAAGGAGAAGCTGCCGGTCTCGATGAGCCTGGGCCTGTGGGCGTTCCTGATCTCGTACCTGATCTCGGTGCCACTCGGCATCGCCAAGGCGGTGCGCGAAGGCTCGCGCTTCGACGTGGCAACCACGCTGCTGGTGCTGATGGGCTTTGCGATCCCGGGCTTCGTGCTCGGCGTGTTCCTGATCGTGCTGTTCGCCGGCGGCAGCTTCTTCGACGTGTTCCCGCTGCGGGGCCTGACCTCCGACAACTGGGCCGACCTGCCCTGGCCGGCGCGTGTGCGCGACTACTTCTGGCACCTGACGCTGCCCCTCACCTGCTACGTGATCGAGAGCTTCGCCATCGTCACCTTGCTGACCAAGAACACCTTCATCGAAGAGATGCGCAAGCAGTACGTGCTGGTGGCGCGGGCCAAGGGCTTGTCGCAGCAGCGCGTGCTGTGGAAGCACATCTTCCGCAACGCGCTGATCCCGCTCGTCACCGGCTTTCCGGCGGCCTTCGTGCTCGCGTTCTTCGGCGGCTCGATCCTGATCGAGACGCTGTTCTCGCTCGACGGCCTCGGCCTGCTGTCGTATGAGTCGATCGTGCGGCGCGACTACCCGGTGGTGCTGGGCACGCTGTACCTGTTCACGCTGATCGGGCTGGCCATCAAGCTCGTGTCCGACATGCTCTACGTCGTGGTCGACCCGCGCGTGCAGTTCGGGAGTGCAGCGAAATGACGGCACCGAGCCTCTCGCCCAACCAGCGCGCCTGGGCGCGCTTCAAGCGCAACCGCATCGGCTATGGCTCACTCTGGATCATGGCGGCGCTGCTCATTCTCAGCGCGGTGGCCGAACTCGTCAGCAACGACCGGCCGCTGATTGCGCGCTATGAAGGCCGATGGTCGTTCCCGGTTTTCAGCAACCCGCCCGAGACCGCGTATGGCGGCGACTTCGCGACGCCCACCGACTGGAAAGACCCGTTCATCACCGCGCAATTCCAGAAGCCCGGCAACTGGCGGCTGCTGACGATCAACCCGCATTCGGCCACCTCGACCGACTACTTCCAGAAAGAGGCGAACCCCGCGAAGCCGAGTGCCAAGAACTGGTTCGGCACCGACGGCCTGGGGCAGGACATGCTGGCAAGGCTGCTCTACGGCTTTCGCGTGAGCATTCTGTTCGGGCTGGCGCTGACCTTCGTGGGCACGGTCATCGCGGTGGCGGCGGGCGCCATCCAGGGCTACTTCGGCGGCCGAATCGACCTGACGCTGCAGCGGCTGATCGAGATCTGGGGCTCGATCCCCGAGCTGTACCTGTTGATCATCTTCGCGTCGATCTTCGAGCCGTCGCTCGGCTTGCTGCTGGTGCTGCTGTCGCTGTTCGGCTGGATCGGCTTGTCCGACTACGTGCGTGCCGAGTTCCTGCGCAACCGGGGGCTCGAATTCGTGAAGGCGGGGCGCGCGCTGGGCTTGTCCAACCTGCAGATCATCTGGCGCCACGTGCTGCCGAATTCGCTGACGCCGGTCATCACCTTCCTGCCGTTCCGAATGAGCGGGGCGATCCTGTCGCTCGTGGCACTCGACTTCCTCGGCCTGGGCGTGCCGCCTTCGGTGCCGTCGCTCGGCGACCTGGTCAAGCAAGGCAAGGCGAACCTCGACTCGTGGTGGATCATCTTCCCGACCTTCGCGGTGCTCGTCATCACGCTGCTGCTGCTGACCTTCATCGGCGACGCACTGCGCGATGCGTTCGATACGCGCAAATCATGAACCACGCCATGAGCCAACCCCTGCTCGACATAGACCACCTGACCGTGCGCTTCGGCGCGAGCACGGTTGTCAACGACGTGTCGTTCAGCATCGCGCCGGGCGAGAAGTTCGCGCTTGTGGGCGAATCGGGCTCGGGCAAGTCGATCACGGCGCTGTCTGTGCTGCGGCTCGTCGATGCGGCCACCACCCTGGGTGCGATTCGATTCAACGGCGAAGACCTGCTGCAGAAGTCGGAGCGCGAGATGCGCGGCCTGCGAGGCTCGGAGATCGCGATGATCTTCCAGGAGCCGATGACGGCGCTGAACCCGCTCTACACCGTGGGCAACCAGATCGGCGAGGTGCTCGAGCTGCACGAAGGCCTGCGCAAGAACGCGGCGCGCGCAAGGGCCGTCGAGCTGCTCACGCGCACCGGCATCCCCGAGCCGGAACGGCGCATCGATTCGTACCCGCACGAGCTGTCGGGCGGCCAGCGCCAGCGCGCGATGATCGCGATGGCGCTGGCGTGCCGGCCCAAGCTGTTGATCTGCGACGAGCCCACCACCGCGCTCGACGTGACGATCCAGGCGCAGATCCTCGCGCTGCTCGACGAGCTGCAACGCGAGATGGGCATGGCGCTGCTCTTCATCACGCACGACCTGAACCTGGTGCGCCGCTTCACCCACCGCGTGGGCGTGATGGAGCGCGGCGTGCTGGTCGAACTCGGCGACACGGCCACCGTGTTCGCCGACCCGCAACATGCCTACACCCAGAAGCTGCTGGCGAGCCGGCCGCAGCGCGTGGTGCAGGCCGTGGCGGCTGACGCGCCCGTGGTGGTTGAAGCGCGCGATGTGCGCGTGAGCTTCGCCGTGTCGCTGGGCTGGTTCAAGAAGCGTGAGTTCAACGCGGTGCGCGCCGCCACGCTGCAACTTCGGCGCGGCGAGACGCTGGGCATCGTCGGCGAATCGGGCTCGGGCAAGACGACCCTGGGCATGGCGTTGCTGGCGCTTCAACCCATCGCCGATGGGTCGGTTGCGGTCGAAGGCGAGCGCATCGACAACGCCGACCGCGCCACACTGCGCGCGATGCGCAAGCGCATGCAGGTGGTGTTCCAGGACCCGTTCGCGTCGCTCAGCCCGCGCATGACGGTCGGGCAGATCGTGGGCGAAGGCCTGGCGCTCCACCGGCCTGAGCTCTCTAACGCTGAACGTGAGCGGCTGGTGCTGGCCATGCTCGACGAGGTGGGCTTGAGCGAGGCCAAGGGCGTGGCCGGTGTATTGAACCGCTACCCGCACGAGTTCTCGGGCGGGCAGCGCCAGCGCATCTCGATTGCCCGCGCGGTGGTGCTGCGCCCCGAGGTGCTGGTGCTCGACGAGCCCACCTCGGCGCTGGACGTGTCGGTGCAGCAGCAGGTGCTGGCGCTGCTGGCCGAGCTGCAGAGCCACTACGGCATGAGTTACGTCTTCATCAGCCACGACCTGGCCGTGGTGCGCGCAATGGCGCACCGCGTGATGGTGATGAAGGACGGCGTGGTGGTCGAGGAAGGCGAAGCCCAGGCCCTGTTCGACGCGCCGCGCGAGCCCTACACGAAGGCCTTGCTCGCGGCGGCCCACCTGGCCTGATGGCCGGGGTGCCGAACGCTCAGTGTTTGACGAAGGTGTAGGTGACCGCGTAGTCGATCGGGAACGGGGTGATGATCTGCGCGGTGATGCTGCCGACGTTGCCGCTGTACGTGCAGCTCTTGATGCTCACGCCCGCCGGAAGTTGCGCGTTGATGTCGGCGCCGCCGCAGAAGTCGGCTTGCGACGCCGGCTTGTCGGGCAGGCCGTCGATGCAGATCTCGGGGATGGCGATGCCGGCCGCGACCGTCTGCACGACCAGCGAATAGGTGCCGGCCTTCGGCGCCTTGCAGCTGCCCAGGCCGACCACGAGCGTGCCCGAGCTGCCGGTGCCGGTGTTGTCGGTTGCCGCCCAGCTGAGCGTGATGCCGGTGGTCGCGATGTTGCCGTTCCAGCTGACGAGCACGTTGCCCTGCGCACCGAGGATGCTCTGGCTGCAGGCTGTGGCGCTGCAGTTGAATGACACGCGCATCGCGTCGAGCAAGGCATCCAGGCCGGTGTGGTCGGCCGCGAAGGGTGCGGCGAACACGTTGAGCTTGCTCGCGTCGAGCCCGTTCGCTGCCATCAGCGCCTGCAGGTTGGCGTTTACCTTGCGGGCCGATGCCAGCACCGCGTCGGCGCTCAGGCCGGCGCTGGCCCAGGCCTTGAACAGGTCGGCGAGCGGCTTCTGGCCGTTGGCGTCGAGCAGCGCCAGCGTGGTCAGCGGCGTGATGTTGGCCACGCCGGCCTGCGCCGCGAACGAGTACCAGACCTTGCCCGACGCGTCGGTCACGCTCAACGCGTAGGGCGCGGCATCGGCGACGCCGATGCTGAACTTGCCGTCGGTGCCGGTGCGCGCCGTGGCTTGCACGCCCTTCGCGTTGGTGGCGGTGACGAGCGCGTTCGCCATCGGCGCGCCGGTGGCGGCGGTGCCAATGAGCGTGACGGTCACGGCGGCGGGCGCGGTGGCCGTGGCGACCGCATCATCACCCCCACCACAGGCGGTGAGCGTGGCGGCAGCGGCAATCGCGAGCAGGCTGAAGCCGGCCGAGAGGATGAGCGGGCGGGTCGAACGAGTGGCCAGTTTCATGGAAGAAAGCTCCGGGTCGGGTTGCGGCCCCGAACACCGGTGCCTTGATCTCATTCGCGGGAAAGCCGCGCGAAAAGGCTCACAGGGCGGCAAAGAAATCCGCGCCTGTGTGCGTCATCGCGTCACTGGGTCACGATTGGCAGATGAAGTAGCTGGCGTTGCCTGGTGAGCCGACCACGCCTTCGCTGCCGCTCGTCTTCGGGTCGAACAAGGTCACGTTCGGGTGCATCTCGAGCTTGTAGTTGTCTGAGTTCGTCATCGTGTACTCGAACACCAGGCCGTCCTTGTCGACGCTCACCGTGTCGTCGCTGCTGCCGTTGAAGCCGAACCGCTTGCCCGATACGGTCGCCCAGTCCGCACCGCGCACCTCGACCAGCACGATCGGAATGAAGGGTTCGGCGATGGCGACCTTGCAGCTGTTGCCGACCGTCACGTCGGTCAGCGCGTTCACGAGGTAGACCTTGGCCCCCGCCGTGTCGGGCCCGCTGACGGTGGCGCCGTTGGCCGGGTGGGGCAGGCCGCCGAACCACATGGCAGCAGTCAGATTCACAGCGGGGGAACTGCTGTCCTGCTTGCACTTCGAGTAGGTCTTGGAACCGCCGGCGAGTGCGCTCACCACGGCACAGGCTTTGGGCAGCAGGGCGAGGAAGGTGGCCGAGTCCTTCGCCGTGACCTGCGCATACGCGCCGCTGCCGATGGCGCCGCTGGAAGGCCCGGCGACTGTCAGCACGGCCTTCAGGCTGGCACCGGTGCTGGCGGCGGTGTCAAGGTCGCTCTGGGACTTGCCGGCAGCCTTCAGGGCGACGCCGAGCGTGTCCAGCAGCTTGTCGTCGGCGTCGCCCACAGCGAACACGCCGGTCAACGCGTCGGCCACGGGTGCGGCGCCGGCCACAGCCACCGATTCGGTCGCCACGTAAGCCTTGGCCGTGGCGAGCGCGGCGGCGATGGCGTTGCCTTTGGCCAGGTCGAAGGCAGCGAATGCAGCGGCAGGGCTGCTGGCAGCGGCGCGCGCCACGATCAGGTCGGTCCAGGGCGTGATGTTCACGCGGCCAGCGCCGGCGGCAAAGCTGTAGAGCGTGACGCTCGGGTTGCCACCGACCACGCGCAAAAGACACGGCGCCACTTGCGCGGCGCCCAGCGTCAGGGTGAACGAGCCATCGGCAGCGGTGGTGCCCGTGGTGTCGGCACCGGCAGCGCACTTGGCGGTGACGGTGGCACCTGCCAGCGCTGCGCCGGTGGCGGCGAGGCCGGTGAGCTTGACGGTTGAAGCCGGGCCGGTGGTGGCGGGCACATCGCTGTCGCCCCCGCCGCAGGCGGCGAGCGTGGCGGCGAACAGCACGGACAAGGTCAGGTTGGCGCGGTGGGCGGTGTGCATTCGGGGCTCCAGGGTTGTGGGTCTCCTGGGCTTGCGCGCTGTGCAGGCCACCAAACGGCTCACGGTCGCGAAAAGAATGTTTTCGTGCGTCACTTCGAGCATGTCGCGAGTGTCGCGATTGCCGCGACGGCGTTGCGCTGGAGACCTCGCCTAGCCCGCCACGGCGCAGCGCCGCGCGCTCTCTTGCGCCGCTTTGACTGTCGCGGTGTAGCTGGCGTCGAGCTGGTGGCTCGCCGCCAACTTGTCGAAGGCCTGTGCCGCCGCCAGCGCCCAGCTGCAACGCAACGCTGCATCGGCGGGCTGTAGCCGGCGCCAGGGCAGTGCGGCTGCGCTGTGGCGCAAGGCCGCTGCACTGCTGGCGTGCTCGGCGCTGCCGGGGGTGGCCTGCTCCCAGCGGGCTGCGTCGGCGAGTACCGATCGGGCCTCGCGGAAGGCGCGCTCGTCCTGGCCCGCGCGTTGCCAACCTGTGAGCTGCATCAGGCGCAGCTCCGCCCAGGGCAGTTGTTCATCGCCTTGCGTGGGCAACCGAGCGCTGAGGGCCCGAGCTTCGCTGACGGCCGCCTCGATGGCCGGCTGCGCTGCGGTGTTGGCCTGCAGCACGCAGCGCTGGGCCGACAGGTAGGTGCGCACCTCGGTCGGCCGCGCGTCGGCGAGCACGCCGCCGCGAAGGGCGTCGGCGGCGTCACCGCACGCGGTGGCGGCGGCGCCCAGGTGCCCGGCCGTCAGGTGCGAATCGCCCAGCGTGTAGCTGACCGCGGCGAACGAGCCGCGGGCTCGGCGGTCGGCGCGGTCGGCCTGCCATTGGCGCCGGGCGATGTTCGTCGAGCGGGCCAGTTCGTCGAAGGCTTCGGGGTCGTCCGAGCGTTGTTGCAAGGCATAGCCCAGCGCGCCGTGCGCGGCGATGAGGAAGTCGTTCCAGTCCTCGTTCGGTGCGGCACCCGCAGCGGCTTCGAGCACGGCCACGTTGTCGCGTGCCAGCGTGACGGCGGCTTCCTGGTGGCCGGCGCTCAGTTCGAGCAGGGCCTGGCGAACCAGCACGGCGCTGAGCAATTGCTGGCTGTTCAAGTTGCCCACGCGCCGGGCCAGGTTGTTGCGCGCGCAGTTCAGGGCTTGCGTGCCGCGCCGGAGTGCCTCGGGCAGGTTGCCGAGGTGGGCCGGGCCGTTCTGGTTGTACATCACGTCCATCGTGTGCATCAGCAGGTTGCAGCGCGCCGTGCCCAGCTTGAGGTGGCCGGGTGCCAGCTGCAGGCCGTGCTCGACATCGGCTTGCCCTTCGGTCAATTCGCGCAGTGCGGCCTGCGCATCCCCGCCCGCGCCGCGCAACTCGGACACGGCCAGGTGCACGGCCGCGCGCTCGAGCCAGGCCTCGGGGGCTTCCGCGCTGCGGTCGGGCACCTGCGCCAGCACGGTGAGCGCCTGTGCGTAGTGGCGCTCGGCGGTGCCGGTGTTGCCCAGGTTGGCCTTGCCGACGCCGCCTTCCACTTCCGCCAGTCGGTACAGCGCCTGGCCGCTGACCAGCAGCGTGGCCGGCGAGCGCTCGCCGCCGCTCAGCTGGTCGGCGAAGAAGCCGTTCGCGGTCTTGGCGAGGGCCTGGCGGCCCGCGAGCACGCCGCTCTGCAATGCGTCGTTCACGTCGAACACCATCACGGCGGCAAGCCGGCGTGATTCGCTCAGTGCCGCGCGTGCTTGCGCGGCGCTCAGCAATGCCACTATGGACAGGCCCACGACCATGCACAGGCCGGCACTCGCGGCACCGACGGCAACGCGATGGCGGGCGACGAACTTCGCGGCGACGTAGCGGCGCGTGGGCGCGCGTGCGCTGACGGGGTAGCCGTTCAGGTACGCACTCACGTCGGCGGCCAGGCCGTCGACGTTGGCGTAACGCTGCGCCACCGTTTTCTCGAGCGCCTTCAGCAGGATGTTGTCGAGGTCGCCGCGCAGCTTGTTGCGGTGGGCGAGCCAGGTGCGGTCGTCGGCGCTCGCGGGCGACAGGCTGCTCGGTCGGGTCGGTGCCTCTTCGAGCACCGCACGCGCCGCCTCGGCAGGGCTGGTGGCGCTGCGGCCATAGGGGCGCTGGCCGGTCAGCATCTGGTAGAGCAGCACGCCGAGCGAGTAGATGTCGGTGGCCGTGCTGACGCGTTCGCCGCGCACTTGCTCGGGGCTGGCGTGGCTCGGGGTGAACGGGCGCTGCGTGCCGATGGTGATGTCGGCGGCAGGGGGTGCGTCTTCGACGTCGAGTGCCTTGGCAATGCCGAAGTCGAGCAGCTTGACCTGCCCGTCCTGGGTGACCAGCACGTTGCCGGGCTTCAGGTCGCGGTGCACCAGCAGGTTGCGGTGCGCGTGCGCCACCGCGTCGGCCAGTTGCAGGAACAGGCGCAGCCGCGCGGTCAGCGGCAGGGCGTCGCAGGCACGGTCGATGGCCTGGCCGTCGACGAGTTCCATCACGAAGTACGGCAGGCCGTCGGGCGTGAGGCCGGCATCGAAGAGCCGTGCGATGTGCGGGTGGTTCAGCGTGGCCAGGGCCTGCTGTTCGAGCGCGAAGCGCTGCAGCACGGCCACGCTGTCCATGCCGCGCTTGAGTATTTTCACGGCCGCCGCACCGGCGTAAGCGCCGTCGGCACGGCGCGCGCGGTACACGTCGCCCATGCCGCCGCTGCCGAGCAGGGCTTCGAGCTGCCACGGGCCCAGGCGCGAACCCTCGCGCGGCGCGGGCAGGAGGCGATGCGCGACCGGCGTGTCGAGGAAAGCCGCAGCCGCCGAGCCCGGATCGGCTGCGTTGGCCGCATCCGCTGCATCGGTGCTGTGAAGCAGCAGCGCCAGTACCTCGGCGCGCACCGCGCCGGTGTCGCCCGAGTCGCGCACGAAGGCCTCGCGCTCGGCGCGCGGCAGGCCACAGGCCAGCTCGAAAAGCGCGCGCGCGCGGGCCCAGTCGGCCGGGCTCAAAAGCGGGCGGGGCGGGTTGGGCTGGGGTGAGGGCTTCGTCGTCATGGTTCTTGATCTTGCGCGAAGTTTCACGGTCAAACGGCTCATTCACCGCCCACGCCCCGCGTTCGCGGGGCGTGGGCAGACGGTTTGGCGCCATCACAATGCGGCGCATGACCTCCCCCGTGTTGAACGTAACGCAGTGGCTGGGCCAACTCGACGCAGGCTCGCCGGAGGCGGCCAACGAGTTGTTCGCGCTGCTGTATGACGAGCTGCGGCGCATTGCCTCGGCGCGGCTGCGGCGCGAGTCGCCGGGCCACACGCTCAGCGCCACGGCGCTGGCCCACGAGGCCTGGTTCGCGCTTGCCGCGCAGACCCGCACGCAATGGCAAAGCCGCAACCACTTCCTGGCGGTGGCGTCGACCATGATGCGGCGCATTCTGGTGAGCCACGCACGCGGCAAACAGGCCGACAAGCGCGACGCCGTGATGGTGACGCTGACCGACGCGCTGCCGGTGGCCGGCACGGGCCAGGAGCCCGAGCTGCTGCGCGTGCACGAGGCGCTGCTGGCATTCGAGGCGGTCGATGCGCGGGCAGCGAAGGTGGTCGAGTTGCGCTTCTTCGGCGGGCTCGAGCTCGAAGAGATCGCCGAGGCGATGGACATGTCGCTCGCCACCGTCAAACGCGACTGGACGGTCGCGCGGGCCTGGTTGCGGCGCAGCCTGAGTGAAAGTTGAGTGAAGGTTGACTGAAGGCCGATCGGCCGCGGCGCCGGGCAGCCGGCCGCGTGCTACATTCCCGCTCATGCTTTTCTGTGTCAGCACTTTTGCGTATTTTTGGAGCTCCCACCGCCCAGCGGCCGGAGAGGCCAGCGCACACGCCAAGTAAAGCGCCAAACGAATCTCCGAAAACCGCCGGGCTCACCCCCGGCGGTTTTTTTTGGCCCTCGCAATCCACGCACCCTTCAGGAGCCCATGCCATGACTGCCTCAACGACCAACGCCAGCGACGGTTGGTATGCGCACACCGAACGCACCAGCCGCACCGACGACGAGAGGATCAAGGACGTGATGCCGCTGCCGCCACCCGAGCACCTGATCCGCTTCTTCCCGATTGCCGGCACGCCGGTGGAAGCGCTGATCGGCGACACGCGCGCGCGCATCCGCAACATCATGCAGCGCAAGGACGACCGGCTGCTCGTCGTCATGGGCCCCTGCTCCATTCACGACCCCGCCGCCGCGCTCGAGTACGCGCGCAAGCTCAGGGTCGAGCGCGACAGGTACAAGGACACGCTGGAGATCGTGATGCGCGTGTACTTCGAGAAGCCACGCACGACCGTCGGCTGGAAGGGTTTGATCAACGACCCGTACCTCGATGAGACCTACCGCATCGACGAAGGCCTGCGCATGGGCCGCCAACTGCTGCTCGAGATCAACCGCATGGGCATGCCGGCGGGCAGCGAGTTCCTCGACGTGATCTCGCCGCAGTACCTGGGCGACCTGATCTCGTGGGGCGCCATCGGCGCGCGCACGACCGAGAGCCAGGTGCACCGCGAGCTGGCGTCGGGCCTGTCCGCGCCGATCGGCTTCAAGAACGGCACGGACGGCAACATCCGCATCGCCATCGACGCGATCCAGGCGGCGGCGCGGCCGCACCACTTCTTGTCGGTGCACAAGAACGGGCAGGTGGCCATCGTCGAGACCCGCGGCAACCCGGACTGCCACGTGATCCTGCGGGGCGGCAAGGCGCCGAACTACGACGCGGCGCACGTGGCGGCGGCCTGCAAGGAGATCGAAGCCGCCAAGCTCGAGTGCACGTTGATGGTCGACTGCAGCCACGCCAACAGCAGCAAGCAGCACGAGCGCCAGGTCGACGTGGCGCGCGACGTGGCGGATCAGATGAAAGCAGGCAACCGCTGCATCTTCGGTGTGATGGTCGAGAGCCACCTCGTCGCCGGGGCGCAGAAGTTCAGCGCCGGCAAGGACGACCCTTCCAAGCTGGCCTACGGCCAGAGCATCACCGACGCGTGCATCGGCTGGCCCGATTCGTTGACGGTGCTCGACGTGCTCAGCAACGCGGTGAAAGCGCGGCGCTGAACGCGGTGATGAACACTGCGCGAACCCCCGTGCGCAGCGTTGCAAGCGAGTGCAAGCCCCGGTAAGCAGTCGGCGCGAATCTGCAACCCGGGTAAGGCCGGGAAAGAGTGCTGGGGTCGGGTCGTGCGATGGGGTGCAATGAGGCTCACATGACCATCAGGAGCAGACCATGCACCCGTTTAAGACCCGCGCATCGCGCGCCCTCGCTGTCAGTTTGTTGCTCGGCGTGGCGCTGGGCGTACAGGCGCAGATTCAGGCCCCCGTGCCCGACGCGGCGGCCAGGGACAAGGCCGCGATCGAAGCCGCGTTCAGGCGCGCCGACGTCAACAAGGACGGCAAACTGAGCCGCGCCGAAGCCGAGATGTTGCCCAGCGTGGCCGCGCGCTTCGACGAGATCGACAAAGACAAGAAGGGCTACCTGACCCTGGACGAGTTCATGCTTGCGGTCGCCGCCCCCGCGAGCTGAAGCGCCGCGCTGCCAGCAGCTATGCAGATGCACCAGCGGACCCAGACAACACGCTCTGCGCTTGCTCCGCCTGCAGTGTGGTCAGGTCCTGGCGGGCGACTTCCGTGTCGCTCTCTTGCAGCACTTCGGCGGCGCGCTGCACCGCCAGTTCGAACACCGGCAGCGCGGCCGCGTGCCGGCCATTGGCGGCCAACGCACGCGCATGCTGACGCGCGAAGTTGCCACGCGTGGCGAGCCACAGGGCCTGTAACCCTTCTTCGTTCAAGCGCTCGGCGACGGTGTCCCACGCCTGTTGCGACGCGGCCAGCGCGGCTTCGTGCTCGCCCAGGTGAAGCAACGCGACGGCGAGGTAGTTGCTGTCGAACATCAGGCCCTGTCGCCAGATGGCGCTGGTCGGGTTGCGGCGCAGGTTGTCGCGCCGCTTGTCGATGGCGGCGAGCGCGTCGCGCTTCATCGCCGCAAAGTCGCCGAGCTTCTGGTGCACCAGCGCGCGGCCGATGCACACGTTGGCCAGGTTGTGGATGGCCCACTCTTCAGCGGGCGGCGAGCCGGGGTCGGTGGCGGCATTCACTGCGGCCATCAGCGCGGGGTTGCCGTACAGCGCCTCGAAGGCTGCTTCGGCCTCGGCGTAGTGCAGCAGCGCCTGCGCGGGCCGCCCCAGGCTCGGCCGGCCGCTGTGATCGTTGAAGTGGGCGAGGTTGGTGAACACGTTGCCGCGCAGCTCCAGCACGGCGGCACGGTCGCTGTCGCCCAGCCGCTCGGCCAGTGTTTGGGCGCTGCGCTCGGCGGCGGTGGCCAGCACGGCCAGGCCGTCTTCCACGCGGCCGGCGTTGCGCAGCATGTTGGCGTGCGTGAGCAGGGTGATCAGGTGCTGGGTGACGAAGCGCACATCGCCCAGCTTGCTCGCCCACACGCGCGCTGCCAGCGCCAGCGCGCGGGTGACGGTGGCCCGGGCCTCTGCGGCGCGTTCGGGGCCGGCGAAGGTGGGGTTGCCCTGGATCTGCGCCAGCCGCCCGAGCGCCGAGGCGACCAGCACGGTCAGCTCGGCATCGTCGGGGGCGAGCTTCAGCGTCACGTCGAGCGAAGCCACGGTCTGCTTGAGCATGGCCTCCTGAGCGCGGGCGCCACCAGGGATCTGCTGGATCGCATCGCCATAGCGGAACACGAGTTCGGTGGTGATGTCTTTCACGCCGGCGAGTTGGCGCTGCGCGTCGTCGCGGGCAAGTGCTGCCTGGCGGCCCTGGAACAGTGCCAACCCCAGCCCGCCCGCCAGGCCGACCACGCCCAGTGCGGCGGCTTCGCGGCCTTGCAGCAGCGCGGCGGTCAGGCCGCTGGCCAGACCCACGCCGCCCAGCGCGCCGGCCAGCACGGCCCAGCGGTTGCGCCGCACGAACTTGCCCAGCACGTAGGCCGCGCTGGCCGGCCGCGCGCTGACAGGCCGGCCCGCGAGCACGTTGCGCACGTCGGCCGCCAGCGCATCCACGCTGGCATAGCGGCGCTCGGGCGACTTCTCCAGCGCCTTGAGCAGAATGTTGTCGAGGTCGCCTTCGAGCCGCTTGCGGGTGGTCAGCCACTGCGGGTCGGGCGCGTCGCGGGGGCTCAGCTGGCTGGGCCGCGTGGGCTCGTCTTCGAGCACGCTGCGCGCGGCCTCGGCCGGCGTGTTGGCATGGCGGCCGGTGGGCCGAACGCCGGTGAGCATCTGGTACAGCAGCACACCCAGGCTGTAGATGTCGGTCGATGTGCTCACAGGTTCGCCGCGCACTTGCTCGGGGCTGGCGTAGTGCGGCGTGTACGGGCGCACGCCGCCGACCGTGGCGTGCTGCGCTGCTTCACCACCGGAAGCGCCGGCGCCTTCGAGCGGGTCGA
>JANXWV010000037.1 GCA_025350965.1 Rhizobacter sp.
CGCAACGCCCACTTCTTGCGTGAGCCAGCGGCAAAAAGCTTCTTCCGGCAGGTCGCTGACGGCTGAATAGTCCACGCACTGGAAGTAGCTGCCCTGCGTCTGCAAGGGCCGAAGCCGCGTGTTGGCCAGGCCGGCGGCGAACAGGTCGCGCTTGCGCTGGTAGAACGCGGGCAGGCCGATGTGGTGAGAGGCGTTGCGCATGAAGCTTGCCAGGCCGTGCTGCATCGGCGTGTTCACAGTGAACACGTTGAACTGGTGAACCTTGCGGAACTCGGCCATCAACGGGGCCGGCGCGGCGACGTAACCCACCTTCCAGCCGGTCACGTGGTAGGTCTTGCCGAAGCTCGACACCACGAAGCTGCGCGCCGCCAGTTCGGGCGAACGCGCCACGCTCTGGTGCGCCTCGCCGTCGAACACCATGTGCTCGTAGACCTCATCGGCGATCACGATGATGTCGGTGCCGCGCAGCAACTCGGTCAGTTGTGCCATCTGCGCGGCTGACCAAACTGTTGCACTCGGGTTGTGCGGCGTGTTGACGATGATGGCCCGCGTGCGCGGCGTGAGCGCAGCGGCGATGCGCGCGAAGTCGGGTGCGAAGCTGAGTGGTGTGAGCGGCACATGCACCGCCACGCCGCCGGCGAGCTCGATGTTCGGCTCGTAGCTGTCGTAGCAGGGGTCGAGCACGATGACTTCGTCGCCTGCATGCACGATGGCCAGGATGATTGTCAGGATCGCCTGCGTCGCACCGGCCGTGATGGTGATCTCGGTGGCGGGGTCGTAGCGGCGGCCGTACATTGCCTCGACCTTGTCGGCGACCGCCTCGCGCAGCACCGGCACGCCGGCCATCGGCGGGTACTGGTTCTGGCCGCTGCGCATGGCGTGATTCACGGCGTCAAGCAAGGCCGGGTCGCACTCGAAGTCGGGGAAGCCCTGGCCGAGGTTGACGGCGTCGTGCTGCTGGGCCAACGCCGACATCACGGTGAAGATCGTGGTGCCCACGTTCGGCAGGCGGCTCGCGACAGCGGGGGTGGCGAAGGCGGGCGTCGAGGTGGCTTGCATGGCGCTTGGGTTCAAAGTTGGTAGTCGTTGGCGTCGCCGAACTGGCCTTGGGCGAGAAGTGCGCGCGTGAGCAGGGCGCGGCTCAGCCGGTCGGATGTCATCTCGGCGAAAGCGTAGACGAAGTTGCGCAGGTAGGCGCCGCGCTTGAACGCGATGCGTGTCACGTTCTGGCCGAACAGGTGGCCCACGGGGCGCGACACCAGGTCGGCGCCGGGCGGGTCGTCGCGCACGGCGATCTCGGCCACGATGCCCACGCCCAAGCCGAGCCGCACGTAGGTCTTGATGACATCGGCGTCGATCGCTTCGAGCACGATGTTCGGCTTCAGGCCGCGCGCCGCGAAGGCCTGGTCAACGCGCGTTCGCCCGCTGAACGACGGGTGGTACGACACCAACGGCAACATTGCCAGGTCTTCGAGCGAGATGCGTTCCACCTGCGCGAGCGCGTGGCCGGCGGGCATCACGACGACGTGGTGCCACTCGTAGCACGGCAGGCTCACGAGGCCGTCCACGCCGGCCAGCGACTCGGTGGCCAAGCCCAGGTCGGCCACCTCTTCGAGCACCATCTTGCCCACCTGTTCGGGCGAGCCTTGGTGCAGGCTGATATTGACCTTCGGGAAGCGCTTGCGCAGCTGGGCAATCGGTTCGGGCAGGAAGTAGCGCGCCTGGCTGTGCGTGGTGGCAATGGACAGCGTGCCTTCGTCCTGGCGCGAGAACTCTTCGCCGATGCGCTTCAGGTTGCTCACCTCGCGCAGGATCACCTCGATCGACTTCAGCACTTCTTGCCCCGGTGCAGTGACGCGCCGCAGCCGCTTGCCATGGCGCGCGAAGATGTCGATGCCCAGTTCGGCTTCAAGTTCGAGAATGGCCTTGGAGATGCCGGGCTGCGAGGTAAATAGCGCCTTCGCCGTCTCGGTCAGGTTCAGGTCCCGGCGCACGGCTTCCTGCACGAAGCGGAACTGGTGCAGGTTCATGCGGTGCGCAGCAATGCGGCGGCGGCCAGCGCCATGGCCTCGACCACGCTGTCGACTTCACCAATGGCCCGCTGCAGCTGCCATTGCACCCGCGGGTGGGCGGCGCGCAACGCATCCAGCAGCAGCGGCAGATCCTTGCGCACATGGCCGCCGGCGCCCAGGAAAAGCGGCACCACGTCGACGCGCTCGCAGCCGTCGGCCACCAGGGTTTGGCCGGCTTCGGCGAGGCCGGGCGTCATGAACTCGAGGAACGCGAGCTGCACATTCAGCGTGGGCTCGCGTTCGGCAACGCGGCGGGCCACGTCTTCAAAGGGCAGCGACCAGCGCGGGTCGCGCGCACCGTGGGCAAACAGCAGCAGTCCTTGTTTCATGCGCAAATGCTAGTCGTTGAATCACGCTACCGGTAGCGCACCAGCCAGCTGAACGCCGCCAGCGACAACAACAGGTACAGCGCGCTCGGCGCGGCGGCCACCACCCAGGGCGTCCAGTTGCGCAGCAAGCCCAGGTGGCCGGCCACGTTGTTCAACAGCACGAAGCTGATGCCCAACATGATGCCGCCGAACACCTTCAAGCTCACGCCACCGCCGCGCGCGTGCAGGTACGCGAAGGGGAGGGCCAGCCCGACCATCACCAAGCAGGCGAACGGGTACAAGGCGCGTTTCCAGAACTGGATCTGGTAGCTCTGGGCCGCCTGTTCGTTGTCGGCCAGATGCACGATGTAGCGGAACAGTTCTGCGGTCGACATCGAGCTCACCGGTGACACGGCGGCCGCCACCACGGCGGCGGTCAGGGTGCTGGGCCACACGAACTCGGCGTACTTTTGTTCGGGCGCGAGGGCCGAATCGTTGCCGCCGACCCAGCGCGTGACGTTCACGTCCTGCAGCGCCCAGATCGCATTCGGCCGCACCTCGGCGGTGGCGGCCGCAATGCGCCGTTGCAGGCGGCCGTCGGCATCGAACTCGAAGATGCGGATGTTGCGCAGCAGCGGCCCTGGGCCGGCCGCGCCGACGTTGATGGAGTAGCTGCGCTCACCGTCGGGTGTGGTCGCATGGTCTTTGAGCCAGGCGCCGGAGCGGCCGAGCTTCAGGCCACCGCGGGTGCTGGCCTGCACCTGGCTGGCCTCGCGTTCGCTCAAGGGCGCGAGGTAGTCGCCCACCAAGAAGGTGATCACGCCGAACACGAGACCGAGGCTCGCCAGCAGCGACAAGGCCCGGCCGGGCCCCAGGCCGCCGGTGCGCAGGATCGTGTATTCGGACGACTGCGCGAGCCGCGCCAGGGTGTAGATCGTGCCGATCAGCACCGCGATGGGTGCGACCTCATAGAAGTGCCCCGGCACCAACAGCAGCGCGTAGAGCGTGGCGCGCACGATGGTGTAGCCCGCGCGGCCCACGTCGCCGAGTTGGTCGACGAAGTCGATGAAGAAGCTGAGCGACAGGAACGCCAGCGCCACGAACGCGACCGACGACATGATGTCGGCGTAGAACAGCCGGCGAACGGTCTTCACTGCGCTGCCTTCAAGTGCACGGCCTTCACGTCGCGCGCGCCGCGCTTCGCACCCAGCCGAAGCGCGAGTTGCGGTGCTCGCGCCACCACAGAAGCACCATGGCGATCAGGAACGCACCGCCGTGTGCCGCTGCCAGCGCGGTGCCCATGCCGACCCGCCCGCCTGCGACCCAGGCCTGCGACAGGTTGATGATGTTGTAGTAGACGACGAACGCGAGCAGCGCGAACAGCAGGTTCCAGTTGCTCGCGCGGCGCGGGTTCGTTGCGGCCAGGCCGATGCCGAGCAAGGTCAGGTTCGCGGCGCCGAACACCAGGCCGAGCCGCCACACCAGTTCGCCCTGGTTCGCGGGCGTGGGCAGCGTGAGCAGGTCAAAGCTGGTGCGCGCCTTGGGCGGCAGGTCGTCCATCTGCGAGAGCACGCGCTCGCCGGCCTGGATGCGGTAGGACTCGAAGCGCGCCAGTGTCTTCTCGCCCGTGGCCAGGCTTTGTTCGTTGCGCTGGCCGCGGCTGAGCACGAGGTAGCGGTCGTCGCCGAGCCACTCGACTTGACCGCTGCGCGCTGACGTGACCGACTCGGCATTCGCGAGCGAGGTCAAGATGAAGACGTTCCGCCCGGTGAGGCTGTCGGCTGCGTCGAGCTCAATGAAGAACACGCGGCTGCCGTCGTTCGACGTCTGGAACTGGCCCGGCGCTACGCGCGACAGGTCGGAGCGGCGCTCGAACCGCTCCTTCAGTTCCACGCTGCGCTGGTTTTGCCACGGCCACACGAAGAGCGCGAGCACGGCCACCACCAGCAGCACCGGCCAGCAGGTGCGCAGCACCGGCCGTACGAAGCGCGCGAGACTTACACCGCTGGCGAACCAGATGGCCATTTCACTGTCGCGATACATGCGCGACAAGGTGGCCACCACAGCCACGAACAGCGACAGCGCGAGCATGGTCGGCAGGTGCCCGAGCGCCACATAGCCGAGCAGCAGCACCACGTCTTGGGGCGCCACCTGACCGCCGGCGGCCAAGCCGAGCGTGCGAATCAACATCATCGTCAGCACGATGGTCAGGATGACCACGAGGGTCGCGCCGAAGTTGCGCGCCAAGTCTCGGCGCAAGGTGGAATCGAATAACATCATTGGCTTGTCTTCAGAGCGGCCGATTATGGACTTTCGTATCCAAGTTTCTTCCCCCGACTCATGGGCCGATGTGGCCTGCGATGCCCTCGTGCTGATCGTGCCGGCCGACGGTGGCCACCAACCCGCGCACGACCCCGCGCTGCCTGCCGTGCTTGCATTGGCGGTCAGCGATGCGACGGCACAGGGCGACCTGTCACCGAAGGCCGGCAAGTGCCTGTACCTGCACCGCCCGGTCGGCGTGCGCGCAGCGCGCGTCGTGATCGTCGTGGCGGGTGCCGACACCCCGAAGGCCTTCAAAGCCGCAGTTGTATTGGGCATTCAGCAACTCAAGGGCGGCGGCTCGAAACATGTGGCGGTCGGTTTTGCCGGCAGCGCGGCGCTGAACGACGCCCACGCCGAGGCGCTGGTCACGGCCGTGCTCGACGCCACCTATCTGTACCGCCACACCAAGCCGAGCGCGCCGGCAGCATCAAACATTGCCAAGGTGACGCTGCTGTGCAGCAAGGCCGAATCGAAGGCGCTGCAAGCCGGCCTTGTGCGCGGTCAGGCCATCGGTGCCGGCGTGCTGCTGGCGCGTGAGTGGGCCAACCGGCCGGGCAACCACTGCACGCCGACGCACCTGGCGCAGGTCGCCAGGAAGCTCGGCAAGGATCACGAGTTGAAGGTCGAAGTGCTCGACCGCAAGGCCTGCGAAAAGCTCGGCATGGGCTCGTTTCTGTCGGTGGCGCAGGGCTCGGCCGAGCCCTTGCGCTTTATCGTGGCGCGCTATGACGGCGCGGCCAAGTCAGTGCCGCCGGTGGTGCTGGTGGGCAAGGGCATCACGTTCGACACCGGCGGCATTTCGCTCAAGCCCGGCGCCGAGATGGACGAGATGAAGTACGACATGGGCGGCGCGGCCAGCGTGCTCGGCGCACTGCGCGCCGTGGCCGAGTTGAAGCCGAAGCTGAACCTGGTGTGCATCATCCCGTCGTGCGAGAACATGCCCGGCGGCAACGCCGTGAAGCCGGGCGACGTGGTCACCAGCATGTCGGGCCAGACCATCGAGATCCTGAACACCGATGCCGAAGGCCGGCTCATCCTGTGCGATGCGCTGACCTATGCCGAACGCTTCAAGCCGGCGGTGGTTGTCGACGTGGCCACACTCACCGGCGCCTGCGTCGTGGCACTCGGCCACCACCATTCGGGCCTGTTCACCGCCGACGACACCGTCGCCACGCAGATGCTCGCCGCCGCGCAGGCCGGGCTCGACCCGTGCTGGCGCATGCCGCTCGACGAAGAGTACGACGAGGGCCTGAAGAGCCACTACGCCGACATGGCCAACATCGGCAGCCGCGCTGGCGGGGCCATCACGGCGGCCATGTTCCTGCGCCGCTTCACCGGCAAGTACCGCTGGGCGCACCTCGACATTGCGGGCAGTGCGTGGAAGTCGGGTGCCGCCAAGGGCTCGACCGGACGGCCGGTGTCGCTGCTCACGCACTTCGTGCTGGCACAAGCGGCCTGAACTGCACGCGGGCCTCGCCGTGACGCATGTCCGCTTTCATTTCAATGTGGCCGACAGCACCGACTACACCTGCCGGCTGCTGCGCAAAGCCACGCGCCAGGGCGCCACGGTGGCCGTGACCGGCACAGCGCGCGCGCTGGCCGGGCTGGACCGTGCGCTGTGGAGTTTCGACCCCCTCGAGTTCGTGCCGCATGTCGTGCTGGCGCCGGGTCAGGCGCTGGCGGAACGCCTGCGTGCCACGCCGGTGTGGCTGGTCGAAGATGCAGCCCAGGCACCGACACGCGAGGTGCTCTTGAATCTGGGGGCGGAAACGCCCGGGGGCTTCGAGGCGTTTGATCGTGTGGTCGAGATCGTCTCGATGGCAGAAGACGACCGCTCCGCCGCCCGTGCGCGCTGGCGCGCCTACGCCGCGCTGGGCGCCAGGATCGAACGCCACGAGGTGCCGGCATGACCGGTTGGCCCGAGGTCTCGGCATGACGAGCAGCCCCGGCATGCCGCCGGACCGCGTACCCACCTTGACCGAGGTGGTGGCTTGGCCGGCCGAGGCGACGACGGCCAATGTCGCGTCCGTGTCCGCCGATGCCGCTTCAGAGTCGATTCTGGTTTCCGCCCCCGAGCCCGTCCCCGAGCCCGTGGCGGCTGCTCCCTCGCCAGTCCACCCCGTGTTGCCTGCGGTCACCGAAGCGCAGTTGACGCAGCACATCCTGAGCGATGTTCAGCGCCAGATCGACCTGATGCTCGAGTACCGTCTGCGCGAAGCGCTCGCCCCCGTGCTGGCGCGAGCCACCGACAACCTGGTGCGCGAATCGCGCAGCGAGTTGGCATCGACCTTGCGTGACGTGGTGGCGCGCGCGGTGGCTCAGGAAATGTCACGTCATCGCAGCCGGTAGGCCGCGCGTTGTGGCATCACCCCAGCGGCTGGCGCGCCAGTAAAGCGGCCGATGCAGGGCGGGCCGCGCACCCAAGCTGCGCATTTTCTCTAGTGGTTGCCCCTTCATCGGGCATCCCCTTGGGGCGGTGCAAGCACTGTGGAGGCGCGGTTTGTTTTGGGGTATGGTGTCGCGCGTTGAGAACTCAACCACTTCGTTACCTGACTATTCCTCTTTGGAGATATGCATGCAAATTAGACTGAACACGATCGTTGCGGCTGCGGTGCTGGTGTGCGGTGGCGCGGCCTACGCGCAAGACATGGTCGTCAAGATCGGTCACGTCGGCCCGACCAGCGGTGGTATCGCCCACCTCGGCAAGGACAATGAGAACGGCGCCCGAATGGCCATCGACGAACTCAACGCCAAGGGCGTGATGATCGGCGGCAAGAAGGCCAAGTTCGAACTGATTGCCGAAGACGACGCGGGCGATCCGAAGCAAGGCACGGCTGTGGCACAGAAGCTGGTCGATTCGAAAGTCAACGGCGTGATCGGCCACCTGAACTCGGGCACTTCGATCCCGGCGTCCAAGGTGTACAGCGACGCTGGCATCCCGCAGATCTCGCCGTCGGCAACGAACCCGAAGTTCACCCGTCAAGGCTACAAGACCACGTTCCGCGTGGTTGCCGACGACGTGCACCTCGGTGGCACGCTCGGCCGCTATGCCGTGAAGGAACTGAAAGGCAAGTCGATCGCCGTGATCGACGACCGCACGGCCTACGGTCAAGGCGTGGCTGAAGAGTTCGCGAAGGCTGTGAAGGCGTCGGGCGGTTCGATTGCCGAAACGCAATTCACGACTGACAAGGCGACCGACTTCACCGCCATCCTGACCCAGATCAAGTCGAAGAAGCCCGATGTGGTGTTCTTCGGCGGCATGGACGCCGTGGCCGGCCCGATGATCCGCCAGATGAAGCAATTGGGCATCACCGCCAAGTTCATGGGTGGCGATGGCATCTGCTCCAACGGCTTGCCAGGTCTGGCGGGCGGTGCGATGGCCGACGGCCAGGTGGTGTGCGCTGAAGCCGGTGGTGTCGAAGGCACTCAGAAGGCGGGCATGGACGAGTTCTACAAGAAGTACAAAGCCAAGTTCGGTATCGACGTGCAGGTGTACGCACCTTACGTGTACGACGCATTGAACGTGATGGCTGCGGCGATGGTCAAGGCCGGCTCGGCGGACCCCGCCAAGTACCTGCCTGTGCTGGCCAAGACCGAAGGCTACAAAGGCGTGACGGGCACGATCTCGTTCGACGAAAAGGGCGACGTGAAGAACGGCGCGCTGACGCTTTACACCTACAAGGGTGAGAAGCGCGATCAGATCGCTGTGGTTCGCTGAACGGCGCATCTCTGCTGGTTGAAAGGCCGCCTCCGGGCGGCCTTTTTCATGGTGCGGCGCATCCATAATGCGCAGCAGCCCGGGTGGTGAAACTGGTAGACACAGCGGACTTAAAATCCGCCGCTTCCCGGAAGGGGGCGTATGGGTTCGACCCCCATCCTGGGCACCACGCGTGCGGTCAATCCAAGTGCAAGCGGCTTGTGCTCACGGCCTGATATGCGCCCAGCCAGCGGCTGGCCATGGCTCGCAGCACACTGGCCTCGCCGGTGGTCTGCAAGGTCAGGGCGGCGCATGAAGTGGCTTCACCTTTCCAGCGCCGGACGACCTCGCGCGCCACGGCCGCACCGGTGTCCACCAACGTCACTGACGTGCCCATCGCTGCCCGGATGTGATGCGCCGCGAACGGGTAGTGGGTGCAGCCCAGCACGACCGTGTCGACATCGCGCTCGCGCAAGGCGGTGCAATGCCGTTCGACGGCCGAGCGCACTGCGGCCGAATCCAGGTCACCGGTCTCGATGGCGGCGGCCAGACCATCGCAGGCCTGCAGATGCACGTTCACCTTCGAGTCGCCGCATTGCGCGCGAAGCAGAGCGGCAAAGCGCGTGCTGGCCAGCGTGGCGCGCGTGGCCATCACACCGACTCGGCCACTGCGCGTCAGTGCCAGCGCGGGCTTGATGCCGGGCTCGATGCCGACGACAGGCACGTCGGGCCAGGTCGCGCGCAGGGTGTTGACGGCGACTGCGGTGGCGGTGTTGCAGGCCACGACGAGCAGGGTCGCGCCCTGGTTGCGCAGTTCGCGCGCGATGCGCAGTGCGCGCTCGGTCACGCAGCCATCGCTGCGCTCGCCATACGGTGCGTGCGCCGAGTCGGCCACGTAGCGGAAAGCGGCGCCCGGCAATGCGCTTCGCAGCTCGCGCAGCACCGACAGGCCGCCCACGCCCGAATCGAACACGCCGATGCTCGGCTGATTCATGGTTTGCGCGATCGTTGCGGCATGGCGGGCGGGAGTCTAGCAACGCATGCACGTGATGAGTGCGCAAGTGGTGCGCCAGACTTCGACTAAAATAGAACGACCGTGCTTTTTCCGTTCGGTGGGCTGTGCGGCCGCCGGTTCGACAGGCACAACCTAGAATTCTCGGTTTCCCAGAGTCTCATTCTTGAGGAGCGTTTGGCATGAAGGTTCTCGTCCCCGTGAAGCGCGTCGTCGACTACAACGTCAAGGTCCGCGTCAAGTCCGACGGCACTGGCGTGGACATCGCCAACGTCAAGATGAGCATGAACCCGTTCGACGAGATCGCCGTCGAAGAGGCCGTGCGCTTGAAGGAGAAGGGCATCGTCACTGAAGTGATCGCGGTGTCGTGCGGCGTCACCCAATGCCAGGAAACGCTGCGCACCGCGATGGCCATCGGCGCAGACCGGGCCATCCTCGTGGAATGCACCGACGAGCTTCAGCCGCTGGCGGTGGCCAAGTTGCTCAAGGCGCTGGTCGACAAGGAGCAGCCGGGCCTCGTGATCCTGGGCAAGCAAGCCATCGATGACGACTGCAACCAGACCGGGCAGATGCTCGCCGCGCTGTGCGACCTGCCGCAGGCGACCTTCGCATCGAAGGTCGAACTCAGTGCTGACGCCGTCAGCGTGACGCGTGAGGTCGATGGCGGCTCGGAGACGCTGAAGCTCACGCTGCCTGCGATCATCACCACCGACCTGCGCCTGAACGAGCCGCGCTACGTGACACTGCCCAACATCATGAAGGCGAAGAAGAAGCAGATGGATGTCTTCAAGCCGGCCGACTTGGGTGTCGATGTCAAGCCGCACCTCAAGACGCTCAAGGTCAGCGAGCCGCCCAAGCGCAGCGCCGGCATCAAGGTGCCCGACGTGGCCACGCTGGTTTCCAAACTCAAGAACGACGCGAAGGTGATCTGAGATGGCTTCCCTGGTGATTGCTGAACACGACAACACGTCCGTCAAGGGCGCCACCTTGAACACCGTGACCGCCGCACTGCAGTGTGGTGGCGACGTGCATGTGCTGATTGCCGGCAACGGTGCCGGTGCGGCGGCCGCTGCGGCGGCGCAGATCGCCGGTGTAGCGAAGGTGCTGCATGCCGACGGCGTGCACCTCGACCACGGCCTGGCCGAGAACATCGCCGCGCAGGTGATCGCGCTGGCAGGTGGCTACAACCACATCCTGTTCCCGGCCACGGCGGCCGGCAAGAACGTGGCCCCGCGTGTCGCTGCGAAGCTCGACGTGGGGCAGATTTCCGACATCACGAAAGTGGATTCCGCCGACACCTTCGAGCGCCCCATCTACGCCGGCAATGCGATCGCCACGGTGCAAAGCCTCGATGCGGTCAAGGTGATCACCGTGCGCACGACGGGCTTCGATCCGGCTGCTGCTACCGGTGGTACGGCAACTGTCGAGGTGCTGACCGCGGCGGCAGACTCTGGCAAGTCGGCGTTCGTCGGCAGCGAGATCGCAAAGAATGACCGTCCTGAATTGACGGCCGCCAAGATCATCGTCAGCGGCGGCCGCGCGATGGGCTCGAGCGACAAGTTCAACGAAGTGCTCACGCCGCTGGCCGACAAGCTCGGCGCCGCGCTGGGCGCGAGCCGCGCAGCGGTCGATGCCGGTTACGCGCCGAACGACTGGCAGGTCGGCCAGACCGGCAAGATCGTCGCACCGCAGCTCTACATCGCCGCCGGCATCAGCGGCGCGATCCAGCACCTCGCGGGCATGAAAGACAGCAAGGTCATCGTCGCGATCAACAAGGACCCTGAGGCGCCGATCTTCAGCGTGGCCGACTATGGCCTGGAGGCCGACCTGTTCGTGGCCGTGCCGGAGTTCGTGAAAGCGCTCGGCTGAGCACGCAACTGCGCGCAAAGCATTGACCCACAAGGCGCGCAACGCAGGTTGTCGCGCCTTCGTTTTATCAGGAGACAAGACATGAGCTACCGCGCCCCGTTGAACGACATGCTGTTCTGTATGAAGGAACTTGCCAACCTCGAAGCGGTTGCGAAGTTGCCCGGCTTCGAAGACGCCGGCATCGAGACCGCCCAAGCCGTGCTCGAGGAGTGCGCCAAGTTCAACGAGGGCGTGGTCGCGCCGCTGAACTGGGAGGGTGACAAGAACCCGTCGTCCTGGAAAGACGGCGTCGTGACCACCACGCCCGGCTTCAAGCAGGCTTTCCGCCAGTTCGGCGAGGGTGGCTGGCAAGGCCTTCAGCACCCGAGCGAATTCGGCGGTCAGAACTTGCCCAAGACCATCGGCGCAGCGTGCATCGAGATGCTCAACAGCGCGAACCTAAGCTTCGCGCTCTGCCCGCTGTTGACTGACGGCGCCATCGAAGCCTTGCTGACGGCAGGCTCACCCGAGCAACAGGCGGCGTACTTGCCAAAGATGATCGCCGGTGAGTGGACCGGCACGATGAACCTGACCGAGCCGCAAGCCGGCTCCGACCTGGCTGCGGTTCGTACGCGGGCCGAACCGCAGCCGGACGGTACCTACAAGATCTTCGGCACCAAGATCTACATCACGTACGGCGAACACGACATGGCGCCGAACATCGTGCACCTGGTGCTCGCGCGGGTCGTCGGTGCGCCCGAAGGCGTGAAGGGCATCAGCCTGTTCGTCGTGCCCAAGTTCATGGTGAATGCCGATGGTTCGCCGGGCGAGCGCAACGATGTGCACTGCGTGAGCATCGAGCACAAGCTGGGCATCAAGGCCAGCCCGACGGCGGTGCTTCAGTTCGGCGACAACGGTGGCGCCGTGGGCCAGCTGATCGGCCAGGAGAACCGCGGGCTCGAATACATGTTCATCATGATGAACGCGGCGCGCTATGCGGTGGGCATGCAGGGCATCGCGGTGGCCGAGCGCGCCTACCAGAAGGCAGCCGCGTTCGCGAAAGACCGTGTCCAGTCGCGCCCGGTCGATGGCTCGCTCGCGGCGAGCGGGCCGATCATTCACCACCCCGATGTGAAGCGCATGCTGATGACGATGCGCGCCTACACCGAAGGCTGCCGCGCGATGGCGCTCACGGCAGCAGCCGCGTTCGATGCGTCACACCACCACGCCGACGCCGAGGTGCGCAAGCAGAACCAGGCCTTCTACGAGTACATGGTTCCGCTCGTGAAGGGCTACAGCACCGAGATGAGCATCGAGGTCGCGAGCCTGGGCGTGCAGGTGCACGGCGGCATGGGCTTCATCGAGGAGACGGGCGCGGCGCAGTACCTGCGCGATGCGCGCATCCTGACCATCTACGAAGGCACGACGGCGATCCAGGCGAACGACCTCGTCGGGCGCAAGACCGCGCGCGACGGCGGCCGCGTACCGAAGGCCATCGCTGTGCAGATCGCCGCCACCGAGTCGCTGTTGGCTGCCAGCGGCAGCGCGGCCGCCACAGCAATGCGCAAGCGCTTGACACCAGCCCGCGAAGCCTTCGAGCAGGTGGTCGACTTCATGGCCGGAGCGGCCGGCCCGAACGAAAAATACGCCGGATCGGTGCCTTACCTGATGCTCGCGGGCAACGTGGTGGCGGGCTGGCAGCTTGCCCGTGCACTGCTCGTGGCCGAAGCGCAGCTCGCACGTGGCGAGGGTGACGCTGCGTTCCTGCAGGCGAAGGTCGCGACCGCCCGTTTCTATGGCGAGCACCTGCTGAGCAAGGCGCCCGGCACGCGCGACGCCATCGTCGAGGGTGGCGCGAGCGTCACCGCGCTGGCGCTCGAATCGTTCTGAGCCGCCTCATCATCGAACCCACGCGACACCTCACCCAATACTTCACGAAAGCACCCACCCATGCCACTGCCCGGAGTCCTTGCCTCGCTGCCGCTGCCCATCATCGGCGCGCCGCTGTTCATCATCAGCAACCCCAAGCTCGTGATCGAGTTGTGCAAGGCGGGGGTCGTGGGTTCGATGCCGTCGCTCAATGCCCGGCCCGCCGAGCAGCTCGACGAATGGCTCGCCGAGATCACTGAAACACTCGCGGCCTACAACAAGGCCAACCCTGACCAACCGGCCGCGCCGTTCGCGATCAACCAGATCGTGCACAAGAGCAACGACCGGCTGGAGCACGACATGCTGATGTGCGCCAAGTACAAGGTGCCGATCATCATCACGTCGCTCGGCGCGCGCACCGACGTGAACGACGCGGTGCATTCATGGGGCGGCGTGGTGCTGCACGACATCATCAACAACGCGTTCGCGAAGAAGGCCATCGAGAAGGGCGCCGACGGGCTGATCGCCGTGGCCGCAGGTGCCGGTGGCCACGCCGGCGTGAAGAGCCCGTTCGCATTGATCCAGGAGATTCGCCAGTGGTTCGACGGCCCGGTGGCGCTCAGCGGCGCCATCGCCAGTGGCGGTGCGGTGCTGGCGGCGCAGGCGATGGGGGCCGACTTCGGCTACATCGGCTCGGCCTTCATCGCGACCGACGAAGCGCGTGCCGTCGAGGGCTACAAGCAAGCCATCGTCGAGGGCAGCTCCGACGACATCGTCTACAGCAACCTGTTCACGGGTGTGCACGGCAACTACCTCAAGCCGTCGATCCGCGCGGCCGGCCTCGACCCGGAAAACCTGCCCGTGAGCGACCCGAGCAAGATGAACTTCGGTGGCGACGCCAAGAAGGCCTGGAAAGACATCTGGGGCTGCGGCCAGGGCATCGGCGCCATCGACAAGGTGCTGCCGGCGGCCGAGCTGGTGGCGCGTTTGAAGCGCGAGTACCTTCAGGCGCGTTCGCGGCTCGCGATCGGTTGATCGGGCTGAGCGGAGCCCACCTCCAGGTTGGAATCGCAGCCGCGGCCGGCTGCGATCCAGCGCCGCATGGGCCGTTTCAGCCCCTGACCGAGCCAGCCCACGTGGCGCTCAGGCTCGGTCAGCATGCCGCAGTGGTAGCGGCCTGCTGATGCGCTCCACGCCAGCGCGGCGCAGGGGCCGCTGCGGCGCCGCGACACCAGCATGCCCACCGGGCAGGGCGCAACCAGGCAGCACACACCGCACCCGTTGCACGCTGCGCCTTCGGCCGGTTTGGGTGGCGCCAACGGTTCGATGTGGATGACGTGATTCATGCGGCGCTGGGAACAGCCGTCATTCTCTGGCGCATATCCAACCCTCGGTCGTTTGAACTGGGCCGCAGAATGGGCGGTGTTACAGTCGCGCCCAGACTTTTCGTCCTTCCCGTCCCCTTGCTGGCAGCAGACAAGGCGGGTCGCTAGTCCGCCAACCGGTGCAGCCGGGACGCGGAAGGTTGTTCAACCCACTACAGCGCCGGAAACCGGTGCGAAAGGTGAGCGAAATGATGCAGCAAAACAGGTCTAACTCGTACCTGTTCGGGGGCAATGCCCCGTACGTGGAAGAGTTGTACGAGGCCTATCTCGACAACCCCGGCTCGGTGCCCGAGAACTGGCGCAAGCACTTCGACGCGCTCCAGCACGTGCCGGCGACCGATGGCAGCAACGCTCGCGACGTGGCCCATGCGCCGGTTGTCGAATCGTTCGCGCAGCGCGCCAAGGCCGGCACCTTCGGCAGCAAGGCATCGAGCACCGACCTCGCCATCGCGCGCAAGCAGGTGCACGTGCAGTCGCTGATCGCGGCGTACCGGTTCCTCGGCTCGCGCTGGGCCGACCTCGACCCGCTGAAGCGCCAAGAGCGGCCGAAAATCCCCGAGCTCGAGCCGGCGTTCTACGACCTGAGCGAGTCCGACATGGACATCGCGTTCAGTGCCACGAACACCTACTTTTCGACCAACGAGCACATGACGCTGCGCGAAATCGTGCAGGCGCTGCGTGAAACGTACTGCGGCTCGATCGGCGCCGAGTACATGCACATCACCGAGCCGGGCGAGAAGCGCTGGTGGCAGGAGCGGCTCGAGTCGATCCGCTCCAAGCCGAGCTACAACGCCGAGGCCAAGGTGCACATCCTCGAGCGCCTCACAGCCGCAGAGGGGCTGGAGCGCTACCTGCACACCAAGTACGTCGGCCAGAAGCGTTTCTCGCTCGAAGGCGGCGAAAGCTTCATCGTGTCGATGGACGAACTCGTGCAGCGTGCCGGCGCCAAGGGCGTGCAGGAGATCGTGATCGGCATGGCCCACCGCGGCCGCCTCAACGTGCTCGTCAACACCCTCGGCAAGAGCCCGAAGGATCTGTTCTCCGAGTTCGACCACACGGCCCCCGAGAACCTGCCCTCGGGCGACGTGAAGTACCACCAGGGCTTCTCGAGCGACATCACCACCAGTGGCGGCCCGGTGCACCTGAGCCTGGCGTTCAACCCATCGCACCTGGAGATCGTGAACCCGGTGGTCGAAGGTTCTGTCAAGGCCCGCCTCGACCGGCGCGGTGACGCAGAAGGCGACACGGTCCTGCCGATCATCGTGCACGGTGACGCGGCGTTCGCCGGCCAGGGCGTGGTGATGGAAACGCTGGCGCTTGCGCAGACGCGCGGCTACTACACCGGCGGCACAGTGCACCTCGTCATCAACAACCAGATCGGCTTCACCACCAGCGACCCGCGCGATTCGCGCTCCACGCTGTACTGCACCGACGTGGTCAAGATGATCGAGGCGCCGGTGCTCCATGTGAACGGCGACGACCCGGAAGCCGTGGTGCTGTGCACCCAGCTCGCGCTCGACTACCGGCAGGAGTTCAACAAAGACGTGGTCGTCGACATCGTCTGCTTCCGCAAGCTCGGCCACAACGAACAGGACACGCCGGCGCTGACGCAGCCTCTGATGTACAAGAAGATCGCCCAGCACCCCGGCACGCGCAAGCTCTATGGCGAGAAGCTCGCGGCGCAGGGCGTGCTGCCCGCCGATGGCCCCGACAACATGGTGAAAGCGCTGCGCGCCGCCATGGACGCCGGCAAGAACACCTACGACCCGGTGCTCACCAACTACAAGAGCAAGTACGCAGTTGACTGGGCGCCGTTCCTCGGCAAGAAGTGGACCGATGCGGCCGACACCGCGCTGCCGCTGTCCGAGATCAAGCGGCTGGCCGAGCGCATCACCACGATCCCGAAAGACTTCAAGGCCCACAGCCTGGTCGAAAAGGTGCTGGCCGACCGGGGTGCGATGGGCCGCGGCGAGATCAACGTCGACTGGGGCATGGGTGAACACCTGGCGTTCGCATCGCTCGTGGCCAGCGGCTATGCGGTGCGCCTGTCGGGCGAAGACTGCGGGCGCGGCACCTTCACGCACCGCCACTCGGTGCTGCACGACCAGAACCGCGAGAAGTGGGACACCGGCACCTACACCCCACTGAAGCACGTGGCCGACGGGCAAGCGCCGTTCGTGGTGATCGACTCGCTGCTGTCCGAAGAAGCGGTGCTCGGCTTCGAGTACGGCTACGCATCGGCCGAGCCGAACACGCTGGTGATCTGGGAGGCGCAGTTCGGTGACTTCGTGAACGGCGCGCAGGTCGTGATCGACCAGTTCATCGCCTCGGGCGAGGTGAAGTGGGGCCGCGCCAACGGCATCACGCTGATGCTCCCGCACGGTTACGAAGGCCAGGGGCCGGAGCACAGTTCGGCGCGCCTCGAGCGCTTCATGCAGCTCGCGGCCGACAACAACATGCAGATCGTTCAGCCGACCTCGGCGAGCCAGATCTTCCACGTGCTGCGCCGCCAGATGGTGCGCATGTTCCGCAAGCCGCTGATCATCATGACTCCGAAGTCGCTGCTGCGCGCGAAAGACGCCGGCTCGCCGCTCACCGAGTTCACCAAGGGTGAGTTCAAGACCGTGATCGGCGAGGTCAGTGCCGACGTGAATGCGGACAAGGTCAAGCGCGTGATCGCCTGCTCGGGCAAGGTCTACTACGACCTCGTCAAGGCGCGCGCCGAGCGCAAGAACGGTGACGTGGCAGTCATTCGTGTGGAGCAGCTCTATCCGTTCCCTCACAAGGCGTTTGCGGCCGAGATGAAGAAGTACCCGAACGCGCTCGAGGTCGTGTGGTGCCAGGACGAGCCGCAAAACCAGGGCGCGTGGTTCTTCGTGCAGCACTACATCCACGAGAACATGAGCGAGGGCCAGAAGCTCGGCTACGCCGGGCGGCCAGCATCGGCGTCACCCGCCGTGGGCTATGCGCACCTGCACCAGGAGCAGCAGAAGGCGCTGCTCGAACAGGCCTACGGCAAGCTCAAGGGCTTCGTTCTTTCCAAGTAAGAAAAACAGATTCGAGAACAACATGGCAATCGTAGAAGTGAAGGTACCGCAGCTGTCGGAATCCGTGGCGGAAGCCACCTTGCTGCAGTGGAAGAAGCGGCCCGGTGAACGTGTCGAGCTCGACGAGATCCTGGTCGAGATCGAGACCGACAAGGTGGTGCTCGAAGTGCCCGCGCCGGCCGCAGGGGTGTTGGCCCAGTTGATCAAGAACGACGGCGACCTGTGCATCGCCGAAGAAGTGATCGCGAAAATCGACACCGACGGCATCGAGGCGACGAGCCCGCTCGAAGTGAAGCCGGTTCCGCAGGGCGTGCCCGCGCCCGGTGCCACGCCTGGTGTTTCCGGTGATCTGGTGGCCGCCTCGGCAGGCGCACACGCCATGCCGGCCGCCGCCAAACTGATGGCCGACAACCGCATTCCGGCCGGCTCGGTCGAAGGCACAGGCAGGGACGGGCGCGTGACCAAGGGCGATGTGCTCGCGTCGATGGAAGGCGCCGCCAAGCCGGTGGCGATGACCGCACCGCTGGTCGCACCGCCAGCGCCGGCGCCGGCTGCTGCGAAGGCCGCGCTGCCCAGCGTGGCCGCACCGCCGATGCAGAGCTTGGGCGACCGCCCGGAGCAGCGCGTGCCGATGAGCCGGCTGCGTGCCCGCATTGCCGAGCGGCTGGTGCAGTCGCAATCGACGAATGCCATCCTGACCACGTTCAACGAAGTGAACATGGCCCCGGTGATGGAGATGCGCAAGCGCTTTCAAGAGAAGTTCGAGAAGGAGCACGGCGTCAAGATCGGCTTCATGAGCTTCTTCGTGAAGGCGGCGGTCGCAGCACTCAAGAAGTACCCGATCATCAATGCGTCGGTCGATGGCAACGACATCGTCTATCACGGCTACTTCGACATCGGCATCGCCGTGGGTTCGCCGCGCGGCCTGGTGGTGCCCATTCTTCGCAATGCCGACCAGATGAGCTTTGCCGACATCGAGAAGAAAATCGCCGAGTTCGGCAAGAAGGCCGGCGAGGGCAAGCTGGCCCTCGACGACCTGATGGGCGGCACCTTCTCGATCAGCAATGGCGGCACCTTCGGTTCGATGCTGTCCACGCCGATCATCAACCCGCCGCAGTCGGCCATCCTGGGCGTGCACGCGACCAAGGACCGCGCAGTGGTCGAGAACGGCGCCATCGTGATCCGGCCGATGAACTACCTGGCCATGTCTTACGACCACCGCATCATCGACGGCCGAGAGGCCGTGCTCGGGCTGGTCGCAATGAAGGAAGCGCTGGAAGACCCGGCGCGTCTCTTGTTTGACATTTGAGTTGCCTACGACCATGAGCACAGCATTCGACGTGATCGTCATCGGCGCCGGCCCGGGCGGCTACATCGCGGCCATCCGCGCTGCGCAACTCGGCTTCAACACCGCCTGCATCGACGAGTGGAAGAACGACAAAGGGGGCCCCGCGCCCGGTGGCACCTGCACGAACGTGGGCTGCATTCCGAGCAAGGCGCTGCTGCAGTCGAGCGAGAACTTCGACCAGGCCGGGCACCACTTTTCCGACCATGGCATCGGCCTGTCTAACCTCACCATCGACGTGGCGAAGATGCTCGGCCGCAAGAACACGGTCGTGAAGCAGAACAACGACGGCATCCTGTACCTGTTCAAGAAGAACAAAGTCGCGTTTTTCCATGGGCGCGGCTCGTTCACGAAGGCGGTCGATGGGGGCTACGAGGTAGCGGTTGCCGGCGACAAGCCCGATGTGTTGACGGCCAAGCACGTGATCATCGCGACGGGCTCGAACCCGCGTGCGCTTCCCGGTGCGGCGTTCGACGAAGAAACCATTCTTTCGAACGACGGCGCGCTGCGCATCCCGGCCGTGCCGAAGACGCTCGGCGTGATCGGCTCCGGCGTGATCGGCCTGGAAATGGGCTCGGTCTGGCGCCGCCTCGGCGCCGAGGTGACGGTGCTCGAAGCGCTGCCCGTGTTCCTGGGCGCTGTCGATGAGCAGATCGCCAAGGAAGCGCACAAGGTGTTCGTCAAGCAGGGCCTGAAGATCAACCTCGGCGTGAAGATCACCGAGGTCAGGGCGGGCAAGAAGGCTGTGTCGGTCAGCTACACCGACGAGGCGGGCGCCGAGCAGAAGCTCGAGTGCGAGAAGCTCATCGTCTCCATCGGCCGCGTGCCGAACACCACCGGTCTGAACGCCGAGGCGGTCGGGTTGAAGCTCGACGAGCGTGGCTTCGTCGCGGTCGACGACGACTGCAAGACGAACTTGGCCAACGTGTGGGCCGTGGGTGACGTGGTGCGTGGCCCGATGCTCGCGCACAAGGCCGAGGAAGAAGGCGTGGCCGTGGCCGAGCGCATTGCCGGCCAACACGGGCACGTCAACTTCAACACGGTGCCATGGGTCATCTACACCTCGCCGGAGATTGCCTGGGTGGGCCAGACCGAGCAGCAGTTGAAGGCCTCGGGCCGCGCCTACAAGGCAGGGGTTTTCCCCTTCATGGCGAACGGCCGCGCGCGTGCGTTGGGCGACACCACCGGCATGGTCAAGTTCCTTGCCGACGCCAGGACCGACGAGATCCTGGGTGTGCACATCATCGGCCCGATGGCGAGCGAACTGATCGCCGAGTCGGTGGTGGCGATGGAGTTCAAGGCGTCGAGCGAAGACATTGCGCGCATCTGCCATGCGCACCCGAGCCTGAGCGAGGCGACGAAAGAAGCCGCGCTTGCTATCGACAAGCGCACGCTGAACTTCTAGAGCCTCACGGCGACGCGTCGTGGGTGTTCGCGAACTTTATGCAGCCACGCTCGCCGAGCGTGGCTACACGTCCGACCCGGCGCAGTTGCGCGCCATTGATTCGCTTGAACGCTGCGAGCGCGAGTGGGCCGACTACAAGGCGCGCCGCAGCAATGCGCTGACGAAACTGCTCGCGCGCCCGCCGATCCCGCGCGGCGTGTACATGTACGGTGGCGTCGGGCGCGGCAAGAGCTTCCTGATGGACTGCTTCTTCAATGCGGTGCCGCTGCAACGCAAGACGCGCTTGCACTTCCACGAGTTCATGCGCGAGGTGCACCGCGAACTGGGCGAACTGCAGGGCACGGTGAACCCGCTCGATGAGCTGGGCAAGCGCATGGCGCGGCGTTACCGGCTGATCTGCTTCGACGAGTTCCATGTGTCCGACATCACCGACGCGATGATCCTGCACCGTTTGCTCGCCGCACTGTTCGAGAACCGCGTGAGTATCGTCACCACCTCGAACTTCAAGCCCGATGATCTGTACCCGAACGGCCTGCACCGCGACCGCATCTTGCCCGCCATCGCATTGCTGAACGACAAGCTCGAAGTCATCAACGTCGACAACGGCAGCGATTACCGCAGCATCACGCTCGAACAGGTGGGGCTCTATCACACGCCGCTCGGCGCGGTGGCCGATGCAGCGATGACGGCCGCCTTCGAGCGCCTCGCCGAGGCGCGTGACGAGAGCCCGCGGCTGCACATCGAGCACCGCGAGCTGCAGGCGCGCAGGCGCGCCGGCGGCGTGGTGTGGTTCGACTTCAAGCAGCTGTGCGGCGGGCCGCGCTCGCAGAACGACTACCTCGAACTGGCCACGCAGTTCCACACGCTGCTGTTGTCGGGCGTGCCGCAGATGGCGCCGCGCAATGCTTCCGAGGCGCGGCGCTTCACCTGGCTGGTCGATGTGCTGTACGACCGGCGCGTGAAGCTCATTCTGTCGGCTGAGGTCGAGCCCGACCTGCTGTACACCGAAGGGCCGATGGCGCATGAGTTCCCGCGCACCGTTTCGCGCCTGCGCGAGATGCAGTCGGCGGAGTTTTTGGCGCTGGCCCGGCGCGATGTGGATACGTCTTTGACCTGACGGGCCAGCAGGTCTTCTGGGCGAGCCGGTCAATCGAGCCGGTCAGTCGAGCGCTTCGACTTTCACGAGTGCCAGCGACAGGTTGTCGCCACCCCCACGCGCGCGTTGGCGCGCCTTGCTCACGAGCATCTCGCTCGCTTCGCGGGGTGGCAGGGCATGCACGATCGCGCCGAGCTCGCGCGGGGTGAAGTAGTGCCACAGGCCGTCGCTGCAGGCGAGCATGGAGTCACCCACGTCCAGCCGGTCGATCCGCGTGTGCGACAGCGGTGGGTCTTGCGCGGTGCCCAGGCAACCCGTCAGCAGGTTCGACTGCGGGTGCACGTTGGCCTCTTCCTCGGTGATCTGGCCTTCCTCGACCAGGCGCTGCACGTAGGAGTGGTCCACCGAGCGGCTTTGCATCTCGGCACCACGGAAGTGGTACACGCGCGAATCACCAGCATGGATCACATCGCACTCGCGTGTCGGGCTGATGATGAAGGCGGCGACCGTGCTGTGCGGCTCTTCTTCCGATGTGATGGCGGTCAGCTTGATCATCAGGTGCGCTTCGAGCACCAACTGCTTGAGCGCCTCGGCCGGGTCGTCCCGGCTCGGCGCGTAGCGCTCGAACAGCTGTTGCGCGGTCAGCAGCACCTGGTCGGCCGCCTTGCGACCGCCGCTCTTGCCGCCCATGCCATCGGCCAGAACGGCCAGCAGGCAGCCCGGCGCGCGGTCGTGCGCGAGCACCTCGACCTGGTCTTGCTGGTAGGCCCGGTCCCCGCGGTGCAGGCCGGTGGTGGCAGAAAGACGGTACCCCAGGGTCGCAGTGCTCATGGGCGAAAACTATAATCGCTTTGCTTTCCACAACCGGCGGAATTACCGCGACAAAGTCGCGTGTCGATGGACATCAACCTGCACTCATTGCCCCGCCGCCTGATCGAGTTGCGCATGGAACATGCCGACCTCGACAGCCTGATCGACCAAGCCGCACTGACGCTGCCCGACGACGAGTTGAGCCTGCGCAGGCTCAAGAAGCGCCGGCTGCGCCTGCGTGACCAGATCGCCCAGATCGAGGCGGAGCTCGACCCGCCCGAGCCGGCGTGAGCTTGCGTTTTCGGCGGCACCGCCAAGAGAGCCACCACCGCCGATGACTGCCCTGGAAGAGGCCGTTCGAGCCGCCTTTGCGCGCGGCGGCGCACTGGCACGCGCCGACGCCAACCACGTCGAACGTGATGTGCAGTTGCGCATGGCCCTCGGCGTGGCCCAGGCCATCGACGAGCGCAGCGCCCTCGTCGCCGAAGCCGGCACCGGCGTCGGCAAGACCTTCGCGTATCTCGTTCCGGCCATGCTGAGCGGGGCGCGCGTTTTGGTGAGTACCGCCACCAAGAGCCTGCAGGACCAGCTGTTCCTGCGCGACCTGCCGCGCCTTCGCGAGGCACTGAAGCTGCCGGTGAGCGTGGCGCTGTTGAAGGGCAGGGGGAGCTACCTGTGCCTGCACCGCATGAACCAGGCGCGCCAGGCCGAGACCCTGCCCGATCGCTGGGCCGCGCGCACACTGGCCAAAGTGGAGCAGTGGTCGCACAGCACCGTCACCGGCGACCTGGCCGAACTGGTCGGCCTGGACGAGCGCAGCAGCGTGATCCCGCTCGTGACCTCGTCGCGCGAGAACTGCCTGGGCTCTGAGTGCCCGCAGTTCCGTCAATGCCACGTGGTGAAGGCGCGGCGCGAGGCCATGCTGGCCGACCTGGTGGTCGTGAACCACCACCTTTTTTTTGCCGACATGGCCTTGCGCGACACCGGCGTCGCCGAGCTGCTGCCCAGCGTCGATGTGGCGCTGTTCGACGAGGCACACCAGCTCACCGAGGCCGGCGTGCAGTTCCTGGGCCACACGCTGGGCACGTCGCAGGTGATCGACTTCGCACGCGACATGCTCGGCACCGGCCTCCAGCAGGCCCGTGGCCTGGCACCCTGGCAAGAACTCGCGGGCACCTGCGACCGCACGGCGCGCGACTTGCGCATTGCTGCGGCAGGCAGCTTGCGCGACCTGCGCGGCACGATCAAGCTGCGCTGGAACGAGCGCGGATCACAGGCCGACTTTGCCGATGGCCTGCTGGCGGTGGCCACGGCCTGCGACGCCGCCGCTGTGGGCCTGAAGGTGGTCGTCGACATGTCGCCCGACTTCGACAAGCTGGCCGAGCGCGCCACCGCCCTCGCAACGCAAGCACGTCGCTTCATCGAGCCTGCGCAAGACGGCAACGTGCGCTGGATCGACGTGTCGCCGCACCAGGCCCGGCTGGTCGAGTCGCCGCTCGACATTCGCGATGCCCTGCGCGAGCAGATGAATGGCCCGCCCAAGGCCTGGGTGTTCACCTCGGCCACGCTCGGTGACGACGACAAGTTGAGCTGGTTCACCGAATCCGCCGGCCTGACAGATGCGCGCGTGCTGCGCCTGGGCAGCCCGTTTGACTATGCCCAAAACGCGCGGCTCTATGTGCCGCGCGGGTTCCCGAAGCCGAACGAGCCGTCGCACGCGCCATCGGTTGCGTTGCTCGCCGCACGATGCGCGCGCGCGCTGGGCGGGCGCACGTTCGTGCTCACCACCACGCTGCGAGCGCTGCAAGCCATCGGTGAACAGTTGCGGGCTGAGTTCAAAGGGCAGGGCGACGCCATCCAGGTGCTGGTGCAGGGGCAGATCCCGAAGCGCCAGCTCATGCAGCAGTTCCTGGCCGAGCCACGTTCGGTGCTGGTCGGCTCGCAGAGCTTCTGGGAAGGCATCGACGTGCCAGGCGACGCGCTGCAGTGCGTCCTGATCGACAAACTCCCGTTCCCGCCCCCGAACGACCCGCTGGTCGAGGCACGCGTCAAGCGCCTGGAAGGCGAGGGCCGCAACCCGTTTGCCGATTATTTCGTGGCGGAGGCCGCGGTGTCGCTCAAGCAGGGCGCCGGGCGCTTGATTCGCAGCGAAACCGACCGCGGCTTGCTCGTGGTGTGCGACCCGCGCATGGCGGGCATGAACTACGGCAAGCGCTTGCGCGAGGCCTTGCCGCCGATGACGCTCGTCGCGAATGAAGCCGAAGCGCTGGCCTGGCTGACCCGCCTCGGTGCCGCTACGCTGCCGTTTTGAACCCGCCAGGGACCGAAAGGCCTGCGGGCTCTGCGGTCTACCAAAGCTGCCACCAAGCGCGCTTCGCCGTGGTGACGCCATCGGTGTGAATCGTGGTGCCGGGGAAGTTCTTGCGCAACACGCGGTCGGCGTCGTCGCGCAGGTCGGTCAGCCCGAGGCGGTCATAGCTCTGCACCATGATGTAGAGCGCCTCCTGGGTCGAAGGCGATTCCTGGAAGTCCGATATCACGTTGTGCGCCCGGTTCGCCGCTGCCACGAAGGCGCCGCGCCGGTAGTAGTAGCGCGCCACGTGCACTTCGTATGAAGCCAGCGTGTTGACGATGTAGTTCATGCGCAGGCGCGCGTCGTCGGCATAGATCGACTGCGGATACTGGTCGACGAGCGCACGGAACGACTGGAATGAATCGCGCGACGCTTGCTGGTCGCGCTCCGACAGATCCTGCCGCGCCAGGCTGCCGAGCAGGCCGAGGTTGTCGTTGAAGTTGACGAGGCCTTGCAGGTACAGCGCGTAGTCGGCTGCCGCGCTCGTCGGGTGCAGCTTGATGAAACGCTCCAGCACCGACAGCGCCTGTGCCTTGTCGCCGCTCTTGTAGAGCATGTAGGCGCGCTCGATCTGCGCCTGCTGCGCCAGGGCCGTTCCGGAGGCACGGCCTTCCAGGCGCTCGTAGAGCTTGCCGGCACGCTCGAAGTTGCCGGTCGAGGCCTCTTCCTTGGCCTCTGCATACAATCGTTCTGCGCTCCACTGTGACTCGGCTTCACGCGGTGTCGAGCCACAGCCCGCGAGCAATGCGGCCGCCGTTGACAACACCACCATGGCCTTCAGGGGCCGCCACACACTCAGTTGAATCATGGGATGAAGGCCCGCCCAGCGGGGCCAGTCCTGTCGAGAAACGATCATCGATTATATGGTTCAGCTCACGCACGACCTTCTCGCGCAGGCCCTCGCCGCCGAGGCGGACGACCTTGTAGAAAGCGCTGCGGACGCGCCCTTCGAACAACGCGAAGCGCTCGTGCCGGCCGAGCTTCACGGGCAACGGTTCGACAAGGCCGTGGTTGCCATGGCGCCCGAGTTTTCGCGCAGCCATCTGCAGGGCCTGATCGAGGCCGGGCATGTTCGCATCGACGGCGTGGTGCAGACGACGGCATCGCGCAAGGTGCGCAGCGGCCAGATGCTTGCGCTCGCCCTCGTGCCCACGGCGGAGAGCCGCGCGTTTCGCGCCGAGGCCATCGCGCTCGACATCGTTCACGAAGACGCCGATGTGATGGTCGTGAACAAGACCGCTGGCATGGTGGTGCACCCTGCGGCGGGCAACTGGTCGGGCACGCTGCTCAACGCGCTGCTGGCGCATCACGCGGGTGCCGCGAGCCTGCCGCGCGCCGGCATCGTGCACCGGCTCGACAAGGACACGTCGGGCCTGATGGTCGTCGGCAAGACGCTGCAAGCCGTGACCGCGCTGGTGCGTGCGATTGCCGCGCGCGAGGTGAGCCGCCAGTACCTTGCTATCGCGCAGGGCGATGTGCGGCCGGCCGAATTCAGCGTCGAGGCGCCCCTTGGCCGCGACCCGCAATCGCGCATCCGCATGGCCATCGTTGCCGGCGGCAAAGCGGCCCGCACCGATGTAGCGGTTCTGGCGCGGGCTATCGGCTTCAGCCTGCTGCGCTGCACCTTGCACAGCGGGCGCACGCACCAGATCCGCGTGCACCTTGCTTCGCGCGGCTACCCGCTGGTGGCCGATGCGGTGTACGGCGGCAAGCCTGCGCTTGGCCTGGCGCGCCAAGCGTTGCACGCCACGCGACTGGCGTTCGCGCACCCTGGCAACGGCGAACCGCTGGCGTTCGATGCGCCGATGCCTGCCGACATGACTGCCGGTTGGCGTGACGCTACCGACCCGCAGCCTGACTGCGGCTGAAAGCCAACGAGGGCAAGACACGCGGCTGAAAGATGCGGGCGAGTACAATCATGCGTTCCTCGGTGGATCGACGATTCGTGGCGGTACTGTGAAGCGTGGCTTTCAAGCGCGCCTTGCCGCTGGTTCGGTCGGCCGAGATGTGAGCCGCACCGCGAGGTGCCTCAAGCCCGGGTGGTGCGAACAAGCTCACCCCTGTCAGCCAGGTTTTGCACTGAGCCCCAAGACGCGTTCGTCCGGCGTGCGCCCTGTTGTTTGACATGGCCCGTGACCGCCTGCCGTGACCCCTTTGACAGACTGACTTGACAGACTGACAGCTACCAGCCGAACGACCCGGCCGAGGATGTGAACAAGACCCATGAATAGCCTGGATGCGAAGCGCGTCCTCGAGACCGCCCTGATATGCGCCAGCCAGCCGCTGCCCTTGCGCGACCTGCGCGTGCTGTTCGCCGACGAGGTCGGCCCCGACACTCTGCGCACGCTCCTCGACGAACTGCAGCGCGACTGGGCAGGCCGGGGCGTCGAACTCGTCACGCTGGCGAATGGATGGCGGCTGCAGAGCCGGCCCGAAATGCGGGCCTACCTCGATCGCCTCAATCCGGAGAAGCCGCCAAAATATTCGCGCGCCGTGATGGAAACTCTGGCGATCATTGCGTACCGCCAGCCGGTGACGCGCGGCGACATCGAGGACATTCGAGGCGTCACGGTGGCCAGTCAGATCATCAAGCAACTGGAAGACCGTGGCTGGGTCGAAGCCATCGGCTATCGCGAGTCGCCCGGCCGCCCCGCGCTGCTGGCCACGACGAGGCAGTTCCTCGACGACCTCGGCCTTGCCAGTCTCGAACAACTGCCGTTGCTCGAAGGCGGCACCGGCGCTGGGAGCGAACTGCTTGCCAACGCCTTGACCGACGTGGCACTGCTCGATCAACCGTCGTTGCTGCCCACTGACGACGCACCCGCCGACGCACCCGCCGACGCCCCCCAAGCCGCAGCCTCGGCACCCCTTTTCCTCGATGAGCCTGCGGCGGATGCCGCTCCCACGGAAACCAAGAATGAACCCCAACCCTGACAACGCGCCCGACATCGACACCGGTACTGAAAGCGCGCCCGCCGATTCGGCGGCAAAACCGGCGCGTCGCCGCCGCGCGGTCAAAGTCGACCCGGCGCCGACCGAGGGCATTGCCGCAGCGGTGATCGGCGGCAGCGCCAGCGATGGGGTGGAAGGTGCTTCCGCCGAGGCGCAGGCCGAGGACATGGTGGCCAAGCCGAAGCGTCGGCGTGCCGTGGCAAAGGTCGAGGCTGAAGTATCGGCAGGGGCGCCGTCGCAAGGCGATTCCGCGCCGGCTCCCGTCGCCGTTTCCAACGAGGCTGCGTCGGCGCCGGTTGCACTGGCCATCAGCGCTCAAGATGCTGGCGACGATGCCCCCGCTGGGGGCTCGCGAGGCGAGGCTTCTGATGCCGAAGCACAGTCGGACAACTCCCAAGGCCCGCGCGCCCGACGCCGTGGCCGGCGCAACCGGGGCGACCGCGCAGACCGCGCAGACCGCGCCGAAGGCGCCGAAGGCGATACCGGTGCCGATACCGATGCCACGAGCGGCGCAGAGCGTACCGAGATCCGCCCGCCCATAGCGCCCGCCGTGCCGCTGCCGGTGCTGGTAGCCGAGCGGTTTGCGCAAGTCTTGTCTGGCGAGTTCGATGCGAGCGGCGAACCCGATCCCGAAGCGCTTGTCGATGCGGTCACCGAAAACCTTCTCGATGCGCCGACCGAGGCTGCCGATGACGCAGCTGAAGCCAGCCCCGAGCCTTCCGCGCCGAAGCGTGTTCTGCAGCCCGAAGCCGATGCGCCCAAGCTGCACAAGGTGCTCGCGCAATCGGGCATCGGCTCGCGCCGCGACATGGAAGACCTGATCCAGGACGGCCACGTCACCGTCAATGGCGAGGTGGCGCACGTCGGCCAGCGTGTATCGTTCGGCGACCAGGTCAAGGTGAACGGCAAGCCCGTGCGTCTGCGCATCGTGCCGCCTACGCCGCGCATCATTGCGTACCACAAGCCGGTGGGCGAAATCGTGAGCCGCGACGACCCTCAGAATCGTCCGAGCGTGTTCCGCCGCCTGCCGCAGTTGCAGCAGGGCAAATGGCAGTCGGTGGGCCGGCTCGACATCAACACCGAAGGCCTGTTGCTGTTCACTACCTCCGGTGAACTCGCCAACCAGTTGATGCACCCACGCTTCGGTGTGGAGCGTGAATACGCCGTGCGGGTGCTGGGCACGCTCAGCACAGAAGACAAGGCGGAATTGCTGAACGGCGTCGATGTCGACGGCCAAAAGGCCAGCTTCAAGTCGGTCGAAGACGGTGGCGGCGACGGCGCGAACCGCTGGTACCGCGTCGTCATCACCGAAGGGCGCAACCGCGAAGTGCGGCGCCTCTTCGAAGCCGTGGACCTGACGGTGAGCCGGCTCATACGCATCCGCTACGGCAGCTTCGTGTTGCCGCTGGGCCTGAAGCGCGGCGTGTGGGTCGACCTGGAAGACGGGGACGTGCGCACGATCAGGCGTCTGGCGGCCGGCGATGGCGGCCAGCGGAACGACCGGGGCAATGATCGCAACAACGCTCGCGGTGGTGACCGCCAGAACGGGCCGCAGCAGAACCTCAACGACCGTCAGCCAGGCCCGCGCCCGAACGGCAGCCCGAACCAGGGCGACCGTGATCGCAACCGCAGCCCCGCCCCTCAGCGGCCGCGAGTCAACGAGTTCACGCCCCCGCGGGTCAACGACATGGCTCCACCACGTGACGACTCGCCGCGCGACCGCGGCGGTCTGCACGACGGCGACCACGACATGGACTTCGACCCCGCGTCGATCCCGAACCCGTTGGAGCAGACCTTCGACAAGCGCTTCGTGCAAAACCCGCGCAGCCCAGCCGGCGGGCGAGGCTTCCGAAACGGCGGTGGCGGTTTCGGCGCCGGGGGCAGTGCGCCGCTGCCCGCCAACAAGGGCAATCGGGGTGACCCGAAGCAACCCGATCCGCTCCAGACCTCGCTCGGGTTCATCGGTGCCGACGCGTTCCACCGCAAGGGTCAGCGCGGCGGTGGCGGGGGCGGCCAGGGGGGCGGGCAAGGCGGGGGCAATCGGGGCGGCGGTGGCGCCGGTGGTGGCAATCGCGGTGGCGGTGGCGGTGGTGGTGGTGGTGGTGGATTTGGCGGCGGCCGGCGCGGCCGCTGAGGCCCGGCGCGTCATCAAGCGCCAACCCTCGCGACGTACAATCCAAGGCTTTGCCAAGCATTGATTTCAGGAGAATAAAACCATGGCACTCGAACGCACTCTGTCGATCATCAAGCCCGACGCCGTTGCCAAAAACGTGATCGGCCAGATCTACGCCCGCTTCGAAGGCGCCGGCCTGAAGGTCGCTGCCGCCCGCATGGCGCACCTGTCGCGTGGCGAGGCCGAGGCGTTCTACGGCGTGCACAAAGCTCGCCCGTTCTTCAAGGACCTGGTCGAGTTCATGATCTCCGGCCCGGTGATGATCCAGGCGCTCGAAGGCGAAGGCGCCATCGGCAAGAACCGTGACCTGATGGGCGCCACCGACCCGAAGAAGGCCGAGAAGGGAACCATCCGCGCCGACTTCGCCGACAGCATCGACGCGAATGCCGTGCATGGCTCCGACGCTGCCGAAACAGCCGCCGTCGAGATCGCCTTCTTCTTCCCCGGCATGAACGTCTACAGCCGCTGAAGACGCACCCACCGCGCCTTGCCCGCGCGCGCTACGCATGACTGCCGTCAACCTTCTTGAGCTGGACCGCGAAGCGCTCGCCGCTTTCTGTGAACAGCTCGGGGAGAAGCCATTCCGCGCGACCCAACTCTTCCGCTGGATCCACCAGCGTGGCGCGTCCGACTTCGATGACATGACCGACCTGGCGAAGTCGCTTCGGCAAAAGCTCGCTGGGCGCGCCTGCATTGCGCCAATGGGTGTGGTGAGTGAGCAGGCGTCTGCCGATGGCACCATCAAGTGGCTGTTCGACGTGGGCGGCGGCAACGCGGTCGAGACCGTGTTCATTCCGGAAGACGACCGTGGCACGCTGTGCGTGTCGTCCCAAGCCGGCTGTGCGGTCGGCTGCCGGTTCTGTTCAACCGGCCATCAAGGCTTCAGCCGCAACCTGAGCACCGGTGAGATCATCGCCCAGCTGTGGTTTGCCGAGCACCAACTGCGCAAGCGTTTCAACTCTCCTGAAGGCCAGCGCGTCGGCTTGACGGATGACAAGCGTGTCATCACCAACGTGGTGATGATGGGCATGGGCGAGCCGCTGCAGAACTACAGCGCGCTCGTGCCGGCGCTGCGCATGATGCTCGACGACCACGGATACGGCCTGTCGCGCCGGCGCGTGACGGTGTCGACCTCGGGCGTGGTGCCGATGATCGAGCGGCTTCGCGACGACTGCCCGGTGGCGCTCGCGGTCTCGTTGCACGCCCCGAACGACGCGCTCCGCAACGACCTCGTGCCGCTCAACCGCAAGTACCCGCTGCACGAGTTGCTCGCGGCTTGCCGCAGCTATCTCGCAGCCGCCCCGCGCGACTTCATCACCTTCGAGTACTGCATGCTTGACGGCGTGAACGACACCGATGCCTGCGCCCATGAGCTGCTGGCGCTCGTGGCGCCGCACGGCGTGGTGCATGGCCGCGAAGGCGTGAGCGGCATCTCGTGCAAGTTCAATCTGATCCCGTTCAACCCGTTCCCTGCGTCGGGCCTGAAGCGCTCGCCGAACGAGCGGGTGATGGCTTTCGCCCGCATCCTGCAGGACGGTGGTGTGGTCACCACCGTGCGCAAGACGCGTGGCGACGACATCGACGCCGCGTGCGGTCAACTCGCCGGCGAGGTGCAAGACCGCACCCGGGCGCACGAGCGCATGACGCGCGCTCCGGTTCAGGTTCACCGCATCGGTTCCCCAGCCGCCCGCGCCATCGAAGCCGGGCGTGCACCGGAAAGTGTCGCCCCGCACGAAAGCGAAGCATGACCTTGGGATTTGCTTTCGGCATCCGCTCGGGCGTGCTTTGCGCACTGCTCGCAGCGGCCTTGGCGGGTTTGTTGGCCGGCTGCGCACGGCCGCTCGCGCCCGAGTTCACCGGTGACAGCAAGGACCGCGTGACAGCGTCTGACGAGCCCGACGCGAGCAAGCGCGCACGCGTTCGCATGGAGCTGGCAGCGGCTTACTTCGGGCGCGGGCAGATGACGACCGCGCTGGACCAGATCAAGCTCGCCATCGGCGCCGACCCCACGATCTCCGAGGCGTTCAACCTGCGCGGCCTGATCTACGCCAACCTGGGCGATGACCGGCTGGCCGAAGAGAGCTTCCGCCGCGCCCTGCAATTGAACCCGCGCGACGCCGACACGATGCAGAACTTCGGCTACTTCTTGTGCCAGAAGAAGCGCTACCCCGAATCGACCGCACTCTTCGACCAGGCGCTCGCGGTGCCGCGTTATGCCGATGCGTCGCGCACGCTGTTGACCAAGGGTGTGTGCTTGGCGTTTGCGGGGCAGCTGGCCGAATCCGAAGCGTCGCTCGTGCGCTCGTACGAGATGGATCCCTCGAACCCGTCGACTGCGGTCAACCTCTCCGAGGTGCTGTACCGGCGCGGTGATTTCGAGCGTGCCCGGTTCTTCGTCCGCCGCGTCAACAGCGTGCCGGCCATCGCCAGTGCCCAGACGCTGTGGCTGGCCGCGCGAATCGAGAACCGCCTGGGCAACCGCAGCGGTGTCGACAATTTCGGTGACCAGTTGCGCCGGCGCTTCCCGGATGCGCGCGAAACCACCGACTTCAACCAGGGCCGATTCGATGAGTGACGTGACGAGCTCGGCGCCTGCCGCCGCCATGCCAGGTTCCGGCCCGTTGCCGACCACGGCCGGGGGGCTGTTGCGCAAGGCGCGCCAGGCCCAAGGCCTGCACATCGGCGCCCTCGCGGCCAGCATCAAGGTCACGCAGCGCAAGCTCGAGCTGCTCGAGTCCGACCAGTTCGACCAGCTCCCCGACGCCACGTTCACGCGCGCGCTCGCGCAGACCGTGTGCCGCACGCTGAAGGTGGATGCCGCACCGGTCCTCGCGCTGCTGCCACCGGCACTCAGCCATCGGCTGGAGCAGGTCAGCGAAGGCCTGAACACGCCGTTCGCTGACCGTCCGGGACGGCTCGTTCCCCGAGAGTGGGCGAGCGTGGCCACGCCTGCGCTCTGGCTCGCCGCACTGTTGGTCGTCGGCACTGCGGTGGTGTACTTCCTTCCCGTGGGCTGGTCGTTCGCTCCCAAGGCGTCAGACGTCAAGGCCACTGCCACGGTGCCGGCAACAATGCCAGCAACGCCGGCATCGATGCCCATGGCGGCGGTGGAAACCGCTGCGCCGCCGCTGGCTGCCGCGTCCGAGCCGGCGGCCGTTGTGCCGCTGGTGGCCAACGAGCCAGTGCCGGACGCTTCGGCAGCCAGGCTGGTCGAGGTGCGCGCCACAGCGTCATCGTGGATCGAGATCACCGATGCTTCGGGCCAGGCCGTGCTGTCGCGCCTGCTCCAACCCGGTGAGAACGTGCCACTCGACGGCGCCTTGCCTATGAAGGTGAGAATCGGCAACGCGAGCGGCACCCAGCTCTCGTTCCGTGGCCAGCCGGTGGCGCTGGCCCCATTCACGCGGGACAACATCGCCCGCCTCGAACTCAAGTAGGCCGACCCATGAACGCCCTGCACCAGAACTCCCCAGCCCTCGACGACTTCATCGAACCCGCGCGTCCGGCACCGCGCGTGTCGCGCCAGGTGCCGGTTCGTTGGGGCTCACGCACCGTCACCGTCGGCGGGGACGCACCGGTGCGCGTGCAAGCCATGACGAACACCGACACGGTCGACGCCATCGGCACGGCCATCCAGATCAAGGAACTGGCGATTGCCGGCTCCGAGATGGTGCGCATCACCGTCAACACCCCCGAGGCTGCGGCGGCGGTGCCGTACATCCGCGAGCAACTCGACCGCATGGGCATCGACGTGCCGCTGATCGGCGACTTCCACTACAACGGCCACCGCCTGCTCACTGACCACCCAGCGTGTGCCGAGGCGCTGAGCAAGTACCGAATCAACCCCGGCAACGTGGGCAAGGGCGACAAGCACGACAAGCAATTCGCGCAGATGGTCGAAGTGGCTGCGAAGTACGACAAGGCGGTGCGCATTGGCGTGAACTGGGGCAGCCTCGACCAGGAACTGCTGACGCAGATGATGGACGACAACGCGTTGCTCCCCGAGCCGTTCGAGCCACAGCAGATCATGTACCGCGCGATCATCACGTCGGCGGTGCAATCGGCGCGGCGCGCCGAAGCCATCGGTCTGAATGCCGACCGCATCATCCTGTCGTGCAAGATGAGTGGTGTGCAAGACCTGATCAGCGTCTACCGCGCGTTGGCAAAGCGCTGCGATTACGCGCTGCACCTCGGCCTGACCGAAGCCGGCATGGGCACCAAGGGCACGGTCGCTTCGGCCACCGCGCTGGCTGTGCTGCTGCAAGAGGGCATCGGCGACACGATCCGCGTATCGCTCACGCCGCAGCCGGGCGAGGCGCGCACGCAAGAGGTGGTGGTGGCGCTCGAGATCCTGCAATCGCTCGGCCTGCGCTCGTTCAACCCCAGCGTCACCGCGTGCCCCGGTTGTGGCCGCACCACGAGCACCACCTTCCAGGTGCTCGCGAAGGAGATCGACGACCACCTGCGCGCGCAGATGCCGGTGTGGAAGACGCGTTACCCCGGTGTCGAGAAGATGAAGGGCGCGGTGATGGGCTGCATCGTCAACGGCCCGGGCGAAAGCAAGCACGCCGACATCGGTATCAGCCTGCCCGGGACCGGCGAGGCGCCGGCCGCGCCGGTGTTCATCGACGGCGAGAAGGCCCTCACGCTGCGCGGCGACAACATCGCCGCCGAGTTCCATGCGCTGGTGGAGCGCTATATCGAAAAGCGCTACGGGAGCGTTGCGGCCTGAGACTTCAATCAATTGCTTCACGCGGTGAATGGCTTTTTCTTTTCCTCGAACTTCCGACATGGCTGAACACCTGCGCGCCGTCAAAGGCATGAACGACATCCTGCCGCCCGACTCAGTACGGTGGGAGTGGTTCGAAACCAAGGTGCGCGCGTTGATGGCGCGCTATGGCTATGCCAATGTGCGCACGCCCATCGTCGAGCCGACCGCGCTGTTCGTGCGCGGGCTGGGCGAGGTGACCGACATCGTCGAGAAGGAGATGTACTCGTTCGAAGACGCGATGAACGGCGACAAGCTCACGCTGCGCCCCGAGGCCACCGCCGGCATCGTGCGCGCCATGATCGAGCACAACGCGCTCTACAACGGGCCGCTGCGGATCTGGTCGCAGGTGGCGGTGTTCCGCCATGAGCGGCCGCAAAAGGGCCGCTACCGACAGTTCCACCAGATCGATGTGGAAGCGCTCGGCCACGTTGGCCCCGATGTGGACGCCGAACAGATCCTGATGTGCCGCGCGCTGTGCCGAGACCTCGGGTTCGTCGAGGGCCGCGACGTGCGGCTCGAGATCAACAGCCTCGGCCAGCCGCCCGAACGCGCCGCTCACCGCGCAGCACTGGTCGTGTACTTCAACGACCATGCCGAGGCACTCGACGATGACTCGAAACGCCGCCTGCTCACCAACCCGCTGCGCATTCTCGACAGCAAGAACCCCTCGATGCAGGCGCTGATCGAAGCCGCACCGAAGTTGGTGGACCATTTGGGCGAAGCGTCGCTCGCGCACCTGAACGGCGTGCGCACCGTGCTCGACGCTGCCGGCGTCGCGTACCGCAACAACCCGCGTCTGGTGCGTGGCATGGACTACTACAACTTGACCGTGTTCGAGTTCGTGACTGACCTGCTCGGTTCGCAGGGCACCGTGTGCGGGGGCGGGCGCTACGACGGGTTGTTCGAGCAGCTTGGTGGCAAGCCCACGCCGGCAGTTGGTTGGGGCATGGGCATCGAGCGCATGCTGCTGTTGCTGGAAGCCGTGGCCGCGCCGATGCCGGCGCCGCTGCTGGATGTGTACGCCGTGGTGCCGTCAGCCGCGGCCATGTCGGCGGCGATGGTCTTATGCGAAGCACTTCGTGCCGCGGGCTTGACGGTGTTCATGCACGGCGCCGGCAGCGACGGCTGGGGCAGCATCAAGACGCAGTTCAAGCGCGCCGATGCGAGCGGTGCCCGACACGCGCTGATTTTCGGCGATGCGGAACTGGCGCGCGGCGAAGTCGCCATCAAGAACCTGCGCGTCGCCGACGCACCGCAACGCAGCCTGCCCCTGGCTCGCGCCGCTGAGTGGGCCGCTGAACTGCGCAACGCATAATCTCGCCTCCTAACGAAGCACCTGCGGAATCACTCGCCCCATGGCCACCCATCTCGACCTTGAAGAACAGGAACAGCTCGACCAGCTGAAGACCTTCTGGAAGCAATACGGCAACCTCGTCACGTGGCTGCTCATCGCGGTGCTTGCCGCCTATGCCGCATGGAACGGCTGGAACTACTGGCAGCGTGACCAGGCGGTCAAGGCGGGCGCCATGTTTGACCAACTCGACAAGGCCGCGCAAGCCGGTGATGCCGACCAAGCCGGCCGCATCTTCGGCGACTTGAAGGAGCGCTTCCCCCGCACCGCGTTCACGCAGCAAGGCGGCCTTCTGGCGGCCAAGGTGCAGTTCGACAAGGGGCAGGCCGACGCCTCGCTCGAGACGCTCGCTTGGGTCGGCTCCAACGCGGCCGAGACCGAGTACCAGACGGTGGCGCGCCTGCGCGCTGCCGGCGTGCTGCTGGACCAGAAGAAGTTCGACGATGCTTTGAAGCAGCTCGACGGCGCCAGCGCCCCCGAGTTCGCCGCCCTCGTGGCCGACCGACGCGGCGACGTGCTGTTGGCGCAAGGCAAGGCCGACGACGCCAAGGCGGCCTACAACAAGGCCTGGCTCGCCATGGACAGCAAGGTCGAGTACCGGCGGCTGATCGAAGCCAAGCTGACGGCGCTCGGCGCTGCACCGAACGACGTGAGCAAGGTCGCCGAGGTGGCCAAGTGATCGCGCGCATGTTCGGCTCGGCACGCGGTCTGGCGTTGCTCATGGTCGCTGTCGTGGCCGTGCTCGCGGCGGGCTGCTCGGCCACCAAACCGAAGCCCCAGCCGCTCGATGCGCTCACACCCAAGATCGCCGGCAGCCTGGCCTGGAGCCAGCGCATCGAAGGCGTGCAGTTCCCGCTGGCAGTCACCGTCACGCCCGGCGTGTTCACCGTGGCCGGCGGCGATGGCACGGTTCTCGCGGTCGACGCACAAACGGGCCGCGAAGTCTGGCGCGGCCAAGCAGGTGCGAAGCTCGCTGCCGGCGTCGGCAGCGACGGCCGCTTTGCCGCGGTCGTCACACGCGCCGGCGAACTGGTGGTGTTCGAGCAAGGCACGGTGAAGTGGCGCAAGGCCTTGCCGGCGCGCGTGACGACCGCCCCGCTCGTGGCGGGTGAACGCGTATTCGTACTCGGCGTGGACCGCGCGGTGCAGGCCTTCGACGCCATCGACGGTCGCAAGCTCTGGGCCTTGCAGCGCCCTGGCGATGCGCTGACGCTGGCACAGGGCGGCGTGCTGGCTGCGTTCAAGGACACGCTCGTCGTTGGCCAAGGCCCGCGCATGGCCGGCCTCGACCCGCTGCGCGGCACGGTGCGTTGGGAAGTGACGGTCGGATCGCCGCGTGGCGCGAACGAGATCGAGCGCCTCGCCGACCTCGTGGGCCCGGCGGCTCGCGTGGGTGACGTGGTGTGCGCGCGCTCGTTCCAGGCGGCGGTCGGCTGCGTGAACGCGGAGCGCGGCGTGTTGCAATGGAGCAAGACCGTGGGTGGCACCGACGGCGTGGCGGCCGATGAGCAGTTCGTGTTCGCTGCCGATGCGTCCGACCGCCTGACCGCATGGCGTGCCGGCAGCGGCGACGTGGCCTGGACCTCCGACAAGTTGCAATACCGAGGCCTCAGTTCGCCACTCGTCACCGGCAAGACCGTGGTCTTCGGCGACGCCGACGGCACCGTGCACTGGCTGGCGCGCGAAACCGGCGAAGCGCAATTGCGGCTGCCGACCGACGGCAGCGCCATCGTCGCGGCGCCGGTGGTCTCGGGCAGCACGATGCTGATCGTCACCCGCAACGGCGGCCTGTTCGCATTTCGCCCCCAGTGACTTGATCATGAATCCAGCGCAATGAAGCCGGTGATTGCGGTGGTCGGCCGGCCGAACGTCGGCAAGTCCACGCTGTTCAACCGAATGACGAAAAGCCGTGACGCCATCGTGGCCGACTTCGCGGGCCTGACGCGCGACCGGCACTATGGTGATGGCCGGCTCGGCGACCGTGAGTTCATCGTCGTCGACACCGGGGGCTTCGAGCCCGACAGCACCACCGGCATCGTCAAGGAAATGGCCAAGCAGACGCGCCAGGCCGTGGCCGAGGCCGACGCGGTGATCTTTGTCGTCGATGTGCGCTCCGGCGTGTCGGGGCAGGACCACGACATCGCGCGCTACCTGCGCACCGTGGGCAAGAAGGTGATCCTTGCCGTCAACAAGGCCGAGGGCATGCAGGAGTCGCCGCTACTCGCAGAGTTCTTCGAACTCGGCCTGGGCGAGCCGCACCCGATCTCGTCGGCGCATGGCCAGGGCATTCGCAGCCTGCTCGATGCGGCGCTTGCACCGTTCGAGTTCGATGAAGACGCCGAAGATGCTGGGGCCAACGCCGACAAGCCCATCCGGCTGGCAGTGGCCGGGCGGCCGAATGTCGGCAAGTCGACGCTGATCAACACCTGGCTCGGCGAAGAGCGCCTGGTCGCGTTCGATCAGCCCGGCACCACGCGGGACGCGATCACGATCCCCTTCGAGCGCAACGGCCAGAAGTTCGAACTCATCGACACGGCCGGCCTGCGCCGGCGCGGCAAGGTGTTCGAGGCGATCGAGAAGTTCTCGGTCGTCAAGACCCTTCAGGCGATCGCCGATGCGAACGTGGTGCTGCTGCTGCTCGATGCCACGCAGGGCGTGACCGATCAAGACGCGCACATCGCTGGCTACATTCTGGAAAGCGGCCGCGCGGTTGCGATTGCAGTGAACAAATGGGACGCCGTCGACGGCTACCAGAAAGAGACGCTGCAACGTTCCATCGAGCAGCGCCTGGCATTCCTGAAGTTCGCTCCGGTGCTGCACATCTCCGCCATCAAGCGCCAGGGCCTCGGGCCGGTCTGGAAGGCGATTGCCGACGCCCATGCATCGGCCATGCGCAAGATGAGCACGCCGGTGCTGACGCGCTTGCTGCAGGATGCCGTGGAGCACCAGGCGCCGAAGCGGGCGGGTGCCTTCCGCCCGAAGCTGCGCTATGCGCACCAGGGCGGCATGAACCCGCCGCTGATCGTCATCCACGGCAACTCCCTGGACCACATCAGCGAGACCTACAAGCGCTTTCTCGAAGGGCGCTTTCGCGAGCATTTCAAGTTGACCGGCACGCCGATGCGCATCGAATTGCGGTCGTCGCACAACCCGTTCGACGAGAAGAAGTAGGCGCCGCATTCCTGTGGGCATTGGCCCGGTTTGGGCTTCGCGCCAGCGGGCCTGTGTTAACGTAAAAACTTCTGAACTTTCATCACGGAGCATATCGTGAGCAACAAAGGGCAACTTCTCCAAGACCCATTTCTGAACCTGCTGCGCAAGGAGCACGTTCCGGTCTCGATCTACCTGGTCAACGGCATCAAGTTGCAGGGGCACATCGAGTCTTTTGACCAGTATGTGGTTCTCCTGCGCAACACGGTCACGCAGATGGTCTACAAGCACGCGATCTCCACTGTCGTTCCGGGCCGTGCAGTCAACTTCAGTGCCGCCGAACCGAGCGAGCCCGCCTGAAGCCAGCCAACCTGAAACCGGCTGCCGCGCCATCCGCGTTCCCCACCTTGAGTTCGGCGGACTCCGCTGCCACGGCCACCAGATCAGGGATGGCGCGAGCCATTCTTGTCGGTGTTGACTTCGGGCGCGGCAAGCCGTTTGACGCTTCACTCGACGAGTTGGCGCTGCTGGCCGAATCGGCCGGTGACGTGGCCGTGGCGCGCGTCATTGCGCGCCGCAAGGCACCTGACGCTGCACTGTTCATCGGCTCGGGCAAGGCGGACGAGATCAAGGCGCTGGTGCAAGGCCACCGCGCCGATGCAGTGCTCTTCGATCAGGCCTTGTCGCCCGCTCAGCAGCGCAACCTCGAGCAGCACCTGGGTGTCGCCGTGGCTGACCGCACGATGTTGATTCTCGAGATCTTCGGCGAGCGCGCTCAGAGCCATGAAGGCAAGCTGCAGGTCGAGCTGGCACGGCTGCAGTATCTGTCCACGCGCCTCGTGCGACGCTGGAGCCACCTCGAACGCCAAAGCGGTGGCATCGGCATGCGCGGGGGCCCCGGCGAGGCTCAGATCGAACTCGACCGGCGCATGATCGCCGAGCGCATTAAGGGCGTGAAGAAGCAACTCGAACGTGTCAAAAAGCAGCGCAGCACGCAGCGCCGTTCGCGCGAGCGTAACCAGACCTTTCGGGTTTCGCTGGTGGGCTACACCAACGCGGGCAAGTCGACGTTGTTCAATGCGCTGGTCAACGCCCGCGCTTACACGGCGGATCAGCTGTTCGCGACGTTGGACACAACGACGCGCCAGCTCTTCGTGGAAGGCTCGACGCGATCGGCGTCGCTTAGCGACACGGTAGGTTTCATCCGCGACCTGCCGCACAAGCTGATCGAGGCCTTCGAGGCCACCTTGCAGGAGGCGAATGACGCCGATTTGCTGCTGCACGTCGTTGATTGCGCCAGCACCGTGCTGGCCGAGCAGATGGCCGAGGTGCAGCGCGTGCTGGTCGAGATCGGCGCGAGCGACATCCCGCAGGTACTGGTCTACAACAAGCTCGACCGGCTCGAGGAAACCCAGCGCCCGCGCGAGCTGCGCGACCTGCTCGAGATCGAGGGCCAGCTGCGTGTGCCGCGCGTTTTCGTCAGTGCGCGCAGCGGCGAGGGCATGGCCGCATTGCGCGCGATACTCTCGGAAGCGGTGGCGGGCACGCTCGAGGGCTTCTTGAACCTCGGCGCACCGGCCCCAGATGACATCCGCCTCGTCCATGATTGGGACGAGGACGACCTCGAAGACGCCCCGGTGGCCGCACCACCCGACGGATCCCAGCATTCACTCGCATGACCATGAGCCATCCGACTTCCGATTCTTCTGGCCGACCCGTGCGCCCCAGCGTGTGGCGTCGTTTTGACGGCCCGATCCTGAATAGCCGCGGCGACGGCCCGCCCGATCTTGATGAACTCTGGCGCGACTTCAACCGCAAGCTCAGCGGCCTCTTCGGTGGCAGGGGAAGTAGTTCGCGTCCGAACGGATCGGGAGACGGCGGCGGCAACGGCCCGAATTTCCAGCCCGACATGAAGAGTGCTGGCATCGGCGCCGGGCTGGTCGCCGGTGTCGTCGCCCTGATCTGGCTCGGCAGCGGCTGCTTCATCGTCCAGGCCGGCCAGCAGGCGGTGGTGACCTCGTTCGGGAAATACAGCCACACGGTCGACGCGGGGTTCAATTGGCGCATGCCTTATCCGTTCCAGGCACACGAGACGGTCAATGTGACGCAGCTGCGCACCGCGGACGTCGGGCGCAACGCGGTGGTTGCTGCGACCGGGTTGCGCGATTCGTCGATGCTGACGCAGGACGAGAACATCGTCGACATCCGCTTCACTGTGCAATACCGGCTGAAGGACGCGCGCGCCTTCCTTTTCGAGAACCGCGACCCGGAAACGGCAGTCACGCTGGCCGCCGAATCGGCGGTGCGCGAGATCGTCGGCAAGAGCAAGATCGACTCCGTGCTCTACGAGCAACGCGACGCGATCGCTGCCGGGCTGGTGAAGTCGGTGCAAGGCCAGTTGGACCGCCTGAAGGCCGGCATCGTCGTCGTCAACGTCAACGTGCAGAGCGTGCAGCCGCCCGAACAGGTGCAGGCCGCGTTCGAGGACACGCTGAAGGCCGGTCAGGACGGTGATCGCCTGAAGAAGGAGGGCCTCGCCTACGCCAGCGACGTGATCCCAAAGGCGCAGGGCACGGCCGCGCGTCTGCGCGAGCAGGCCGAGGGTTACAAGTCTCGTGTGATCGCCGAGGCTGATGGCGATGCGCAGCGCTTCGCCAGCGTGCTGACCGAGTACCAGAAGGCGCCGACCGTGACGCGTGACCGCCTGTATATCGACACGATGCAGCAGGTCTACGCCAACGTCAGCAAGGTGATGGTCGACACCCGCAGCAACTCGAACCTGCTGTACCTGCCGCTGGACAAGCTCTTGCAGCAGACCGCGGCTGGGCCGGCGGTCGTCGTGCCGCCTGCGCCCGCGACCGAGGTGCCGGCCACGGGCAGCACCGACGTGCGCTCGCGTGAAAACCAGCGTGGTCGCGACCGCGACGGGCGCTAGGAGAAGAACAACATGAATCGCATTGCTTTGTTCGTTGGCGGCTTGCTGCTGGTGCTGCTGGGGTTGAAGTCGATCCTGTTCGTGGTCGACCAGCGCGAGGTGGCCGTCATCTACGCGCTTGGCGAGATCAAGGAAGTGATCCAGGAGCCGGGCCTCAACTGGAAGCTGCCGCCACCGCTCCAGAATGTCGTGTTCCTCGACCGCCGCATCCAAACCATGGACAGCCCCGAGACGCGTCCGATCTTCACCGCCGAGAAGAAGAGCCTGGTGATCGACTGGCTGATCAAGTGGCGCATCACCGACCCGCGCCAGTTCATTCTCAACAACGGCGCCGACATGCGCAGCCTGGAAACCCGGCTGAGCCCGATCGTGCACGCGGCGTTCAACGAGGAAGTAACCAAGCGGACGGTGGGCGATGTGCTCTCGGGCGGACGCGACAAAGTCATGCAGGACGTGCGCGGGCGCCTGACCGACGAAGGCAAGTCTTTCGGCATCGAGATCCTCGACGTACGGATCAAGCGCGTTGACTTCGTCGCCAACATCACCGACTCGATCTACAGCCGCATGCGCTCGGAGCGCCAGCAGGTGGCGAACCAGCTGCGCGCCACCGGAGGCGCCGAAGGCGAGAAGATCCGCGCCGATGCGGATCGCCAGCGCGAGGTCATCGTTGCCGAGGCTTACCGCGACGCGCAGAAGATCCAAGGCGAGGGTGACGCCAAGGCATCGGCCACGTTCGCGGAGGCTTTCGGCCGCGACCCGCAGTTCGCGCAGTTCTATCGCAGCCTGGGCGCCTACCGGGCGAGCTTTCGCAACAAGTCCGACGTGATGGTCGTTGACTCGGGCAGCGAGTTCTTCAAGGCGATGCGTGGCAGCCCGACGCCCGCGCCCGCACCCGCGGCGAAGCGCTAGGCGGGTCTGTGGGCGACTCGCCCGTCGGCCTGTCCGATCTGCTGCTCGGTGCGTTCGCGCTGATGCTGGTGATCGAAGGGGTGCTGCCGTTCATCAGCCCGACGCGGTGGCGCAGCGTGTTCGAGCGCGCGATGAAGATGAGCGATGGCCAGATTCGTTTCATCGGCCTGGGCAGCATGCTGGCCGGTCTCGCGATGCTGTGGTTCTTTCTGTCCTGAACACGCCGGTACAATCTCCGTTTTAACCCCCGGCGTTTTCCCATGTCATCTGCTTGGCTGCTGCCCGAGCACATTGCCGACGTGCTGCCTGCGCAGGCACGCCACATCGAAGAACTGCGTCGCGGGCTGATCGACGTGGCTCGCGGCTACGGCTGCGAGCTGGTGATGCCCCCGCTGCTCGAGCACATCGAATCGCTGCTGACCGGTGCCAGCCATTCGCTCGATCTGAAGACCTTCAAGCTCGTCGACCAGCTCAGCGGCCGCACGCTGGGCGTGCGTGCCGACAGCACGCCGCAGGTCGCGCGCATCGATGCGCATTTGCTGAACCGCGTCGGCGTGACGCGGCTTTGCTACTGCGGGCCGGTGCTGCACGCGCGTCCGTCGGGCCTGCATTCGACGCGCGAGCCGATGCAATTCGGCGCTGAGATCTACGGCCACGGTGGCCTCGAGGCCGATCTTGAAGTGCTGGACCTGGTGCTCGATTGCCTGCGCGCCGCGGGCCTGGCAAAGCTCACGCTCGACCTAGGCGACGCGCGCATCGTGCGCGGCGTGCTGGCCGGCGTGATGGTCGGCGCCGATCGACTCGGCGAGGTCTACGCGGCACTGGCGGCGAAGGATTCGGCCGCGCTGCGCGAGTTGTCGCGCGGCTTCCCGGACGAGTCGCGCAACGGCCTGCTGGCGTTGCTGAGCTTGTACGGGAGTGCCGAGATCGTCGACATCGCGCGCCGTGAGCTGCCTGCTCGTCCGCTGGTGCAAGCGGCGCTCGACGACCTGCACTGGCTGGCGCGGCACATCGGGCAATCGCACCCCGACGTCGCCGTCGGTTTCGACCTTGCCGATATCGGCGCGAACGACTACTACACCGGTGCGCGCTTCGCGGCCTTCGTCGGCGGCTCGCCCGACGCGGTGGCGCGCGGTGGCCGATACGACGAAGTCGGTGCGGTGTTCGGCCGCAGCCGGCCGGCGGTGGGCTTCAGCCTGGACCTGAAGGTACTCGCCGCATGCGCGCCCGCGAACGCCGTGCACGCCGCGATCCGCGCGCCCTGGGTCGAGGACGACGCGCTGCGCGCCCGGGTGCGCCGCCTGCGCGAGCAGGGCGAGACCGTGGTGCGGGTTTTGCCCGGTCATGAACACGAGGCACAGGAATACGACTGCGACCGCGAGCTCTCGCTGGTCGGCACCGAATGGACCGTGCGTGAGCTCTGAGCGCGCGCCGTCTCGACATTTCAGCAATCGATCATCTGGATCACCTTTGACATGCAACAGAAGAACAGCGCCGCCGGGCACAACGTCGTCGTCGTCGGCACCCAGTGGGGCGACGAGGGCAAGGGCAAGGTCGTCGACTGGCTGACTGACCATGCGCAGGCCGTAGTGCGCTTCCAGGGCGGCCACAACGCGGGCCACACGTTAGTGATCAAGGGCGTGAAGACGGCGCTGCAGCTGATCCCTTCGGGCATCATGCGCGACGGCGTCGCCTGCTACATCGGCAACGGCGTGGTCGTCGATCCGACACACCTGCTGGCCGAGATCGAGCGGCTCGAGGCGATCGGACTGGACGTGCGTTCGCGCCTGTTCATCAGCGAGTCATGCCCGCTGATCCTGCCGTTTCACGTCGAGGTCGACAAGGCGCGCGAGGCACTGCGCGAGAGCAGCGGTGCCGGCAAGATCGGCACCACCGGCAAGGGGATCGGTCCGGCTTACGAAGACAAGGTTGCCCGCCGTGCGCTGCGCGTGCAGGACCTCAAGCATCCGGATCGCTTCGCGAAGAAGCTGCGCGAGTTGCTGGAGTTGCACAACTTTGCGCTAAGCGGCTACCTCAAGTCCAAGCCGCTGGAGTTTGAACCGATCTTCGATTTGGCGATGAAGGTCGCCGAACAGCTCAAACCGATGCTCGCCGACGTCGGCTACACGCTGCACAACGCGAACCTGAACGGCGCCAACATCCTGTTCGAAGGTGCGCAGGGTACGCTGCTTGACATCGACCACGGCACCTATCCGTATGTCACGTCTAGCAACTGCGTCGCCGGCAACGCGGCGGCGGGAGCCGGCGTCGGCCCGGACCTGCTGCACTACATCCTGGGCATCACCAAGGCCTACACTACACGGGTCGGCAGCGGGCCATTTCCGACCGAGCTAGACATGGATCAGCCCGGCAGCGTGGGGTACCACCTCTCGACCATTGGCCAGGAGCGCGGCACCGTGACCGGCCGGCCGCGCCGTTGCGGCTGGCTCGACGCGGCGTTGCTCAAGCGCTCGATGATCATCAACGGCATTTCGGGCGTGTGCATCACGAAGCTGGATGTGCTCGACGGCCTGCCGGAGATCAAGGTCTGCGTCGGCTACGAGCTCAGCGGGAAGCGCGTCGACATCCTTCCGCTGGACGCAGACGATATCGACGCTTGTGTGCCGATCTACGACACCTTCCCGGGCTGGACCGAATCGACCTTCGGCGTGACGGAATGGGACAAGCTGCCGCTGAATGCGCGCCGCTATCTGGAGCGCGTGCAAGCGTTCATCGGGCGGCCAATCGACATGGTCTCGACCGGCCCGGATCGCGTGCACACGATCCTTTTGCGGCATCCGTACCAGGGCTAGGGCCGCGGATATGCTTTCGCCTGACACCACCACCCAATTTCTGAGGCTCGAGGACCACGCATGCTGACCGACGATGGCAAACACCTGTACGTGAGCTGGGACGAGTACCACATGCTGATCGAGCGCCTCGCGCTCAAGATCGCCGGCTCGGGTTGGGATTTCGATCAGATCCTGTGCCTCGCACGCGGGGGCATGCGGCCCGGTGATGTGCTGTCCCGTGTCTTCGACAAACCGCTGGCGATCATGTCGACGAGCTCATACCGAGCCGAGGCCGGCACGATTCAAGGCCGTCTGGATCTGGCGAAGTACATCACGATGCCGAAGGGTGAACTGGCAGGGCGCGTGCTGCTGGTCGACGATCTGTCCGATTCGGGCGTGACGCTCAGGGCGGTGGTCGAACGCCTGCGTGGCATACCCTCGATCAGCGAACTGCGCTCGGCGGTCATCTGGACCAAGGGAGTGTCGACATACACGCCGGATTACTTCGTCGAATTGCTGCCGAGCAGCCCGTGGATTCACCAGCCGTTCGAAGAGTACGACGACATGCGGCCGGATGCGCTTGCGAAGAAGTTCGTGATTTGAACGAGCTGCAAATACAAAGCAAAAAGGCCAGCACGCGAGTGCTGGCCTTTCACATATTCTGTTCCCCACATCTTGGTGCCCAGGAAGGGACTCGAACCCCCACGGAGTTACCCGCTAGTACCTGAAACTAGTGCGTCTACCAATTCCGCCACCTGGGCATTTCAGGAAGTCTTGGACTATATCATCAAAACAAACACTTTGAAAAATACCAACCCCATTGGCGCCGAATTGATGGCCGAAGTGGAGGGCACGGTGCAAGGCCACCGCGACGGACATGGCTTCGTCGTGCGAGACGACCGCCAGGCCGACCTCTATCTGTCGCAACAGGAAATGCGCGCGGTGCTGCACCGCGACCGCGTGAAGGCGCGCATT
>JANXWV010000099.1 GCA_025350965.1 Rhizobacter sp.
CCCGATCAGCGCTTGCGCCCCCGGCGACGCGCTTTCGGGTCGAACCCCAGCGCCGCAAGGTTGTCGTTGCGGCGGTTCTGCTTGCGAGCCTCCATCTTCTCGATCTCGCGGCGCTTGTTCAGGCCCGACATGTCGGCCCACGCCCACCAGGCCACCGCCAGCAAGAATGGAACGCAGAACTTCCAGAGGTCGCCGGTGAGCAGCCAGCTCCAGTGCGCCGAGGGGCCGATGCCGGCGAAGTGCAGGCCGATGACGATCAGGCCGATGATGACGAAGGCCATGGTTCGGGCTCCAGGGTGGGTTGCGCGGCATGGTCGGCGCGGGGGGCTGACCCCGAACACAGCGCCGTCAACCGCTTGCGCACCCATCCGTTAAGCTCACTGTAGCCGACTGCGGCTGTCACCCGAGACCACGATGAAACTCGCTTCTGCTGCCTTGACCTCCGTTGCCTGTTTCGCTGCCCTGGCGGCCACGCCGGCGTTTGCCAGCCCCGAGCTGGCGCAGAAGAAGAACTGCATGGCCTGCCATGCCATCGACAAGAAGCTGATCGGCCCGCCCTACAAAGACGTGGCGGCCAAGTACGCGGGCCAGAAAGACGCTGTCGACAAGCTCGCCGCCAAGGTCATGAAGGGCGGCAGTGGCGCCTGGGGTGTGTTGCCGATGCCGGCGAACCCGCAGGTCAACGAGGCCGAGGCGAAGCAGCTGGTGCAGTGGATCCTCACGTTGAAGTGACGCTTCCCCGCGCATGAACGAAGGCCCCGCGTGCGGGGCCTTTTGCATGTGGGCCCCGCACGCGGGGCCGTTGGCTTTGCTCAGCCGCCGTTCAGCGCGGCAAGGCCTCGATGCACGCGCGCACCGCCGGGGCGATGGCAAAGCGCTCGCCGTGCTTCGCGGCCAGCGCGTGCGCGTTGGCGAAGAAGCGCTCGCGCCCTTCCGACTCGATGAACTGCATCGCCCCGCCGGCCCAGGCCGGGAAGCCGATGCCGAGGATCGAGCCGATGTTCGCGTCAATCGTGCTCGTGAGCACGCCCTCGGCCAGGCAACGCGCCGTCTCGATGGACTGGCGGTAGAGCAGGCGCTGCTTCAACTCGTTGATGTCGGCAGCCACGCCGGGCTTCTCGAACCGCGCCTTCAACTCCGGCCACAGCCGCTTCGGCTCGCCTTTCGGGTAATCGTAGAAGCCGCCACCGCCGGCGCGGCCGGGGCGCTTGAACTCCTTCACCATCTGCTCCACCAACAACTCGCCGCGCCCCGGCTCGAAGCGCTGGCCGGCAGCCGCCATGTCGGCGCGCGTCTGGTCGAGCACGTGCACCGAGAGCGCGAGCGAGGTCTCGTCGAGCACCGCGAGCGGCCCAACCGGCATGCCGGCCGCGAGCGCTGCATGTTCGACCAGCGGCGCCGCAATGCCTTCGGCCAGCATGGTGGCGCCTTCCATCACGAAGGTGCCGAACACGCGGCTGGTGAAGAAGCCGCGCGAGTCGTTCACGACGATCGGCGTCTTGCCCAGCGCCACCACGAAGTCGAACGCCCGCGCCACGGTCTCGTCGTCGGTGTCGTGGCCGCGGATGATCTCGACCAGCTTCATCTTGTGGACGGGCGAGAAGAAGTGGATGCCGATGAACTTCTGCTTCGCCATGCTCGCCTGCGCCAGCCCGGAGATCGGCAGCGTGGAGGTGTTGGAGGCGAACACGCCGTCCGCCGCGAGCATCGGCTCGGCCTCCTTCGTCACCGCGGCCTTCAGCTCGCGCTGCTCGAACACCGCTTCGATGATGAGGTCGCAGCCCTTCAGGTCGGCCGCATCGGCCGTGGGCGTGATGCGGTTTAGCAGTTCAGCCTGTTGAACCTCGTTCATCCGGCCTTTCGCGACCCGCGGTGCGGTGATGCCGCGCACCACCTCGAAGCCGGCGCGCGCCTTGTCGAGGCTCACGTCCTTCAGCACCACCGCCATGCCGCGCGACGCGGTGGCGTGGGCAATGCCCGCGCCCATCATGCCGGCGCCGAGCACACCCACCTTGGCGGGCTTCCACTTCGGCACACCGGCCGGGCGCGACTTGCCGGCGCGGATGGCGTTCATGTTGAAGAAGAACGCCGTGACCATGTTCTTCGTCGTCTGCCCGACCATCAGCTTGGCGAGCTTGCGGCTCTCGATGCGGGTGGCCGTGTCGTAGTCGACCATCGCGCCTTCGACCATCGCTTCCAGGATGGCCTGTGCCGCCGGATAGAGCCCACGCGTCTTCTGCGCCAGCAGCGCCGGCGCCACCACCAGGCCCTGCGCGATCTTCGGGTTGCTGGGCGTGCCGCCGGGCATCTTGTAGTCCTTGCGGTCCCAGGGCTGCACCGCGTTCGGGTTGGCGGCGATCCACGCCAGGGCCTGTGCGCGCAGGCCGGCCGCATCCGCAGCCAGGCCGTCGACGAGCCCGAGTTCGAGCCCTTCGCGGGGCCCGAACAGCTTGCCTTCCATGAGCAACGGGTTCGCCGCCGCCAGGCCGAGCAGCCGCACCGTCTTCGTGATGCCGGTGGCGCCGGGCATCAGCCCGAGCGAAACCTCGGGCGTGCCGAACTGGATCTTGCGGTCGTCGATGGCGAAGCGCGCATGCGCCACCAGCGCCAGCTCCCAGCCGCCGCCGAGCGCCGCGCCATTCAGCAGCGCCACGACCGGCCGGCCCAGCGTCTCGATGCGGCGGAAGCTGCGCTTGAGCGCCTCGATGCGCGTGAAGCCCGTCTTCGCATCGTCGGCCGTCAGCTGGAGCACGCCCTTCAGCTCGGCGCCGGCAAAGAAGGTGCTCTTGGCCGACGCGAGCAACACGCCCTTGACCTGCGCCTTGTCGTGCTCGAGCCGCTCGGCCGCTTCGGCCAGATCGTTCTGCCACGCCAGCGTCATGGTGTTGACGGGCGAGCCGGGCTCGTCGAAGGTGAGCGTGGCAATGCCGTCGGCGCCGAGTTCGTAGTGGATCGTTGCCATGCTCACACCCGCTCGATGATGGTTGCGATGCCCATGCCGCCGCCCACGCACAGGGTGACCAGGCCGCGCTTCAGTTGCCGGCGCTCCAGTTCGTCGAGCAGCGTGCCGACGAGCATGGCGCCGGTGGCGCCGAGCGGGTGGCCCATGGCGATGGCGCCGCCGTTCACGTTGACCTTCTCGTGCGGTACGCCCAGCTCCTGCATGAAGCGCATCGGCACGGCAGCGAAGGCTTCGTTCACTTCGAACAGGTCGATGTCGTCGATGCCGAGGCCGGCCTTCGCCAGCGCCTTGCGTGCCGCCGGCATCGGGCCGGTGAGCATGATGGTCGGGTCGGCGCCCGAGAGCGCCGTGGCCACGATGCGGCCGCGCGGCGCGAGGCCGAGTGCCCTGCCCTTCGCCTCGCTGCCGATCAGCACCGCAGCCGCGCCGTCGACGATGCCCGACGAGTTGCCCGCCGTGTGCACATGGTGGATGCGCTCGACCTGCGGGTAGCGCGCCAGCGCCACCGCGTCGAAGCCCATCGCACCCAACTCGGCGAACGCCACCTTCAGCGCGCCCAGGCCTTCGAGCGTGGTGCGCGGCTTGATGAACTCGTCGCGCTCGAGGATCGCGAGGCCGATCTCGTCTTCCACCGCCAGCACCGACCGGTCGAAGTGCCCCGCCGCCTGCGCCTTGGCGGCGCGCTGCTGCGAGGTGAGCGCATAGGCATCCACATCGTCGCGGCCCCAGCCGGCGAGTGTTGCGATCAGGTCGGCGCCGATGCCTTGCGGCACGAAGCCGGTGCGCGCGTTCGTCTGCGGGTCTTGCGCCCACGCGCCGCCGTCGGAGCCGATCGGCACGCGCGACATGCTCTCCACGCCACCCGCGATCACCAGGTCTTCCCAGCCGCTCGCGACCTTCTGCGCCGCCAGGTTCACCGCCTCCAGGCCGGAGGCGCAGAAGCGGTTGATCTGCACGCCGCTCACGGTGAAGTCCCAGCCCGCCTTCAGCACCGCCGTCTTGGCGATCACCGAGCCCTGCTCACCCACCGGCGAGACCACGCCCATCACCACGTCGTCGAGTTGCGCGGGGTCGAAGCCGTGGCGCTGCTGCAGCTTCACGAGCAGGCCGGCGAGCAGATCGACGGGCTTGACCTCGTGCAGGCTGCCGTCTTTCTTGCCCTTGCCGCGCGGCGTGCGCACGGCGTCGAAGATGAAGGCGTGGGGCATGGGGAGTCTCCTTGCGTGAACTTGTCTTGGGGGTTGTCTCGGGGTATGTCTCGGGGTGACGCTGGCGGCAGATTCAGTATAGAGTTTATGCCAATCACCCGCTTTGTATAAATGAGGCCCGCATGATCCCCCGCACGTTGTTCAATGCCGACCACGAAGGCTTTCGCGACACGGTGCGCCGCTTCATCGACCGCGAGATTGCACCCTTCCACGCCGGCTGGGAAGAGCAAGGCTATGTCGACCGCGAAGTCTGGCGCAAGGCCGGCGCGAATGGCCTGCTGTGCCTCACGATGCCCGAAGCCCTGGGCGGCGCCGGTGCCGACAAGCTGTTCTCGGTGGTGCTGATGGAAGAGCTGACCATCGCCGGCGCCAGCGGCATCGGCTTCGGTCTGCACAACGAGATCGTCGCACCCTACCTGCTTCGCTACGGCACCGACGAGCAGAAGCAGCGCTGGCTGCCCAAGTTCGCGAGCGGCGAACTCATCGGCGCCATCGCGATGAGCGAGCCCGCCGCCGGCTCCGACCTGCAGGGCATCAAGACCACCGCCATCAAGCAGGGCGACCACTACCTGCTGAACGGCTCCAAGACCTTCATCACCAACGGCTGGCATGCCGACGTGGTGATCGTCGTGGCCAAGACCGCGCCCGAGGCCGGCGCCAAGGGCACGAGCTTGCTGGTCGTCGAGCGCGGCATGCCCGGCTTCGAGAAGGGCAAGCGCCTGAAGAAGCTCGGCCTGAAGGCCCAGGACACCTCGGAGCTGTTCTTCAGCAACGTGCGCGTGCCGCTGGCCAACCTGCTGGGGCCCGAGAACAGCGGCTTCGTGAGCCTGATGCAGGAGCTGCCGTGGGAGCGGCTGCAGATCGCCATTGCCGCCGTGGCCGCGGCCCAGATCGCGATCGACCGCACGCTCGTTTACGTGAAGGAGCGGCAGGCGTTCGGCCAGAGCGTGGGCGCGTTCCAGAACACGCGCTTCACGCTCGCCGGCCTGCAGGCGCAGGTGCAGGCCGCGCGCGTGTTCGTCGACCGCTGCATCGAGCTGCTGATGCATGGCGCGCTCGACACCGCCACCGCGTCGATGGCCAAGCTCTGGACCACCGACCTCGAGTGCAAGGTGATCGACGAATGCCTGCAGCTCTTCGGCGGCTACGGCTTCATGTGGGAGTACCCGATCGCACGCCAGTTCGCCGACTCGCGCGTGCAGCGCATCTACGGCGGCACCAACGAGATCATGAAGGAAGTGATCGCCCGTTCGATGGGGCTGCGGTGAGCCGGATGGACGCTGCACTCGCCGCACGTGCCGCTGGCGCCGCCGAGGTTGCGAATGCGCCGAAGCGCCCGCGCGGCCGCCCACCCAAGACGCTCGACGAGCGCGACGACGGCAACCGCCGGCAGGCCCTGCTGAAGGCGTCTGCGAAGCTGTTCCGCCGCAAGGGCTTCGGAGCGACCACCACGCGCGACATCGCCGCCGCGGTGGGCATGCACGCGGGCTCGCCGTTCTATCACTTCGCGAGCAAAGGCGAGCTGCTGTTCGCCGTGATGGAAGAAGGCATGCGCACGGCGCTGGCGCGCCAGGCCGCCGTTCTATTGGCTGACGAGATGGCCGATGCGCAAGGTGCGGCGGGCACCACCGTGCTGCGCCGCCTGATCCGCGCCCACTTCGACACGCTGCACGGCCGCGGGCGCGACTTCATCCCCGTGATGCTGTACGAATCGCGCTCGCTCAACCCGCGCCAGCGCGCGCGCATCGCGAAGCTGCAGCGCGACTACGAAGCCGCCTGGCGCCCGGTGCTCGAAGCGCTCGCTCGCAGCGGCGAACTCAAGGGCGATGTGCACCTCGCGCGGCTGCTGATCTTCGGCGCGCTCAACTGGTCGGCGCAGTGGTTCGACGCGAGGAAGGCTGCCTCGCTCGACGAGCTGACCGACGCTGCGATGGCGCTGTTCATCCATACCCGTTGAACCTCGATGCGCACGCTGCACTCACCCACGCGCTGCCCCCTCTGGCGTCGTTCCCTCTCCCTCCGGGAGAGGGTCAGGGTGGGGGCGGTGTGTGCGCACCGCGCGTCGCTGGCGCTCCTTCCCTCACCCCCACCCTCTCCCAAAGGGAGAGGGAGTCGATGCGAGAACCCATGAACTACCGCTCCGTCTTCACCTCCGGCCTCTTCACGGGTCAGGTCGCCATCGTCACCGGCGGCGGCTCGGGCATCGGCCGCTGCACGGCGCACGAACTCGCAGCACTCGGCGCGCGCGTGGCACTCGTCGGACGCAAGCTTGAGAAGCTGGCCACTGTGCAGGCCGAGATCGCAGCCGCTGGCGGCACCGCCACCACGCACGTGTGCGACATCCGCGAAGAAGATGCGGTGCGCGCCACCGTGCAGGCCGTGCTCACAGCGCACGGCCGCATCGACGCGCTCGTCAACAACGCCGGCGGCCAGTACCCGGCGCCGCTCGCGAGCATCAGCGCCAAGGGCTGGGACGCGGTGGTGCGCAACAACCTGACCGGCGGCTTCCTGATGGCGCGCGAATGCGTCACGCAGTGGATGGCGACAGACGAGGCAGGCGAGGTCGACGAGAAGGGCCGCGGCCAAGGCGGTGGCGCCATCGTCAACATCATTGCCGACATCTGGGGCGGCATGCCCGGCATGGGCCACTCGGGCGCGGCGCGCGCCGGCATGCTCAACTTCACCGAGACAGCCGCGCTCGAATGGGCGCCGATCCGCGTCAACGCGGTGGCGCCGGGCTGGATCGCATCGAGCGGCATGGACAACTACCCGCCCGAGATGCGCACGATGATCCGCGCCCTGCCCAAGCTCGTGCCGCTGCGCCGGCTCGGCACCGAGAGCGAAGTGGCGGCGGCCATCGTCTTCCTGCTGTCGCCCGCCGCCGCGTTCATCTCCGGCGCGTGTCTGCGCGTCGATGGTGCGGCGCCGAATGCCAAGCGCGTGTGGCCCGAGGTCGGCAGCGGCGGCAGCACCGCAGCGTTCGACGGCTTCCACCTCGCGACGAAACCCAAGGTGCTGGAAGGCTGACACCGATGCCGCGCCTCGAACTCCCGCTCGACACCGGCAGCGCCGCGTACGCCGAGAACCGCGCGCACGGCGTGGCGCTCATCGCGGAGTTGCGCGCGCTCGAGGCGCGCACCCGCGCCGCCAGCGCACGTGCGCAACCGCTGTTCGACAAGCGCGGCCAGTTGCTGCCGCGCGAGCGCGTGGCGCGCCTGCTCGACCCCGGCGTGCCGTTTCTCGAACTGTCCACGCTGGCCGGCTATCAACAGGACACGCCGGACGCGGAGAAGTCGGTCCCTGGCGGCGGCTCGATCGCCGGCATCGGCGTGGTCAGCGGCACGCGCGTGATGGTCGTGGCCGACGATGCCGGCATCGACGCCGGTGCCATGCAGCCGATGGGCATCGAGAAGCTGCGCCGCGCGCAAGACATCGCGCTCGAGAACCGGCTGCCGTTCGTGCACCTGGTGGAGTCGGCCGGCGCCAACCTGCTGAAGTACCGCGTCGAGCAGTTCATCCACGGCGGCAGCGCGTTCTGGATGCTGGCGCGCCTTTCGGCTGCGGGCCTGCCGGTGATCGCCGTGGTGCACGGCTCGTCCACCGCCGGCGGCGCCTACATGACCGGCCTGGCCGACCACGTGGTGATGGTGCGCAACCGCGCCCGCGCCTTCCTCGCCGGGCCGCCGCTGCTGAAGGCCGCCACCGGCGAAGTGGCCACCGAAGAAGCGCTCGGCGGTGCCGAGATGCACGCCAGCGTGTCGGGCCTGGCCGAGTACCTGGCCGACGACGACGCGCACGCGCTGGGCATCGCCCGCGAGCTCGTCGCGGCCCTCGGCTGGCAGCCGCGCGCCGCGTGGCCCGACGGCCCTGCGCCGCGCCTCGATGCCGAGCACCTGCTCGGCCTGTTCGCGCCCGATGCGAAGAAGCCGGTCGAGATGCGCCATGTGATTGCGCGCATTGCCGACGATGCCGACTTCCTCGACTTCAAACCCGAATTCGGGCCCGCCACCGTGTGCGGCTTCGCGGCCATTGCCGGCCACCGCATCGGCATCGTTACCAACAACGGGCCGCTCGACCCGGCTGGCAGCACCAAGGTCACGCACTTCATCCAGGCGTGCTGCCAGGCGGGCTTGCCGATCGTCTACCTGCAGAACACCACCGGCTTCATCGTCGGCACCGAGGCCGAACGCGCCGGCATGATCAAGCACGGCTCGAAGCAGATCCAGGCGCTGTCGAACGCCACGGTGCCGCAGATCACCGTGTACTGCGGCGCCTCGTTCGGTGCCGGCAACTACGGCATGTGCGGCCGCGGCTTCCACCCGCGCTTCGCCTTCAGTTGGCCGAACGCGCGCACCGCCGTGATGGGCCCGGCGCAGGCCGCCGGCACCATGGAGATCGTGATGCGCGAAGGCGCGGCCCGCAAGGGCGTGCCGGTCGACGAAGCCAAGCTCGCCGCACTCACCACGGCCATCACGCAGACCTTCGAGCGCCAGATGCACGCCTTCTACACCTCGGGCCTGCTGCTCGACGACGGCGTGATCGACCCGCGCGACACGCGCCGCGTGCTGGCAATGGCGCTCACGCTGTGCGACGAAGCCGCACGCCGCACCGTGCACCCGATGCAGTTCGGCGTGGCCCGCCCCTGACCCTTGCTCACCAGAGAGAGAAACCATGCAATTCACCCACGAGCACGAAGAGATCAAGCGCACCCTGAAGCGCTTCATCGAAGACGAGATCAACCCGCATGTCGACGAGTGGGAGGCGGCCGAGGCCTTCCCCGCGCACGAGCTGTTCAAGAAGCTCGGCGACCTGGGCCTGCTCGGCCTGACCAAGCCGACCGACTACGGCGGCATGGCGCTCGACTACTCGTACTCGGTCGCGATGGCCGAGGCGCTGGGTCATTGCGACTGCGGTGCGATCCCGATGGCGGTGGGCGTGCAGACCGACATGGCCACGCCCGCGCTCGCGCGCTTCGGCACCGACGAGCTGAGGCGCGAGTTCCTCGCGCCGGCGATCAGCGGCGACGCGGTCGGCTGCATCGGCGTGTCGGAACCCGGCGCGGGCTCGGATGTGGCGAGCATCAAGACGACCGCGAAGAAGGACGGCGGCGACTACGTCATCAACGGCGGCAAGATGTGGATCACCAACAGCCTGCAGGCAGACTGGATGTGCGTGCTGGCGAACACCTCGGAAGGCGCGGCGCACAAGAACAAGAGCCTGATCATGGTGCCGATGAACACGCCCGGCGTCGAACGCGCGCAGAAGATCCGCAAGATCGGCATGATGGCGAGCGACACCGGGCTGATCCATTTCGACGGCGTGCGCGTGCCGCAGCGCAACCTCGTCGGCCAGGAGGGCATGGGCTTTACCTACCAGATGATGCAGTTCCAGGAGGAGCGCCTGTGGGCCGCAGCGAACGCGATCCAGGGCCTGACGAACTGCATCGAAGAGACTATTCGATACACGCGCGAACGCCAGATCTTCGGCAAGAGCGTGCTCGACAACCAGGTCGTGCATTTCAAGCTCGCCGAACTGAAGACCGAGGTCGAATCGCTGCGCGCGCTGGTCTACATGGCGACCGAGAAATACATCGCCGGCCAGGACGTGACCGAATGGGCCTCGATGGCCAAGCTCAAGTCCAGCCGCCTCCTGCGCACCGTGCCCGACGGCTGCATGCAGTACTGGGGCGGCATGGGCTACACCTGGGACAACCGCGTCTCGCGCAGCTACCGCGACGGGCGGCTCGCCTCGATCGCCGGGGGCGCCGACGAGGTGATGCTGAGCATCATCGCCAAGTACATGCACACCCTGCCAGGCAAGCGCTGAGCGCCGCACCGTGATCCGCACCGAGACTTGCGGCGCCTTCGTCTTCGCGACGCTGGACGCGCCGGCCACGCGCAACGCGCTGACCGACGCGATGGTCGCCGGCCTGGCCGACGCGCTGCGCCTGGCCGACTCGCTGCCCGAGGCGCGCGCCCTCGTGATCCGCGGTGCCGGCGGCACGTTCTGCGCCGGCGGCGATTTCAGCGGCTTTCGCGCGTCGATGGCGACGCCCGCACCGGCCGACGGTGCCGACCCGATCGCTACCGGCAACCGGCGCTTCGGTGCGCTGCTCGAGCAATGGTGCGCGGCCCCGGTCGCGACGATCGCGGTGGTCGAGGGCGGCGCGATCGGCGGCGGCTGCGGCCTGGCCGCGGCCTGCGACATCGTGCTCGCGGCCGCCAGCGCGAAGTTCGCGACGCCCGAGGTCACGCTCGGCCTGCCGCCGGCGCAGATCGCGCCGTTCGTCGCCGATCGCATCGACACCCGCGCGGCCCTGCGGCTGTTGCTGACCGGGCGCCGCCTCGACGCCGCGCA